>CAMATI010000319.1 GCA_945861095.1 Asaia bogorensis | reverse complement strand
GTTCGTTATCCTACGGACTGAAGGTTCACCTCCGGTTGCTCCCCACGCCACCTCGCGGCAACGCAGTTACCTTCGATTGCTGGGTTGCGACCAACCCAGACGGGGACTTGCACCCCGCTGACAAAGCGTCCTCACGGACGCACTCATGGCCGAGCTTGACCCGGCCACCCGCCCAATGGCGGAAACACCCGTGTTTGCACGCGTTGGACCAGGTTCGGGGGGCGGGTGGCCGGGTCAAGCCCGGCATGACGGACAGGCGCCAGGGACGGCGATCATCCGGAGAATACCCCTCTCCCGCCGGCAGCCATCGCCGTCCCCCCTATGCATGGGTGCCCCAGCCCCTCAACCCCCTCGCCTGTTCACACCCTGCCCCCCCGAACACCGGAACTGCCACGTGCCGAGCCACGACCGCGCGTCCTCCACCGCCGGGACCCACCCCTTCCCGCGCAATTCCCTCCGCCAGCCACCATCCCAACCGGGCACAGGTGACGAACCGCCCGGAAAGTCGCAGGCTACGCGCCGGAACCACCAGCGGGAGAAGCAATCCATGGACACGATGGTCGAGGACACGCGCCTCTCGACGGATGTCGACGCTCACCCGTTGGTGCGCCAGGCCCGCGCGATGCACCCGACATTGCGCGGCTTCGCCGAACGGATCGACCGCGAGCAGCGCTTCCCCCCCGAACTCGTGGCGCAACTGCACGATGCCGGCTTCTACCGGATGGTGATGCCTCGGGCGCTGGGCGGGTTGCAGGTCGATCCCGTGACCTATACCGGCGTGGTGGAAACCCTGGCCGAGGGATGCGGGTCGGTCGGCTGGAACATCGCCAACAACAACATCGTGAAGCTGGTCATGCTGGCGCTGCCGGATGCGGGCGTGGAGGAAATCCACGGCCAGGGCGCCGATTTCGTCGGGGCCGGCACCGCCGTCGCGGGGGGCGGGCTGGCCGTTCCGGTGCCGGGCGGATACCGCGTCACCGGGCACTGGACCTTCGGCACCGGCTGCATGGAGGCCACCTGGATGCTCGGCAGTTTCCAGATCATGGACGACGGGACGCCGCGCCCCGGACCCAGCGGCGCCCCCGGCCACTGGCGCGGCGTGTTCCGCAAGTCGGAAACCCAGGTGGTTCCGGGCACCTGGGATGTCGCCGGCCTGCGCGGCACCGGCAGTTTCGACTGGACCGTTACCGATGTGTTCATCCCGGAGCACCGCGTCGTCTACCAGGCCGGCGCGCCGGTGGACAATCAATGGTCGCGCTGGGCGGGGCTGCCCTACGCCCTGCCCTCGGTCGCCTGGCTTGGGCCGCATCACAGCTCGGTGGTCACCGGCATCGCCCGCGCGGGAATCGCGGCGCTGATCGAACTGGCCGGGGTGAAAGTGCCACGCGGGCGGGGCAGCGCGACCCTGGCCCAGAGCGAGCAGGCCCAGGAAGCCGTCGCCCGCGCCGACACCATGCTCAGCGCCGCTCGGCTTTGGCGATCGGCGACGGTTGCCGATCTGTGGAACACCGTGGCGACTGGTGGAGAAACGACGTTGCAGCAACGCGCGCGCTGCCGGCTGGCGGCGGTGCACGCGGGGGACGCGGCGCGTCAGGCGATGGACATGGTGTACCATTTCAGCGGCACCACGGGGTTCAAGCGCGCGACGCGGATGTCGGAGTGCTGGCGCGACCTGCACACGGTCGGGCAGACCGGCATGGTCGCGCCCGAATGGTATCCGATTGGCGGCCGAGCGCTGCTGGGGATGGATCCTGGGCCGAGGCTGCAATAGGGGAGAAGCGGACCTGCCGCCCTACCGGTGGCCACTGTCATTGCGAGCGCAGCGTGGCAATCCAGGGCAACCAACAGGATCGACGACGCCAGGACCCTGGATTGCTTCGCTACGCTCGCAATGACAGTGGCCACCCCTACTGACAGTGGCCACCCACAGGGCAGCGGCCACCCATACTGACGGTGGCTACCCATACTGACGGTGGCTACCCATACTGACAGTGGCTACCCATACTGACAGTGGCCACCCATACTGATAGCGGCCACCGATAGGGCAGTGGTTGGGGCGGTTGGTGTCGGACCCACCGATCACTCGGCCGGCCGAGGCGTCACGCCCAGGTGACGTATTGGCCGCACCAGTCCACGAAGCGCAACAGGCTGGCGTCCGTCGGCATCACGACGATTTCGGCGCCGGCGCAGTCCAGCACGCGCCCGGCCGGGTCGATGCCGGCCACGATGTCGGTCAGAACGCCGTCGTAGCGGGCGGCCCAGGCCGGCAGCACCGCGACTCGCGCCATGCCGAACCGGGCGGCAAGGTCTCGCGCCGCCTGCACGCCCGCGGCGCAGGCCTGATATCCGATCGGCCCGGTCCAGTAGTTGATTTCTCGTTCCAGATAGGCAAGGTCGCCGGTACGCCAGGGATCAACGCCGTCTCGCATCGCTGCCTCTCGCAAGCTGGGTCGGGGCGCAAGGTGCCCGTTCCGCCCAGCCGGAGATAACCGACGCCGGCTTGCGCGGATAGGGCCGGTTCGGCTGTGTCGGTTCGGTTGGGCCTGTCGCCGGGGCCGCCGCGCGAGGCCACGTGGGGAGACGTGCGGAGACGACACTTGACCTCCCCCCCAATCCAGGCAGGCTGTCGCCAAATCGGAAACGTAGAGGCCATGACCCCAGCGATACGCCTGAAGCCGCTGCCGATCCTGATCGGGGCGTCGGTGATGATGAGCCTGGCCATGGGCATGCGCCAATGCCTGGGCCTGTTCCTGCCGCCGATGACTCAGGACCTGAGCATGTCGGCCACGGACTTCACCTTCGCGATCGCGGTGCAGAACATCATCTGGGGCCTGGTTCAGGCGCCGCTGGGCGCGATGGCGGACAAATGGGGGTTGCGCCCGGTCATGGTGCTGGGGGCGGTCACCTTCATCGCGGCGATGGCGGTGATGACGGCCACGACCGGGCTGGCAACCTTCGTGCTTACCCAGTCGCTGATCGGCATCGGCATCGCCTGCACCGGGTCGTCTTTGGCGATGACCGCGACCGCGCGGGCGGTTTCGCCGGAAAAGCGAAGCGTCATTCTGGGCATTGTCGGCGCTTTTTCCTCCGTGGGCACGCTGGTGATCGCGCCGGCGTTGCAGGGCCTGCTGGGCGTGTGGGACTGGCGCTGGGGCGCGGGGATGTTCGTGGTGCTGGCCATCGCGATGGTGCCGGCGGCGATGCTCACCGGCCGGGTAGACCGGATCCCGCAGCCGCAGATGCAGCGTACCTCGGCGCGGGAAGCGGTCGGGGAGGCGCTGCGCAATCGCCGCTTCGTCGTGCTGTGCGCGACGCATTTCGTGTGTGGGCTGCAACTGATCTTCATCAACACGCATCTGCCGAATTACCTGGCGATCTGCGGGCAGGACCCGATGCTCAGCGCCACCGCGCTGGCGATCATCGGCGGGGTGAACATCGCGGGGTGCCTGCTTGCCGGATGGCTGGGCCAGCATCACGCGAAGAACATCCTGCTGGGCATAACCTATCTGGGTCGGTCCGTTGTGCTGGCGCTCTATTTCATGCTGCCGCCGACACCCACCACCACGATCATCTTCGCCGCCGCGATGGGGATGCTGTGGCTGGGCGTCATTCCGCTGGTGTCGGGCTATGTCGCCGATCTGTTCGGCACGCGGAACATGGCGACCTTGCTGGGCGTGTCGTTCGTCATCCACCAAATGGGATCGGTGATCGGCGCCTGGGGCGGCGGAGCGATCTTCGACATGTTCGGCAGTTACGACCTCGCCTGGCGCATCGGGGTCGCGATCGGCATCCTGGCAGGGATCGTCCAGATCCTGTTCGGCGGCCCCGGACGCACCCGGGTCGGCACGCGCCCAGAACCCGTGCCGGGCTGACCGGTCCCGCGCGCCGGGTCATCGGGCCGGGACCTGGACCCGGGCGAGCAAGCGTGGGACCGTGCCCGGCGTGCATCGGGAGGCGAACGGATGTCGGACCAGACAACCCAGGATGCGACCGTGACCGGCGTTGCGCGCGGCATCGGGCGCGCAATTGCCGTCAGGTCGGCACGCCCGAGGACATCGCGGTGGTCGTCGTCCTCCTGGCAACGGCGGAGCCGCTGTTCATGACGGGTGATATTATCGACGTCGATGGCGGATCGAACATCAACTGACCGTGGGGAAACTGACATGGGACGCATGACGGGAAAGATCGCCGTGATCACCGGCGCGGCACACGGCATCGGTGCCGCGATCGCGCGGAAATTCGCTGATGAAGGGGCCACGCTCGCGCTGCTGGACATGGACGCGGACCGGCTGGGCCAGACGGCATCAACCCTGCCGGGCGCGCCGCCACTGTGCATCTCCGCCGATGTCACCGATGAGGCCGCGGTCGATGCCGCCTTTGCGCAAATCCTGTCCACCCATCCGCATATCGACGTGCTGGTCAACAATGTCGGCGGGTCCCGCAACCAGAAACTGTGGGACATGACCGTCGAGGCCTGGGACTTCACCCTGCGGCTCAATCTGCGATCCACGTTCCTGTGCACGCGCGCGGCGTTGCGCGTGATGATGCCGCGCCGGTCGGGGGCGATCATCTGCATGTCGTCCGGCGCGCGGGAGGGGACTCCGTGGACCGCCCATCAGTCCGGCGGCGCGGCCTATTCCGTGTCCAAGGCAGGCATTCACGGCTTCATCCGCGACGCGGCGCTGGAACTGTCCGAACACGGCATTCGCATCAACGCCGTAGCGCCCGGGCCGATCGAAACCGAGCGGACGGCGAAGATGTTCGAGGAGATGCGTGGCACCAACCCCTACAACCCGCATCTGCTAGTGCCGATGCGCCGCCTCGGTCAGCCCAGCGAGATTGCCGACGCGGTGCTGTATCTGGCGTCGGACGAGGCGAGCTACGTGACCGGCGTCACCCTTCCCGTGGCGGGCGGGCGGTAATACCGATCGGCCGAAACAACGACCGATAGCGGGTCCTCGCGCCGTCCCTGCCGGACTTGCCCCGGCAATGACGGAGGGGCCCGAGATAACGGTGCTGGCAGGCCCGTCTGTCAGCGGGTGCGACCGATCGGTCGCACCCGCCGACCCTTTGGCTAGGACAGCGACAGCTCCTGGTATCCGCTGCCGGACACCGCGTCGCAGCGCTGGCGGAAGGCAGGGTGGCCGCCGCTGTAGCGCATGACCCTGCGGACGTCCTTGCCGTCCACGTTGCGGTTGATGCCGGTCATCCAGGAATCGGCCTCGGTGAACAGCAGCCCCTCATTCGTTTCTATAACGTGATCCGTCCAGCCGGCGACGCCCTCCGGCGTGGCGTCGACGCGGGTCATGCCACGATCGCGCGCGTGCCGGATCAGCGCCGTGACCCAGTCGGATGTGTATTCCACCGCGCGCGGGAAGTTGCCCAGACCGGCATGCGGACCCATCACCATCATGAAATTGGGGAACCCGTCCACCAGGATGCCCAGCAAGGTCCGAGGGCCATCCTGCCACTTCTCCTTCAGCGACACGCCGCCGACGCCACGGATATCGATCCGGTCGAAGGCGCCGGTGATCGCATCGAAGCCGGTCGCGTAGATGATCATGTCGAATTCGTGATCGGCATCGCTGGTGCGGATGCCCGTCGGCGTGATGGCCGTGATCGGCGTTTCAAGCAGGTCGACCAGCTTCACATTGGGCTGGTTGTAGACCTCAAAATATCCGCTTTCCAGCGGCACCCGGCGCATCCCGAAGCCGTGGTTCTTGGGAACCAGCTTCTCGGCGACCGCTTGGTCCTTCACGCGTTCGCGGATCTTCCGGGCGAGGTACTCCGACATCAGCGTGTTGGCGTCCCGGTCCATCAGGACATCGCGGAAATTGCCCATCCAGATGCCAAACCCCGGCTCTCCATACAGCTTCTCCCAGAACGCCTCCCGCTCGGCTTCCGTCACCTCGAACACGGACCTTGGATCGGCGGCGTGGATGAAGCAGCCGACCGTTTCCTGGCACCGCGCGAAGATATCCTGGTAGTTCTCCCGGATCTTCTTCATCTCCTCGGGCGTGACCTTGGAGTTGTGCAGCGGCGCCGACCATTGCGCAGTGCGTTGGAACACCGTCAGGTGGGCGGCGGTCTTCGCCACCTCCGTGATGGTCTGGATGCCGGTGGCGCCGGTCCCGATCACCGCAACCCGCTTGCCCGCGAAACTGACCGGCTCCTTGGGCCAGCTATGGGTGTGGCAGGACTCGCCCTTGAAGCTCTCGACACCGGGAATGCGCGGCATCGTCGGTGCCGACAGCACGCCGACCGCGGTGATCAGGAACCGTGCGGTGCAGTGCGTCCCGTTGTCGAGCGTGAGGTCCCAGCTATTGCTGTCCTCCCGATAATGCGCGGCGGTAACAACGGTGCTGAACTGGATGTCGCGTCGCAGGTCGAACCGGTCGGCGACGTGGTTCAGGTACCGCTCGGTTTCCGGCTGGGCGGCGAAATGCTCCTCCCAGTCCCATTCGTCGAGCAGTTCCTGAGAGAACGAGTAGCCATAGGTCCAGCTCTCGGAATCAAACCGGGCACCGGGATAGCGGTTCCAGTACCAGGTCCCGCCCACGCCCGAACCCGCCTCGAACACCCGGGCCGTCATCCCGAGTTCGCGGAGCCGGTAGAGTTGATAAAGGCCCGAAACGCCCGCGCCGATCACGATCGCGTCAAAATCGAGGCCAGATTCCTTGGCCGATGACCGCTCGGCCTGCACTACGTCGTTCATATGCGACTCTCCCTTGATGAGCGCTGCTGTTTCGCTGGGCCAACCCGTCGCCCCGCGTGGGCCATGGCGGCCAGACATTCCTGGACTGGGTGCAGGTTATCCCGATTTGCCGCGATTATGCCAGCCGGCGCATCCTGTCCTTGGCGCTGCTCAGGCGCAGCCTTCACTTGAGGGTGGTCGGAGCGTCCCGGCAGGCACTTGGGCGGTGCGACGACATAAGACCGCTTCACCCCTCCCGATCCGCTTGGCCGCTGGCTCCCGTGTCGCTCTTCTCCCGCGGTACCGTCGCCCGCGCGCTCAGAAACCGCTCCAGATCCGTGTCGGAAATCCGCCAGCCCTTGCCGATGTCGATAGCACGCAGTGCTCCGGACTTGATCCATTGCCGCACGGTGGCTTCGGCGACTTCCAGCCTGTCGGCCAGGCCCTGCACAGTCTGGTATCGGTCATGCGGCATTCCACCACCCCAGCGAAGATTTCGTATGGTCTAATATAACCCGGTTTACTCCTTTTAGGTTGATTTAGGTCAATGATGATCACGGATACCGATGCCAATCAATGAATGCCATCCAGGCCCTCAGCCATCCCCTCATTTTTTCTCCTGTGATTCCAAGGCAGTAGGTTTGGATGCCAAGTCGCCCCGCCACCTGCAACGGGAAGCTGGCCCAACTGACCGGGTCATACCTCGAGTCACGTAACCCAGCCTGATACAAAAAGCGGT
>CAMATI010000318.1 GCA_945861095.1 Asaia bogorensis | reverse complement strand
TCATCGATAGACGGCGGCATCAGGAAGCCGGTTAGGCGATCGGTGGGGCGGAAGTTGCTCATTGGCGGCATCCGGGGAGGGAGCGAATCGACGTTACGATTCTAACATGAGCCTCCGGTGGGCGTAAGTCCGACAGGCTGCTAGAGCGGTTTGCCGTTTCCAGTCAGCATGATGCCGCTCTGGAACCGGTGTAACCCGCACCGCCTCCGAACACCGGTTCTGGAAAATTCGCTGTTTCGGCCCGGCCGAGTTCGCTATGCGAAGCTCCGCGCGACGCGATGAGCCCAGGGACCGACCACGTGACACTCCGACCCAAGCCGACCCCGAACCGGCGGTCGCACCAAACGTGAGCGCCCCCCCGGACCCGCCCGTATCCCCACCTGCGTCCGCTGGCGCACCCCCTGGTACGTCCCCTGGCACGTCCGCTGGCGCCCCCCCTGGCGCGTCAACTTCAGCGCGGGTTGCCAAAGGCACGGCCTGGGTCATCGCCTGGCGGTTGGCGTCGCGGAATGTCGGTCTGGTCAGCACACTGATCCTCGTGCGGCTGCTGGAACCGTCGGATTTCGGCCTGATCGCCATCGCCACCGGGGTCATCGCCTCGGTCGACGCCCTGTCGGCCATCGGCGTGCAGGATGCGCTGATCCGGGACCGGAACCGCGACCGGGCGCTGTACGATACCGGCTTTGCCATATCGCTCGTGCGTGGCGTCATCACCGCCATCCTGATCGCCCTGCTGGCCTGGCCGGCGGCGAATTTCTTCAACGAACCGCGCCTGGCAGTGGTGTTCCTGGCCCTGGCCGTGGGTGTCATGATCTCCTCGGCCGAGAATATCGGCATCGTCGATTTCCGCCGCGACCTGGATTTTCGCAAGGAATTCGACCTGCAATTCCGCACGCGGTTGATCGGCGTGGCCGTCACCGTCGGAACGGCACTGATCTGGCACAGCTACTGGGCATTGGTCGCGGGATTGTTGGCCAGCCGGGTCGTCCGGTTGATCCTGACCTACACGATGTCGGACTACCGCCCGCGGTTGAGCCTGAAGGCCTGGAACCGCATTGCCGGATTTTCCGCCTGGAGTTGGTTGGTGGGAATTCTGGCAAGGATCGAGGAACAGGCAAACAATGTCGTGACCGGCCATTCCCTCGGCACGGAAGCCGCCGGCATGCTGTCCATTGGGACCGAGATCGGCCGCCTGCCCACAACCGAGTTGTTGGAGCCGCTGAACCGAGCATTGTTTCCAGGTTTCGCGGAGGTCTTGGAAGCGAAGGCGACGAAGACCGCTCTGTTCCTGGAGACCATCGGATTGGGAGTCCTGGTGGCCTTGCCCGCCGGCTTCGGGATTTCCCTGGTTGCCCATCCAATGGTGAACGTCACCTTGGGCGCTCGGTGGGATCAGGTCGTTCCGCTGATCGAGATCATCGCTCCGGTCACCACGGCGTCGATCTTCGGCATCGTTGGCGGCACCCTGTTGGTGGCGCAGGGATTGATGCGCCAAATCGTTGCCATCACCGCGGCCGCGGCGGTTTCGCGGGTCGCGCTGCTGATCGTCGGAATCACGATGTACGGATTGGTCGGGGCAGCCGTCGCCGCGGGCCTGTCGCTGCTGATCATGCAGGGTGTAGTACTCCGCCTCACGTTGCACCGCGTCGGGCTCAGCTTCGCGGCGCTGGGATCGCGGCTGTGGCGGCCGGCGGTCGCGGTCGGCGCGATGGTGGCGGTGATGCACGCATGCGGCATGGCCTGGACGCCGGCCACCTCCCCGACCTTGCTTCCATCCCTGCTCGACCTCTGCGAACGCTCGGCGGTCGGCGCGGTGGTCTATGTCGCGGCGGCGGCGGGGTTGTGGGTGCTGAGCGGACGTCCGGATGGAGCCGAACGGCATGTGTTGAATTCGACCGCAAAGGTCGTGCGGAAGCTACGGCGCAAAATTTGACGGGCGCCCTTTCGCCGGCCCGGAACATTCCAGGGGACACGGTGACCGTCGTCCACGGAGGCCGCCCGAAAAGCAGCCTCCGGGATCAACCGGTGGGTCAGGCCCGGCTCAGTGGATCTCCCCCGCGCGCTTCAGAGCATCCCGCAGTTTGGCCGGGGTGAAGTCGGCGGACCGGCAGACATCCAGGATCACCTTCTCCCGCCGAGAGATCAGGTCGATCGCCGCCGGCAGTTTGCGGACAGCATCGGCGGGTATCACAACGGCGCCATGAAAATCGGCGTGGATGACGTCGTCGTGGCCGACCTGCATCCCAAAAATGTTAACCGGCTTGCCAAAATCCACCATATGCACATGCGCATGGCTCGGCCCAATCCGACCACCGATCATCTGGTATCCCGGCGCCCAGGCATCGAGGTCGCGGAACGATCCATTGGTCACGCAGCCGATGGACCCGAGCGCCTTGTGCACGGTGGACTGGACCTCGCCCCAGTAGGCGCCGTAGCCGATGCGCCCGTCGATATCCTGGATCACGGCGATGGTCGGGAAGTCGGTCGCGGCGACATAATCATACCAATCCGCCCGGTCGGTGACCTTGCCACGCGGCGGCTCGGTCGAGCGGATCATGCCCACCCGCGCCAGACCGACGATCGGCTTGGCCTTGGGGTCGATGCACACCATCGGCTCCACCGTGAAACCGATGGCCCGCCGTTCCGGCACCACCACTTCCAACCCGTTGCAGATCGTGGGCGTGTCCCATTGTGCCAGCACATCGAGGTCGGCTTGGGTGAACGGCCGGTCAGCCATGATTTCAACTCCCTGATTGATTGAGGCAGGCGTGCTTTTGCCGCCGGCGGTGCGGGGGCATGCGGCCCGGATAGTAGCATCGGCGTCGTGTCCCGGCTATCTGGTCCCCTGGAGCCGTTCCCCCGGGCCATACCCCTGGGCCATACCCCTGGGCCGCTCCCTTGGGCTGTCACCCGCGAAGACGTTCCGCTCACCAGCCCAGGCAAGGCGTCGGCGGCATCGGCTTTAATTGCTTGTCAGCGCGGTTGGGTTTTGTCAGGTTCGCCAGACTTCCACAGAACCGGATATCCCATGGCACTGACGCGCAAACGTATTCTCGTGACCGGTGGGGCTGGTTTCCTCGGATCGCATCTGTGCGAACGGCTGCTGCGGGAAGGCGCCGACGTCCTGTGCGTCGACAATTATTTCACCGGCCGCAAGGACAATATCGCGCATCTCCTGGGCAATCCCCAGTTCGAGGCGCTGCGCCACGACGTTACCTTCCCACTGTATGTGGAAGTCGACGAGATCTACAACCTGGCCTGTCCAGCATCGCCGGTGCATTACCAGTTCGATCCGGTGCAGACGACCAAGACCAGCGTCATCGGCGCGATCAACATGCTGGGCCTGGCGAAGCGGATCGGCGCGCGGATCCTGCAAGCGTCCACCAGTGAGGTCTATGGCGACCCGACCGTGCATCCGCAGACCGAGGAATATCGCGGCAACGTCAATCCGTTGGGGCCTCGGGCCTGCTACGACGAAGGCAAACGCTGCGCGGAGACGCTGTTTTTCGACTATCACCGCCAGCACAACGTACAGATCAAGGTCGCGCGGATCTTCAACACCTACGGCCCGCGCATGCATCCGAATGACGGGCGCGTCGTGTCTAATTTCATCGTTCAGGCGCTGCGGGGGCAGGACATCACCCTCTACGGCGATGGCAGCCAGACCCGTGCCTTCTGCTATGTGGACGACCTGATCGACGGCCTGATCCGCCTGATGGGCAGCGACCGGGAAGTAACCGGGCCGATCAATATCGGCAACCCGCATGAAATTCCGGTCCGCGAACTGGCCGAACGCGTGATCCGAAATATCGGGTCGGCCTCGCGCATCCAGACCTTTCCGCTGCCGCAGGACGATCCGCTGCAACGCTGCCCGGATATCACCATGGCGCGTCGCATCCTGGGGTGGGAGCCTACGGTGCCGCTGGAGGACGGGCTGAACAAGACCGCCGCCTATTTCCGGGCGATGCTGACGGAAGGTGGCGAGATCCCTCGGTCCTGATCAGGGATCCGCGGCAGGGATCGCCCGCCCCAAACGCAGGCGCGCATCCCGCAGGATATCGTCCGGGCGGCCGGCGATGCCGCCAAGCTCTCCGGTGAAGAAGTCGAGATAGGTGGCGATCCAATCCAGCAGCCGGCGCAGATCCTGTGCGTTCGCCACATAGGGGCTCTTGCCTGGGACGAGCGATGTGCTGTGGAAACTGACCTGAAACACGCGCAGCCCTGTCGCGAACAGGGCGCGGGTCAACTGGATGGCATCTTCCACCGGAATGCCCTCCGGCGTCAGGCGGACACGATTGAGCAGGCCGGTGCGCGCCAACAGCCCCGGCAGGCGGGCAAAGCGTAGCGATGGACGGTCGACCTGGTTGTAGAGCCAGGCCCCCACCCCGCTGGCCAATCCGGTGAAACCCGCGGTCAGGGGGATTTCCAGCAGCCGCCCCTGGGGCCTCAGCCAAAACGGATCGACCGGCACGAAAGCGAAACTGGGCCCGCCCTGTTCATCATAGCGCCAGTGCGGCATGAAACTGACATCGATCTCAAACCCCAGCGCTTCCAGCGCCGCCGCGGTCGCCGATCCAAACCCGTACCGGCCGGCCTTGAAGATCAGCGGACGCATGTCGAAGCGGGATGCGATGCGGTCGGCCAAACGGGCCATCTTGGCATGCTCGATACCGGCTTCGAGATTGCCCTGGAACGAATGGCTGATGCTGGGTTCTTCCGGGTAGGGCGGCGTGACCCAGGAATGCAAATGCGCGCCGACCTGACAAAGCCCATCGGCATGCAGTCGGGCGAGCGGCTTCCAGGCCGTGGCATCGTCGACGATCGGATAGCCGACCACATAGGTCGCCCGAAAGTCGCGCGGTTCTAGCACGGCCTGCAAGGGCCCGAGGCATAACATTGATTCCAAGGTGTAGGCGGCGCCGCGAACTGGATTGTCCCAGTCGAACTCCTCCTCGCAGTCCACCACCATCAGGAGAACCGGCTTCGTATCGGACGGATAGGATACAACGTCGAATCTCGGCGTATCCGAACCCGTCAGGGGCACGCTACCCAGAGAGGTCCCCCCACGTGCCGCCCGGTCGGCAGGGTCAGGATGTCCGCGGGGCACCCACGACCCTCCTTTTCAGGTAGCGCAGCAGGGGAAACAGGCCCAGAGCCTGCGACCAGGCACGAATCCTGGGTTCGATAGAGTAGCGCGCCGCCAGTTGCGCCCGATAGCGCAAAAACGCCAGCGGTGAGGCCCGGAAGTAATGTGCCTGGAACCGACGCAGATCGGCGGCGGTGAAAACTTTTGCGTTGCCCCCTAGCTTGGCCACGCGCGGCGTGAAGATCGGGTACAGCTTCATGTTGAAAAGCTGGGTCTTCATGAAATTGCCGATCAGAAGATCGTCGAAATAGCCGTATTCGACCGTTTCCAGCAGCGGCGCGCGCGGCACATGGAACACCACGCCGACCTGCTTGGAAGCTGGCTGGCTTTCAGCCCCCGGACGCAGAAAAAAGCGCCGCGCTTCGCCGCCGACGCTGAACCCAATGAAGTCCTGCCAATCGCGCAAGGTCTCAAACTGACGGGCGAACCGTTCCACCTTCACCCATTCTTCCTCGCTCAACCGTTCCGACCAGTCATCCACGACGTCGGATCGTATGCGGGAATCAGGAGGTGCCACATCGTCGCAGTCGGTCCGAACCAGCCGACCGTCAGTAAGGTCGACCTGGCTGAACGGGGGGATCAGCCGGATGTCATCTTGCGTCCAGTACCGCTGCATATCCGGCCAGGTGATCCGGAAACCGTTGGCCCAGGCGGAATCCGGGCGCGCATAGATATGCTGGGACGAGGAACAGCAGAAGTTCCGAACCCCCAGGGAATGCGCAATTCTGGCCGCCCCCCAGATCGTTCCCGGCTTCAATTCCGCCGCCGGGTCCAGCAAGGAGCGCATCTCCCCATCATACGTATTGATCATATCCGCATCGAATGCACAGAGAGCAAACAGATAGCTGTTCGCGAACTGGCCTACCAGATGCCGGAAAAAACGATCCTCCCCGCAAAAGGGCGAGTCATTCTTGTCCAGCAGCAACGTGCCGCCGGCGTCGATCGCCAGGATCGCGTCCATGTTCTCGTTCGATACGCTCATGACCCGAAGGCCCGGCGCCAGGGTGACCCAGGTCTTCGACGGCAGGATGCGCGTCGTGAACCCGGCGTCCGTCAGGGACCGGTTCAGCTCATCGTCGTAGTGGTCGGGCAGCAGCATTTGCACATCACGGGGGATCGTCTCGATCGAGCCCATGTGGAAATGGTCGGGATGCCCGTGGGAGAACCAGGCGAAGCGGGAGCCTCGGGCATTGGCCAACTGCGTCTCGGTCAGCGGGCGCTCCAGCTCCCAACTGCCGAAATAGGCCGATCCCAGCAGCCACGGATCGGTGACGAGCATGGGTTGGCCATTCTCGAAAACCTGCACGATCGCATTGCCGAGGGTTTCAAACGACCAGCTCAACGCGCCCTCCAGAATCGCGGGGGCAGGCAAGCATGGCACATCGTCCGGTTCGGCCGTCGCGGGCCGTGGCGATGACCTCGTAGCCGGTCCAGACCTCTAGGAGCGTAGCGCACGGACAAGCCAACGCGGAAGGAATCGCGCCATTTGCTTCTTGGTCATGTTCAACAAGGTTCGATCGGGGGGCACATAATCCCTCCATTCACTCAATTGCAGATACCCGAGATAGTCCGCTCGGCGGGGATGCTTGCTCATATAGCTCCAGGGTTTGGAGGCACCGTTGAAATGCACGATTCTCGCATCGCGCCGGATTGTCTCAACTTCTTCCTGGCTGAGGCCGAGCGGATGATGGGCGAAATAGAACGGGCTGATCACATTCCATATATAGGGCAGGTGCGCGCGCCGGTTATAAAAACATGCGTTCAGAACGTCCTGATCGACGTCCGCCAGCTTATCGGGATTGGCCGCAACGAAGGCGACCACTTCGTCGATCGCCCGGGTTTCCCGCCACTGGCGCAGATCGATCACGAAAACGCCGGAATTGAAATAGCCGTAGCATTCCGGGATGGACAGCAAACCGCATTTCGTGGATCCCGGAATCGACGCCGCCGCCAGCAGGCGGCCACCGAGGTCGATGTCCCACAATTCCTGGATGTCGCCCACCACGATCAGATCGCTGTCGAGATAGAGCACACGATCGACCGAGGCTGGAAAGAAATCCGCCAGCCATAGCCTGGAATAATTATCCAGGGAGTAACGCCCCTGCAACGGCAGTTTAAGGTCTGTGGGAGGGCTGAACACTTCGTACCGCAAATTGAAATTGCGGTATCTCGCAACGGACCGCGCAACCCGCCGCTCCGTGTCCCCGAAGTCCTCCCGGGTGACAACGACGATATCGAACTGGCTGGCTGCTCAGCCATCCCCTCATTTTTTCTACCGTGATTCCAAGGT
>CAMATI010000317.1 GCA_945861095.1 Asaia bogorensis | reverse complement strand
TGCGGAGGATTTTGCTGTGATTCGATCGCTGCTTTCGACAGCAAGAAAGCAGGGGTGGGATATCTTACGGGCATTGGCCAGTCGGCCCGATCGTCTGATCGCGGAACTCCAGACCACCTGATCAAAGCCCGCCCTACCTGGGCTGTTACACGGCCCTGAAACTGGACGGATGGCGTCCGTTCCCTCGTCATTGCGGGGCTTGACCCGTCAGCCCGTGCATCGACGGCGGGAAGCGGGTTGTCGGATTTAGTCCGGCAAAGACGAGGGGGAGGCGCCGCGGGCTTCCGTTCGGACGGTTGGCATAAGGCAACGGGTAGCCATCGGTGGGGGTGGGAACGCCTTTGCCGACGCCACTATAGAAACAGACTGACCTGCCGCAGCACCAAACCCGTTAGCGCCGTCACCCCCAGCGTCTTCAGAACCCCCATCCGAAGCTTGAATAAACAAATGGCCGCCAGCACCGCCAATGCCGCCGCCGCGCTGTCCAGGCTGCTCGGTACTGGCAACGCAACGGAAACCGGGCCGATCGCGAATGGTTCCAGGCGGGTGAACAGGACGCGCAGGCCGAACCAGACCGCAAGATTTGCCACCACTCCCACCACCGCCGCCGTGATGGCCGCCAGTGCGCCGGCCAGGGCGCGGTTGGACTGCAACCGCTCTATGACCGGGGCGCCGAGGAAGACGAAGGTGAAACAGGGCGCGAAGGTCACCCATAAGGTCAGGACCGAGGCCAGGATGCCGCCGCACACGCCGCTTATTCCCGTGGGCGAACGGAAGCCGGCCAGGAAGCCCACGAATTGCAGCACCAGGATCAGCGGTCCGGGGGTCGTTTCCGCCAGGCCGAGTCCGGCCAGCATCTCGGGCGGCGACAGCCAGTGATAGGTCTGCACGGCATCCTGGGCGACGTAGGCCAGCACCGCATAGGCACCGCCGATCGTCACCACGGCCATTTTCGAGAAGAACCAGGCGATGTCGGCATAGGTGCCGCCCACCCAGGCCATCAGCACGATGACTGGCGCCAGCCACAGCACCAGGGCGATCATGCCGGCCGTTCTGGCGCCGGCCGCCAGACGGGCGGGGCGGCCCGGATCGGCATCCAAAGCCAGGTCGATCAGCGCCGGACGGTTGTTTTTCACGTTGCCGTGACTGGCCTGGGCGAAGGAGTCCGGCAGGACATAGCCCACCACGCCCGCCGCGAGAACGACCACCGGAAATGGCACGTTCAGGAAGAACAGTGCAATGAACGCAAGTACGGCCAGGGTCCACGCGATCCGGCCATTCAAGGCGCGCCGGCCGATGCGCAACAGCGCCTCGACCACCAGCACCAGGACCGCGCTCTTGAGGCCGAAGAACAGCGCCTCGATCAACGGAACATCGCCGAACAGAACGTAGATCAGCGACAGGGCCAGCATTACCAAGGCGCCGGGCAGGACGAACATCAGCCCGGCGGCGAGTCCGCCGCGTACCCCGTGCATCAGCCAGCCGAGATAGGTGGCAAGCTGCTGGGCCTCCGGTCCCGGCAGCAAGGTGCAGAAATTCAGGGCGTGGAGAAACCGTCGCTCGCCGATCCAGTTATGCCGATCGACGACTTCCTTGTGCAGCATGGCGATCTGGCCCGCCGGTCCGCCGAAGGACAGCAGGCCGATCCGTGTCCAGACCCGGAACGCCTGCGCGAAGCTGGGCATGGCGCCCGGGATTGGTTCAGCGCTCATGCGGCGGCCCCAGTGTTGGGGGCGGTCGTGACGACCCAGTCATGGGTTTCGCCCACCGCATCGCGGCACCAGCGATAGAACGCGTCATACAACCCCATGGACGCGTCCAACTGGGCCAGATCGTCCCGATACATGCGTGACAGGCCGAGCGAGGCGGCGAGGAGGCCGGCCGATTGCGGGGCGATGTCCAGGCGCGCGGTGTCGGCGCCACGGATTATCAGGGCGAGCCGGTCGAGAGCGTCGGAGCGCAGGCCGAATTCCTCGATCATGACGTCGAATGTGCAGCGCTCGCCGCGGTGGCTCCAGAAAATGCCTTCGATGTCGAAGGGGGTGGCGCCGAAGCGGTCCGCGACGGCTGGCACTTCCGGGGGCGTGACGAACAGGAAGACGGCGGACGGGTCGATGAAGCGGCGGATCAACCAGGGGCAGGCGATGCGGTCGATCTTGGGGCGCCCGCGCGTGACCCAGACGGTGCGTCCGCCAGTGTCGCGTGGCGGCACATGGGTCGGGCTGACCAGCAGGCCGGGGCCGGCGGCCCAGGCTTCGAACCCGCCTTCCAAAGATTCCGCCCTGGCCCCGGCGTTGCGCAGCCAGGCGGCGACACCTTGGCTGAGTTTCAGACCTCGCTGGCAAACCACGGCGATGTTGCGGCCGGCGTAGTCACCGGCCCAGGTGCTGGCGGTGCGCCAGTCGCGGCGGATGGCGGAGGGAAGTTGCCGGGGATCGGCATCAAAATCCTGGTCGATGCGAACGTCGAGGACGATGGGGGCGTCAGGGGTCCCGAGCAAGCGCGAAAGTTGACCGATGGTGATCGTGTCTGGGGTTGGCATTGGCGTCCGTATCCATGAAAGGGATGACAAGGACGCGATGCTTCGGCCGAAGCCTCACGGGGTGATCGCGATTTCCCCTTGCCACCATCCTTTGGGAGTGGGGATGGGATGTCAAGCAGGAAACGCGGGCGGGACGCTCAGTCGAATTCGGTCGGCAATTCGGGCATGCGGCGATGGGCGAACATCCGCGCGATCTGATGTGGTTTCACGCGCCTTGGCGACAGGTCTTCCGGGATCGCATGTTCGGGAAACCAGTCGCTGCCGCTGGTTTCCAGGCTGGTGGTCGGAGAGCCACCTTCCAACGCGCAGATGAAGAACAGGGTGGTGATGGAGAACGGGCCGGGCGGATGGCCCTGCGCCACCTTGTCCCAGGCGGCGGCGAGTTTCACGGGGCGGACATGGTAGCCGGATTCCTCGAACACTTCCCGCACCACCGATTGCGCGGCGGTCTGGTTCACCTCGGCCCAGCCGCCCGGCAGGGTCCAGCGATGGTGGTCCGCGGTTTCCCGCACCATCAGGATGCGGCCGAGATGGTCGAATACCGCCGCGCGCACGCCCATTTTCGGGGTGGCATAGCCGGTTTCGGCGGTGAACAGTGCTTCGATCCGGGTGGCTTCGGCCTCGGTATGGGCCGCCATGATGCGGGCGGCGAGGGAGCGCAGCGCCCGGTAACGGTCCAGGTCGTAGGGATCGGTGGAAAATTCCAGGCCGGTTTGCGCGGTTGCCTGGATTTCCCGCGCCCAGACCAGCCAGGCCGGTTCTGTCAGGTACGGGGCGGGCCAGCGAATATCAGGCGGGTCGGAATGTTGCGTCATCGGTGTTGCGTCATTTGGGCGACTTCATCCCGGCCTGGTCCAGACGATGATAGGGATGGGCGCACCCCCGGTTGATGCGCGTCCCCCGAGGCCGCCCACGCTCTCTCGGCCACGCGACCTTCACGTCCCATCACGCAGGATGACGGGACGCGGCGGCTGGTAAGGTCGACGATCAGTCCCGCGCGCGCTTCGGGAACTGCATGCACACCAAGTCGGCGCCGTTCGGGCCGGCGGTGATCAGCGCCGCGGCATCGTCAGGGGCCACGAACACGCAGGAGTTCAATGGCAGCAAGGACCCACCCGGGACCGAGGCGCTGCCGGATGCGATCAACCAGAACTGCCCGCCGCCGGTCATCGGGTCGGGACCGGTCACGGACGATCCGGCCGGCACGGTATAGCGCCAGGTGCCGAGACCGTCCTTGGTCTCCTCGATCACCATCGCGCCAGTTACCGAGGTCAGGGCCTTCAGTTCAGTGTTCGACAGCGGCGGCATCGGGCCGCAGGTGGCTTCGCGGTGCTGGAAGCGGGCGCGGGCTTCGCGCAGCGCCTGACGTTCCCCCGGCATGTAGCGGGCGCCCGGATCCCAGGTGTTGCGCAGGGTGAACCAGGACACGCCTTCCCCGGCGGCGAGGATCGGTCCGTAGGCGGACCAGGCGTCGGTGTAATGCACGGCGATGGTGCCGATGTCGTGAATGCCGAGCCGTCCGCCGCCCTGGACGACGACCTGGTATTGGTCGGCGGAGTGGAAATGCGGCTTCACCACGGCGCCGGCGTCTTTTTCAACCAGGAAGGCCATGGGATAGACGACGTCGTCCGCTGGCGCCGCTTCGCCTTCCTTCAGGGTGTTGCGGTTCTTGCCGATATAGCTCGTGATCCAGCCATTGCCGGTCCGGCGGCGGTTGGACTGTCCCGCAACGATGCTGTCCGCTGTGACGATCATGGTCGACCTCGGTTTGGTGTTGGTATCATGCTAACCGGAAAGTCACTTGCGCGCCAGCGGGCCGCGTCGGTTGCTCCCAGCGGTGGGGATGCTACAGAACCTGATCGGCACAACATAAGGAGACGACCCGTGGCCTATACCCCCTTCGACCTGACCGGCAAGGTCGCGCTGGTGACCGGCGGCAACAGCGGTATCGGCCTGGGCATGGCCCGCGCGATGGCGCAGGCCGGCGCCGATATCTGCATCTGGGGCACCAATCCGGCCAAGAATGCCGCCGCGCGGGCGGATATCGAGGCGACCGGGCGCCGTGTCGTCGCCCTGGAATGCGATGTCGGCGACGAAGCCGCGGTGGATGCCGCCTTCGCGCGTACACTGGACGCGTTCGGCCAGGTCGATGGCTGCTTCGCCAATGCCGGGGTGTCCGGACGCGGCGTCACCACCTTCCTGGAAATGACCAGCGAGGAATGGCATCGCGTGACGCGCATCAACCTCGACGGCGCCTTCTACACGTTCCGTGCGGCCGCTCGGCATATGGTCAAGCATGGCCAGGGCGGCGTGCTGGCCGGCACGGCGTCGCTCGCGGCGATCGAGGCATCGCCGCGCAGCGAGCATTATGCCGCGACCAAGGGGGGCATGATCTCCATGACCCGGTCGTTGTCGGTCGAATTCGCGCGGTATGGGATCCGGGCGCACTCGATCCTGCCGGGCTGGATCGAGACCGACATGACCGCGAAATGGTTCGCCACCGAGGGGTTCCAAAAGAAAGTCGCCCCGCGTGTGCCCATGCGCCGTTGGGGCGATGGTGACGACTTCGGCGGCATCGCGGTCTATCTCATGAGTTCGGCGTCGCGCTATCACACCGGCGATACGTTCGTGATCGACGGCGGTTATTCGTTGTTCTGATGGCGCGCGATCCCGCGCTCGGCGTTTCGGTGGCGAGCGGTCCAGCGCTCGATGTTGCGAAGGCGAGCGGTCCAGCGCTCGACGTTTCGAAGGCGAGCGATTCGACGCACGATGTTTCGAAGGCGAGCGATTCCACGCTCGACGTTGCGGTAACGAGCGATCCCGCGCTCGATGTTGCGATGGCGAGCGATTCCATGCTCGACCGACTGCGCGCGATTTGCCTGCGATTGCCGGAGGCGGTGGAGAAGGAGACGTGGGAGGCACCGACCTTCCGTGTGCGGGACAAAATTTTCGCCATGGTGCATCCGCGGGATGGCGCGCCGTCCTGCTGGTGCAAGGCGCCTTCCGGGGCGCAGGCGATTCTGGTCACCGCGGCGCCGGATCGGTTTTTCCGACCGCCCTATGTCGGGCACAAAGGTTGGGTCGGCATTTGTCTGACGCCGGAACCGGATTGGGATGAGGTGGCCTATCTGATCGCCCGCAGCTATCGCATGACCGCGCCGAAGCGCCTTGCCGGGCAAATGGCAGAGCGCTGATCCGGCGATCCGCGGGCGGCGTCGCTCGGACCAGGGTCGGCGCGTGGGATCTGGAATGGCGTCCGCGGCGAGGCTGGGCCGTCGCCGACGGGTTGCCGAACGCGATCCGATCGGCCAGAGCCAGTCCCACGCACGGGCCGGAGCCAAAGGGCAGAACCACGGGCCGACCGCGCTGGTCGGGTGCATATCGGGACGCGCGGTCGGACCACCATTGGCTCGATCGGGGTCAATGGGAATGGCGGTGCGAGAACGCCATCCCCGACTCCGGATGATCTTATACCAACCGACAGGACCACTGACCCATGGCGACAATGAAAGCTGTGATTGCGAGCGCAGCGAAGCAATCCAGGGCGACCAACAAGATAAATCGTGCCGGGCCCCTGGGTTGCTACGCTGCGCCTACAATGACAGCCCCCACCGATACGTCAGTGGTTGCGGCGGTTGGTCTTGTTCAGCAATCCAGGCGATAGACCCGGCGGGCGGTGCCGGCGAAGATCGCCTTCTTCTCGTCGGCCGAGCAGCCGGAGGCGAGCAATTTCAGGGCGTTGAAGAGGGCGGCGAAACTGATGCCCATCTTTTCCACCGGGAAGTTACTTTCCGCTATGCAACGATCGGCGCCGAACAGTTCGATGCAGGTTTCAATGTATGGACGCCACGCATCGGCAAGCTGTTGGGACGTCGGGGGCGCCTCCATCGCCATGTAGTCGAACGCGGCCAGGCGCATCATCATGCCGCCCAGTTTCATCGTGACGTTCTGGCACTTCGCCAACTCGGTCACGGTCTTCTTCCAGTCGGCGAAGACTTCGTCCTTCTTGCCGGCGTGGCGTCCATACCCGAGCGGACCGCCGCAATGACCCATGATGATGTTGGTGCCGGGGAAGGCGCGTGCCAGATCGGTGATTTCCGGCATTTGCGGATGAAAGCCCCAGGCGTCCAGGGTCAGGCCCAGTTCGGACAGGCGCTTCATGCCCTGGCGGAAATCGTCGCGCAGATAGAGGCCGGGTTGGATGTCGGGCGCGCTGTTGCCGATGATCGGATCGGGATCGTAGCCGCAGGAATGGCGCACGCCGCGGAAGCGTCCGCCGCCGGCGCGGATATGGGCCTCCAGCACCGGGGTTACCCAGTCGCCGGCGGTCAGATCGGCGAATCCGACGATGCCGGCGGCGACCTTGGTCTTGCCGTAGCCGCCTGAATCGCTCATGGCGGCGATGCCGGCGACGAACTCGGTTTCGCCGACCGGGCGCATCTGCACCGGGCCGGATGCGCGATACATGGAATGGCATTGCAGGAAGACGCTGCCCACGACGTTGTGCCCGGTGGCGCAGTCGGCGAGGAATTCTTCGAGCAGGTAACGGAATTCGGGGACTTCCCAGGATTCCCCACGAGCGCCACCGCCGCGGCGTTGCCAGAGGTGATGGTGGGTGTCGATGATCTCCAGGTCCGGATCGATGATCGGTTCCGGGGCGGCTTTGGCGAGCCAGGCGTCGCGGATGGGGTAGATGCGCCCGAAGGCGGTCTTGGTCATGGTCGTTTCTCCCGGTTTGTGGGGGGATTACCGCACGGGTGGCGTTGCGGCTCAAGGTAGGGCGGGGCTTCCGCCCCAACGGCCCTTGGGGACCCCGACCAGGGGCTTTGCCCCTGAACCCCGCCAAAGGCGCGGCCTTTGGAATGCGATTCTTTTGGTGCCTTGACGGATAGGGCC
>CAMATI010000316.1 GCA_945861095.1 Asaia bogorensis | reverse complement strand
ATGGGTCGGCCGTGACGCCACCTCCGGGCCGATATGAAGCCAGTCAGGACGTGATCGGGGCGCCGCCGGCGGTCTGATGACCGCGCCGGCGCAGCCGAACAGCCGTCGTTATTGATCGAAAATCCCGAGTCCGACAGGCTGCTAGACGGTCTAGCTTTGTCACCATGAGCACGTCGCCGTCCTCAAGCGCGGCCAGCACCTTGCGAAGCTGGGCGCGGTCGGTCTTGGCTCCGCTCGCCGTTTCGCGGAACACCTTCTTGCATCCGGCACGGGTAAGCCGGGCAACCTGTGCCGTCACGGTCTGACCGTCCGTTGACACTCGTGCGTAGCCGTGTTTCATGGCTTTGTTATGCACATAATTTATGCAACGGAAAAGCCCCGCGATTTCAAGACTCCGATTCCGGTTCATAATTCTTGGGTTTCACATCGTTCCCGTACGCGTGCCGACCATACCCGGCGCGTCGGTTCTCCATCCGGCGCGGGTTTGATTGCCCGACACCGCCCCCACATGGTATGCGAAGCCATGGATTGGTCGCGCTGCCCCGATGTCGAACAAATCGCCGGCAAGGTGTCAGGCACCTGGCTGATCAAGGGCACACGCCTTCCCGTGGACGCAATTCTCATCCACGCCGCCGAATACACGCCGGAGGAGATTGCGACCGACCTCTTCCAAGGCATCACAGTGGCGACCATTCGCCGCATCCTCGCCTACGCGGAATCGCATGCCACGTCTCCTGCTTGACGCCAACATGCCGATCGGTTTGCGGACGGTCCTGATCGGTCACGAAGTCATCACCGCCTTCGAGGCAAAGTGGAACGCGCTGACCAACGGCGCCCTGATCGCAGCCGCGGAAGCGGCCGGGTTCAACATGCTGGTGACCGGGGACCAGAATTTGCCGCACCAACAAAACCTCTCCAACCGAAAGCTTTCTCTGTTGGTTCTATCGACCAACCACTGGCCTACCATCTAGGCGAACGCCGACCGCATCCAGTCGGCGGTCAATACAGTCGCCGAGGGCAGCTACCGGACCGTTTCCCTCGATCGCCCGCCACTACGCCGACGCCCATGTAATCCGACATAGGATCGGCAATGCCGAGCGACGAAACCATAATCTGTAGGTCTCGGTTCAGCGCCAGTTCGAAAGAGATCGCCTGATACGACACATCGGGAAGGATGCGCCACGCTCGCCCTTGTACAGGGCGACGAGGCCGAAGCGTTCCGTCGTTTTCAGCGTCCGAGAGAGGTTGGAGACCTTGCGACCCGTTCGGCCCGCCAGTTCTTGCGGCGGGTCCGGATGAGGTTTCCGCGATCATCGCAACGCAACGCGCGGGAAAGCGCTGCCTTTCAGCGTCGAAGAATAACATAGAGCCGGCCGTGACGTCCCAGTGCATCTGCACAGTCAATTTGACCGGATGAACGAAGTCACAAGGCATTCAGGACCGCGCCCACTCCGACACGCCAATGGGTCAGCTCCGCACCGCCCCACAGGCCAACCTCAAAGCGTCAAACACACGCGCCCCGGAACCAATGCTATGCCCCAGGCCTCGGCATGCGACGCCGAACCCCGACAGACCCGCCCATTCGACCATCCTTCCCACCGAGGCTCGGCCACAACGACTTTCACCCCGCACCCCCCACATACCGAGACGGTGCCACAACAGAAACAATCGGCCCAGCCTCCCCCGGGTCGCGCCCCAACACCAGATCGGCCACCAGCCGCCCCGCCGCCGGGGAGGTCTGGATCCCATACCCCCCCTGCCCCACGCTCCAGAAGAATCCCTCCGCCACCGCATCCCAGCCAAACGCCAGACTGCCATCCGGCGTGAAGGTCCGCAGCCCCGCCCAGGCACGCTCCACCCGACGCACCGCGATATCCAGCGCCTGCTGCATCCGGTCGATGCCCAATGCAATGTCCAGTTCGTCCGGCTGCACATCGTGTGGATACATCAAGGTTTCGTCCGCCGGGGACACCAGCAACCGCGTCCGCGCCTCGGGACGAGCATACCAGCCGTGGCAGACATCGATGGTCATCGGCCAGTGCTCCGGATCGTGCGGGGCGGGGTCGATGATCGCCGCGGTGCGCCGGCAGGGCCGCAAGCCAAGGGGAGAAGCCCCGGCAAGCCCGGCCACCTCATCGCCCCAGGCGCCGGCCGCGTTGATCACGACGGGGGCGGCGAACACATCGCCCCCCACCGTCGCCACCTCCCACACGCCCGCCTTCCGTTCGATCCGCCCCGCTCGGCTGCGCACCGCCAGCACCCCGGCGTTCGCGCGCAGCATGCGGAGGAAGCCCTGGTGGATCGCGGCGACATCCATGTCGAACGCATCGTCCTCCACCGCGGCGGCGGCGGCGTAACCCGGACGCAGCGCCGGTTGCAGCTTCGCGGCCTCGGCCGGCGAAATGGCGCGCAGGCCGATCCCGCCGGCCAGTTCCGCCTCCATCGCCGCCATCTGCGACGCATTGGCCAGGAACAGCACCGGGCGGTGGCGCATCAATGGCACTTCGGTGAAACCAGGTGGCGGTGCCTCAAAGAACGCCCGCGACAGACGACTGAGTTCGCGCACATCCCGCGGCCCATAGTTCTGTATCCACAGCGCGGCCGAACGACCGGTGGAATGGTAACCGGGCTGGTCTTCGGCCTCGATCAGTGCCACCCGGCGATGGGACGACAGATGCGCCGCCGCCGTCGAGCCCGCGATGCCGGCGCCAATCACGATGATGTCGAACCCGCGCGTGCCCATGCCGCTTCCCATGCCACTTCTCCTTGGCAGCCACCCATGCGGGCGCCGCCATGAAACCATGCCGAAACCGCCCCGAACCTAGCATCGATCTCGACGGGAGTATCGCGACATGCGCGCCAGCGGGACCGGACGGCAGCTTATCTTCTCCTCCAGCATCGGGTTGTTGGCCGGATTGTTGCGCCTGGCCCCGGCCGACGTGATGGCGCTGGCGCTCGACCCGACCACACCGGAAGCAGGCACCGCGCATCTGATGATGGCCAGCGCATCGCACCGCTTCGAAGGCGGCTCGGTGCGGTTCAGCGGCCCGTCGAGAGACTGATACCCGTCGCTCGGCCATCCCTCGACACGTGTCTCTCGCCGCCTTGTGGCCGGATGCGGCGTTCCCCTGACCGGAAGCCGGTCTAGCCAGGCAGGCGGAACAGCACGGACAGGTTGTTGGCCGGCATCTCGATCACCTCCGGCACGTTGAATCCGGCGGCCGTGGCGACATTGGTGACCTCGACCAAATCGCGAATCCCCCAGGACGGATCCTGCGAGCGCAAACGCCCGTCGAACACCGCGTTGGTGGGCGCGGTATGGATGCCGTTGCGCATGAACGGGCCGTACAGGAACAGCACGCCCCCAGGATACAGGCGCCGAGAGGCACCATCCATCAGGCCCAAAGTCGCCGCCCATGGCGCGATATGGATCATGTTGATGCAGACCACCGCATCGACCAGGCTTCCCGGAAGCTGCACCGCCCAATCCCCGGTCACATCCAGCGCCTGCACTGGCCTGACATTGCTCAGGTTGGAAGACTCAATCCATGCCGCCACGCTCTCCCGGCACCGCGCATCCAAATCGGTCGGCTGAAACACCAACCCGGGCAGGGCGGCGGCGAAATGCACCACATGCTCGCCGGTGCCGCTGGCGACCTCCAGCACCTGGCCGGATGGAGGCAGTCGCGCGCGCAGCACGTCCCGGATCGGGTCCTGGTTGCGCGCGCTGGCCGGAGCGCGCAGGCGCCGATCGGATGGGGCGTCGGTCATGCCCGTGGCCCTGGCCGCCGGGTAGCGCGGGGTTCCCGTGTTCCATTCGAACTCATTCGTACAAGCGTCCTCATCGGTGCCAATTTCAATGGTTAGGATAGTCCACCGTCACGCTACGAGCCACTGTCGGCATGACACCGGCAATGTCGCGGGCGCTCGGCAAGCCGGATCGGCGCGCCATGGGCTTCGCTTGCAGTCGAAAAGTCATCCTGGCACGAGGACGGCCTGGCAGTTGGCATGACTTTTCCGCGAACAGACGCCGGTGGCTCGCTTACGCATGGCGTCGCTTACGCTAATCCGCTCGAACGTGTTTTGCATCAGTTGAACGTCAGGTTGGTGGTGTAGCATGACCACGCTGGAACAGGCCCGGTCCGCGCGCGCGAAGGCCAGGGGACGCCACGAATGCGGCGTCGACCGGCGCGACAGCCCGGTCCGCGCGCGCGAAGGCCAGGGAAATCTTCAGTCAGTTCGGCACCATTGCAGGGGTCGGCATTACGTGTGGCTCGGACGGCAGCTATGGTCTGAAAGTGAATCTGACCGCTCAGCCCGATGCCGACGCCACCGTGCCGCACGACGTTGCCGGAGTACCCGTGGAAATCGACGTCGTAGGCCGCATAAGAAGCCATTCCTGACGCTTGCCTCTTGCCGGACGCGCCAATACGCGGAACGATAGGGCTTCGAACAGGGGGCTTGCACATGGTTGATCTGGTGATCCGCGGCGACACGGTCGTCACACCGCAAGGCGTTGGCGCTTTCGACATCCTGGTCAAGGGCGAGACCATCGCCGCCATGGCCCAACCCGGCAGCCTGCCGATCCCGGAAGGCGCCCGCGTCATCGACGCCACCGGCAAGATCGTCATTCCCGGCGGCATCGACCCGCATGTGCATTGCAAGTGGCATATGCCCAATCCAGACGGCTCCGCCGGCCTGACCGAGCCGCCTGATGTCGTCAGCAAGTCCGCCGTGCATGGCGGCACCACCACGATGATCGACTTCACCCGTGCCAGCATGGGCGCCAACGTTCAGGACGCGATCGAAAAGCGGGAACTGGACTGGAAAGGCCACTGCGCCTGCGACTACGCCCAACACATCATGGTGGAAGGCGCCCTGCCGATCAACTTGCCCGGCCAGTTGGCCGAGGCGATCCAGGCCGGCCATTCCACGGTGAAAATCTTCACCACCGACATCACCCCAAACCGCAAAGGCCGCATGGTCGATTTCGGCGACATCTGGGAAGTGTTCCAGGTGCTGGCCGCCAATCGCGGCCTGGGCGTGATCCATTCCGAAGACAATGACATCGTCATGCACATGTATGGCAAGCTGATCCGCGAGGGCCGCACCGGCTTCGAAAACATGGCCGAGGTGCACAACACCCTGTCGGAAGACATCTCCTTCCGCCGCGTCATCCGCCTGGCGGAAAAAGTCGCCGGCACCGCGCTGTATATGATGCATGTCTCGGCCGGTACCGGCGTGTCGGCGATCCGCGAAGCGCGGACCCGTGGCGTGCCGATCTACGGCGAATCCCTGCATCAATACATGATGTACACGAACGAAGACTATAAGAAGCCGGGCGGCCAGATCTTCCACACCTACCCGTCGCTGAAGTCGCAGGCCGACCAGGACGCGCTGTGGGAGGGCACTCTGGACGGCGCCATCAACTGTGTCGCCACCGACGAAATCTGCTGCACCCTGGCCAAGAAGCTGCAAGGCATTCGTATTGACGATACGACCGGCGGCAATGCGGGTGTCGAGCCGCGCGTGTCGCTGATGTTCACCGAAATGGTCGGGCGGCGCGGCTATTCGCTTAACCGCTTCGTCGATCTGATCTCCACCAACGCCGCCAAGATCATGGGCCTGTATCCGCGCAAGGGCGCGCTGATCGCGGGTGCCGATGCGGACATTGTCGTGCTCGATCCTAAAGACAATCGCGTGCTGACGGCCGCGGAGCTGCACGAGGCCGACTACACCCCCTGGGAAGGCCGCAAGATGGACGCCTGGCCCTGCCTGACCGTGCTGCGCGGCAAAATCGCGGTGGAAAACGGCGTGTTCAAGGGCAGCCTCGACGACGGCAAGTGGCAGCACCGCAAGATCGCCGAGGAGATGTTCGCCAGCCCGATGCTGTGACCGACGCCGAACTGCGCGGCCTGTTGCGCGACTGCATGGTCCTGTGGGCAGTCCAAGGACGGGTCGACGCCGGTGACGACGGCGTCACGCTCACGACGGCGGACGGCTCATTCACGGTCTCCGCCGCCGATCCTCACCTGCGCCCGGTCCGCTGGTTCCTGCAAACCCCGGAACGGCGCTCGGCCGGTCGGCCGCCGCGCGCCATTCCCTCGATCGTGGCGCTGCTTGCGGCGCTGCGGTCCGCAACGGGTGGGGAGAATGGCGATCGGTTGCGGATTGGCGCGTAAGCACGGGGCTTGCGCGCCATAATGCCTTTGGGGGCCAACCCCGACCAGAGTTTTGCCCCGGACCCGCCACGGGCCACGGCCTGTCATGAAAACAACCCCGTTGGTGGTCGGTCCCGGCGCGGCGACCGGAGTCGGGTAGGTGCGGAATGATTTTTTGCCCGTCTTTTCCAGGCAAGCTCCACTCGACTGGCTCGCCTAGGAATCAGGTCGCCATTGAACAACGGCCAAGTTCACCTAACCAAGACGGACTATCATGCTCAAAAAAATCTGCGGCAGGCCATTCAACAGACTCGAAAGATCATTCCGCTTTTACCTGACCACTGTAGCCTTAGGTGACGGGGCGGGAACGAACCGTCGGCGGCACCCATGCCATTCTCGCGGCGCTTGATATAGCGCGCGTTTCGCGATACCAGGGATCGGAGCGGCATTCATCATCGATTGTATGGCACAGGCGACGCACCTATGAGGATCCCATAATTGTTGTCAGGGTATCGGATTGCGGTCGTGCTGCCAGCCTACAACGCCGACCAAACGTTGCGGCAGACTTTCGCGGAGATCCCGCACGATATTGTCGATGACGTAATCCTCACCGACGACCATAGCTCCGACAACACCGTCGCGGTCGCCCATGAGCTCGGCATTCACACTTTATGGCACGATCGAAACCGCGGTTATGGCGGCAACCAAAAGACCTGCTATGCCGCTGCCATCGAGCGAGGCGCTGATATAGTGGTGATGCTGCACCCCGACTACCAGTATGCTCCCAGTTTGGTTACAGCAATGGCATCGATGATTGCTTCCGACCAATACGACGTCGTGTTGGGATCACGCATTCTGGGCCGTGGTGCGATTACCGGCGGCATGCCGCGCTACAAGTATTTTTTCAATCGCGTTCTCACGCTGGTAGAGAACATTCTTGTCAGTCAGAAGCTGTCTGAGTACCATACCGGCTACCGTGCATGGAGCCGGCGCGTACTGCAGCGACTGCCACTCGAACCATGCTCCGATGATTTCGTGTTCGACAACCAGATGCTGGCCCAGGCTATCTATGCTGGCTTCCGCATTGGTGAAATATCATGCCCGACGAGATACTTTCCAGAAGCATCATCGATCAACTTCCGTGTAATTGCTCACCCCACCCCTGCGATCGGCTCGGCGGGTAGTTTGACCGCGAGCACGAAGCGAATGGTGTCCAACACCGAAGCGCGATTGGCTTTCGCCGTGCTGACGACAGAGCGGAAGGCGGCATAGGTCTCGGCGCCCCACTCG
>CAMATI010000315.1 GCA_945861095.1 Asaia bogorensis | reverse complement strand
ACGGGTGCCGGTTCCGGGATCGGTGCGGCGACGGCCACCCTGCTGGCGGCGGAAGGTGCGAAACTTCTGCTCGTGGATCAGAACGCCGAAGGGCTTCTGTCCACACAGGCGACCATACAGGCCGCCGGTGGACTTGCCGAATGCCTGACCGCCGACGTGACCCAGTCCCAGCCCGCGGCACAGGCGGTGGCCGACCTGATGCGCCGGTGGGGCCGTCTGGACACGATCGTGACCTGCGCCGGCATTTCCACCGGCGGCACGGTGGAGACCATGGACGAAGCCGCCTGGGATCGCGTCTTCGCGGTCAACGTGAAGGGCACCTATAACTGGCTGCATGCCGCCATTCCCGCGCTGGCGGCCGGCGGCGGTGGCACGATCGTGATGATCGCCTCCCAACTGGCCTTTTCCAGCCTGGGGGGCAACGCCGGCTATATCGCGTCCAAGGGCGCGATCCTGTCGCTGACCAAGACCATGGCGGTCGATCACGCGAAGCAGAACATCCGCGTCAATGCCGTGGCCCCCGGCGTGATCGATACGCCCATGCCCCGCCGTTCCCTGGCGACGCGCTTCAACGATCCGGAGCCGGTGGCCAAGGCCTGGGCGGCGCGCCATCCGCTGAACCGCTTCGGCAAGCCGGAGGAAGTCGCGCGCGGGATCGTCTATCTGGCGTCCAGCGAAAGCTCCTTCGTCACCGGCCACACCCTGGTGATCGATGGCGGCTGGACCGCGATGTAGCCTCGGCCTGGCCGGGGCGCGAAAGGGCCGATGCAGGAAGCCGCCAGTTGGCGTCATGAAGGAGCGCGTATCGATGCTGAGCAAAAATCTTCTCGCCGCGGCGGCCATCAGCCTGGCCAGCCTGTTCGGGCCGGGCACGTCATCGCAGGCCCAAGCCCAGAGTTTCGTCTATGCCAGTCCCTTCGCCAAAACGCATTTCCAGTTTGGCGTGCTGGCCGATGACTGAATCGACCAGGTTCAGAAGGCAACCGACAACCGGGTCAAGATACGCCATGTTCCCGGCGGCTCCCTGTTGCGGCTGGAGAACATGATCGAAGGCCTGCGGGGCGGGGTGGCGGATATCGGGTCCACCAACATTGCCGCCGCGTCCCGGCAGTTGCCGATCATCGCGACCCTGTCCGGCACCGCCGATCTGACCCTGGGCAACAAGATCGACACCGTCGGCCTTGCCCTGATCTTCGGCAAGATGCTGGAGGAATTTCCGCAGATCAAACAGGAATTCGCCAGCGTCGGCCTGATCCCCCTGGTGTGGATACCGGTCTTTTCCTTCGCCATCCTGTCGAACCCTGAAGTGAAAACGCTGGAGGACCTGAAAGGCAAGAAGATCCGCGCCTTCGGTCCCAACCTGCCGAAAATCCTGTCGGCCGCGGGCATGACCCCGCTCTCTGTCGCCGCCGGAGAGGTCTATACGTCGCTGCAGACCGGCGTGATCGATGCCGCATTCACAACCCCCGCCGCCATGTTCAGCCTGCGTTGGTATGAGCAGGGGAAGACCATCATGACCACGGGACCAAAATGGGGCGCCCAGGTCATGGGCATCGGCGACGGGTATTTCATGAACGCCGACTCCTGGAAGAAGATCAGCCCGGCCGATCAGGAAATCGTCACGAAAGTCAGTCGCGCATTCACCCTCAGCGCGGGCAAGCGGATGCAGGATGATGGCGAGACATCGATCAAGGCGATGCAGGAACGTGGGGTCACGATCCGCCACCTGACCGAGGCGGAGACCGCCGAACTCGCGACCCGCACCGGGGATTTCACGCTCGTCGCGGAACAGGCCATCAACGGCTTCGGCGGCCCGGGGACCGCGATGATGGCACGTTATCGGGAACTGGTCGGCGATTATGCCGCCGGGCGTTTGAAGTAACCGTCTCTCCCCCCAAGGCCGAGGAACCCGCATGGCCATAACGATAGAACGCCTGATCGGTCGGATCATGGGCTGGGTCGCAATGTTTGCCGGCGCCCTGCTGTTCCTGATGGCGTTGACCGTTTCAACCGACGTGGTCAAACGCGCGATCACCGGCAAGCCCATCCTCGGCGTGTTCGAGGGTGTGGAAATGCTGCTCGTCGCCGTCACCATGGGGGTGCTCGGTCTTGTGGAATGGCAGCACCGCCAGCTTAACGTCGACGTGTTTACCCACCGCGCGCGGGGACGTTTCGCCGTCCTGCTGGTTGTTCTCGATAAGGCGCTGGCACTGCTGCTGATCGGCATTCTGGTCAAGATGGCGGCGGACGAGTGGTTGAAGGCCTGGAACGGCTGGTATCTCCGTCGTGGCATGGTCGAAATTCCCATCGTCGTCCCGCTCGGCCTGATTCTGATTGGCGCTGTCCTGTGCTGGCTCGCGGCGGCGTGGGGGTGCGTGAAGGCGGTGATCTGCTTCTTCACCGGAGGTATCTATCGGGTTGTGGATACCGGGGTCGAAATCGGCGGTGCGGCCTCCGGCCCCGCCATCGGCTCTCACTAGACACGGTTTCGCCCTGACGGGGGAACGACAACCCGCTCTGGCTCTTTGTTTGTTTGCATGATTCGCACGCTGTTACGTTCCGCTTCGCGTGGTCATGCCCTAAGGAACACGCCATGCCGCTATGGATCGAAGACCCCGACGTCTTCTCGTTGATCGCGAGCTTCGTGGTCATTTTCGGCCTGATGTTCGCGGGCGTGCAGATCGGGGTCTGCCTGGGCCTGGGTGGCATCCTCGGCACCTATCTGTTCCTCGGCAACTGGACCGCCGGGATGAACATGCTGCTGTTGCAGACGGTGGACATCACATCGTCCTACACCCTCATGGTCATTCCCATGTTCGTGCTGCTTGGCTCGATCGGCGCGGCCTCCGGGATCACCGGGGATCTGTTCAACGCGTTCTACCGATGGTTCGGGCGGGTTTCCGGAGGGGTCGCCGTCGCCACCATCGCGACCTGCGCGGCGATGGCCTCCATCACCGGGTCCTCTGTTGCCGTTGCCACGGCCATGACCCGGGTCGCCCTGCCGGCCTTGCGCAGCTACAAGTATGACGAACGACTGTCGCTCGGCTGCATCGCGATGGGCGGCACGCTCGCGATCATGATCCCGCCATCGGTGACCTTCGTGCTGTACGGCATCTTCGCCGAACAATCGATCGGGCGCCTGCTGATCGCCGGCGTGATCCCGGGCCTGTTCACCGCAACCCTGTTCGCGGTGAAGATCATCATCCGCTGCAAGATCGATCCGACACTCGGCCCGCCCGGCCCGGTCTTCACCTGGCGGGAGAAGTTTGAAAGCCTGGTGTGGTTCCTCCCCTTCTTCGGCATCGTCTTCCTGGTTTTCGCGGGCATCCTGCTCGGCTTCTGGACCCCGGTCGAAAGCGGTGCAGGCGGAGCCATGCTCGTGCTGCTGCTCGCGGTGTGGCGCCGAGCGATCACGTTTCCGGCGCTTATTCAGGCGTGTCGGGATGCGGCGATGGTCTCGACGTCGATCTTCATCATCATCATCGGCTCTATGGTGTTCGGCCAGTTCCTGGCGCTGAACGGATTTTCCGACCGGTTCGCGGCCTGGGTCATCGCGATGGACTTCAGCCAGTTCCAGTTGTTCTGTCTCTTCGTCCTGATCTACGTCGTTCTCGGCTGCCTGATGGAGGTGACGTCCATCATGGCGCTGACGATTCCGATCGTCCTGCCGATCGTGATCCAGGTGGGCTGGGACCCGATCTGGTTCGGCGTGATCATGGTCCTGCTGATGGAGATCGCCGCCGTCACGCCACCCGTGGGTCTGAACCTGTATGCCATCAAGGCGACGTTGCCCGATATCGACCTGCACAAGGTCTATATGGGCGCGATCCCGTTTTGGTTGGTGGTCGTCGGGGTCATCTTCATCGTCTACATGTTCCCGGGCATGGCGCTGTGGCTGCCCGGCCTGATGATCGGGTGATGTGACGCAGGATGTGGCGCCCCGAGCCGGGCGCCACCCACCTGTCACGGAAAAGCCATACCATCCGGTGCGCGTCCATGCTTCAACGCGGTCATGGAACGTCACTTCGACTGTGTGATCGTCGGCGCCGGGATCATCGGCCTCGCCCACGCCCTGGCCGCGGCCCGCCAGGGCCTGCGGGTCGCGGTGCTGGATCGGGAGGAGCGCGCCGTTGGCGCGTCCATCCGCAATTTCGGCTTTGTAACCGTGACCGGCCAGGCAGAAGGGATTACCTGGCGCCGAGCCCTGCGGTCCCGCGGGGTTTGGGCCGAAGTCGCCCCCGCGGCTTGTATCGCGGTGCATCAGAATGGGTTGCTGATGTGTGCCCGAAGGCCGGAAGCACTGACGGTGCTGCACGAATTCGCGGCTGGCCCGATGGGGCAGGGGTGTCATGTCGTGTCCGGGCGAGACCTCACCGACCGGCAACCAGGACTGCGCCCCGATCTGGCCGGCGCCCTGGTCAGCCCGCATGAACTGCGGGTCGAAAGCCGCGATGCCATCCCGAGGCTGACGCATTGGCTGCAGACGGCGCACCGCGTCGAACTGCACACCTGCGTTGCCGTTCATGGGATCGAATCCGGCCGCGTGCACTCTTCCGCGGGCCTGTTCACCGCGGACCACATCGTCGTGTGCCCTGGGCCGGACCTGCGCACCCTGTTCGCGGACGTGATGGAGCGGCGCGGGATCACCCTGTGCAAGCTGCATATGCTGCGGGTCGCCGCGCCCGGCTTCCGGATCGGTTCGCCGCTGATGAGCGATCTGGGATTGGTGCGCTATCTCGGCTACGCAGGTTGCCCATCCTTGCCGGCGCTGCACGCGCGCCTGTTGGAGGAGCAGCGTGCGTGGCTGGACGACGGCATTCACCTGATCGCGGTGCAGGGCGGCGATGGGTCGCTGGTGGTTGGCGACAGCCACCATTATTCCGCCAGCCCGGACCCGTTCCAGCCGGCGGCGGTCGATGACCGGATGCTGGCGGAACTGTCCGCCGTGCTGGATTTGCCGCAACCCGAGGTTATGGAGCGCTGGATCGGCATCTATCCGTCCGGCCCCGACGTTGCCTTCACGGAAACACCGATGCCGGGTGTTCGACTGGTGATGGTCACCAGCGGCACCGGCGCCAGCACCGGCTTTGCGATCGGCGAAGAGACCATCGCCGGCATGCTGGGCTTGTCGCAACCCCCACATGAGGACCCATCATGGCCGAAACGTTGAAACTCAAGGCCGCGATTCTGGACTGGGCCGGCACCGTCGTCGACCATGGCAGCCGAGCGCCGATGGGGGCGTTTGTGCGGGCGTTTGGGCATTTCGGGGTGGAGATTTCCATTGCCGACGCGCGTGGGCCGATGGGTATGGCGAAGTGGGATCATATCCGCGCGGTCGGGGCCGCCCCCGCGGTCAACGCGGCCTGGCGTGCTCGGCATGGGCGGGATTTTTCCGAATCCGATGTCGACGCGATTTTCCAGGTGTTTGAGCCGATGAATGTCGCCTCGGTCCGCGACCATGCCGACATGATTCCCGGGGCGATCGAGGCGGTGGATGCGCTGCGTGCGCGGGGTCTGAAAGTGGCGGCGACGACTGGTTATACGCGCCCGATCATGGACGTGGTGGAGCCGATCGCGGCTTTGGCCGGTTATCGGCCCGAGTTTACCGTCTGCGCTGGCGACCTGCCGGCGGGTCGGCCGAGCCCTTTGATGATGTGGTATGCGATGGCGCGGTTGGGGGTTTGGCCGGCGGCTTGCGTGGTGAAGGTCGACGATACGGCGCCGGGGATCGGGGAAGGGAATGCCGCGGGGACCTGGACGGTCGGGATTGCTTTGGCGGGCAATGTGGCGGGGCTTTCCGCTTCGGAACTCGCGGGTTTGTCGGATGCGGAGCGAGGCGCGCTGCGGGCCAAGGCGGCGGTGGAGTTGGGCGACGCGGACTTTATCATCGACAGTCTGGCGGATTTGCCGGGGGTGGTGACGGAGATCGATCGGTTGTTGGGGGACGGGGTGATGCCGCGGTTGGGGGCAGGCCGATCGATCGGGTGAGGGGTGTGGCGGTGGGTTCCTGCGTGAGACGGTGGGGCACCGGCGCTGCCTGCCGCTGATACGTGCCTTGGAGTTTGATGGGTCCGGTTGCCGGGGTTGGGCGGGGCAGCCATTTGATTAGCTTCGGAACGGTGGTTTTGGCGGGGTGCCGGTGCGGCTGTCTTTGTGTTCTGGGTTGGCGGTCAGTCTGGATGGGCCGCGAGCTCGATGGCCAGAGTCGACTCTGGGGCAACGCGTCATACCAAATGGGCGAAACGATGACTGATGCCTTGCCCCGTCCGTCATTGCCCTCACCGTCATTTCCCTCACCGTCATTTCCCTGACCGGCATTGCCGGGCTTGACCCGGCAGCCCACCCCCTGGCGTTGAAGCACGGGTTGTCGGCTCAAGCCCGGTAATGGTGAGGGGACGCCGATGGGTCATTGCTTCGGACGGTTGGTAAGAGAACAACCACTCCGGCAGGCATATGAGCCGTGAGGGCTGGTGCAGGGGACGGCGGTTGGGTGGTTCGGCGCCGCAACGCAGGTGCGCACGCCGCGTCGGAGGCTGGTTTCGGTTGCGTGCGGTTGGGTTTTGCGCGGGTGAGAGGTCATGATCCAGCCTTGATATTCACTTTATGTTCTAGGATGGCGGGGTGCCCCGTGGCAAGGAAATTCGTATTCGGGCGGAGTCGTTGGACGAAGCCGGGCTGTAACGCCTTGATCGGGTGTTGTTTGTAGAATTTGTGTGCGGTCGGTTAACGCGTGCGTCGTTGTTTTTGAGACCGCGTGGGTGGAGGCCTGTCGAGATCTTCGCGGTCTTTAAGATTCGACATCAGGATCAGCCGTGATCTGCCTGATAAGGCGCGACGATTCAGATCGTTTTGAGAGTTTACTTTAAGATCGGCGGCCGATCCGGTTCATTGCGAAATGCTGCGGAAAACCCGGGGGTTCGTTACAAATCGGTGCGGGATTCGGGGGTATTTGTTCCGCTTCCCAGTTGTTAACCTGTCGTTCGTGCCTGCTTGCGAAAGCGTCAATTGCTGCCTACTTCATGGTCTATAAATTTTGCTCTGCCTATTTTCGGGCTCGGCGCGGGTCGATGCCCGGCATGCCCGCCGCTTGCCGCGTTGCTGCTCGCCTTGGCCTGCCGCGTGGCCAAGGCCACGGCGTGGTCGCCAGGCGTCGCAGAAAACGATCGCTCCAACTGGGAGCGTCCGTTCGCCTGTTGGAGCGGTTCGTCTTGCGCGTCGCGTGAGCGGACGTTCGGAACACCTGTCCAAGCCGCCTGGGCGCATCGACCTGTGCGCACCAGATTTCTGCAATGGGAAAGCTCTTCGATTTCAATGCTCCGATTTTGGTAAGAGGGGCAAAACCGTGGGCGGCCGCGCATTATTTTCTTGCCGCGATTCGGCGCGACCGAGTCTATACGTCATGTGCCATCGCCACCGCCCGTTTCCGCGCTAAGCCGTCCAGAGCTTGAAGCTCTGCTGGTGAAACTGTTCG
>CAMATI010000314.1 GCA_945861095.1 Asaia bogorensis | reverse complement strand
AATTTCACGGATTTCGGCCGCGCGATGCTGACTTTCTTGCGCGATGAAGTGCCCGAAAAATGGCAGACCTACTGCGATGAGGTCACCGATAATTTCAGGATCATCGATCCTACGGATTTTCGGATTCTTGCGTGAGCAGGGTATATCTGAAAAAAGACTACCGGACCGCCACCGAATTCCAGGAACGCGCCCTGGCGGCCGGACCGAGCTGCGCCTGGGCGTGGAGCTTCAGCAGCCTGACCTGCGGTTTCATGGGCGATGCGGAGACCGCGCTGGTCCGGGCGCAACAGGCGGTGCGGCTGTCGCCGATCGGGCCGCATTGCTACTGGCACGAGCACGTGCTGTCGCAAGCCCACTACATCAATGGCAATTATGAGGAAGCCGCCAGTTGGGGCCGCCTGTCCGCCGCGCATAACGGCACGCAGACGTCCAATCTGCGGACCCTGATTGCCAGCCTCGTCGTGCTGGGACGCCTGGATGAGGCGCGGGAATTCGCCCAGCAACTGCTGGGGATGGATCCGGATTTCCGCGTGTCCCGGTTCCGCCGGAATACCCCATTGCGAGGCGCCATGCGGGATGAATTCGCCCAACGCCTGCGCCTCGGCGGTCTGCCCGAATAGACCCAGTCGAATAAGCCCAGTCGAATAGGCCTGATCGAGCAGGCCCATCCCTGGTGCTCAGTCGCCCGACTGAGCCGCCCGGAAACCGCCCACGCCGCGTTCGATATTCGTCACATGACGCGGCAGAAACCCGGTCGGGTCCGCCACACCACAGGCATGGGCGATGACCTCGACCTCCTCTCGCACCCGGATGGCATAACGGGCAACCCGGGCCGCCTTGTCCGTTGGGTCCAGGCCGGCAATCAGTCGCTCCTTCGACGATGTCACCCCGGTCGGGCACAGGCCTGACCCGCATTTCATGGCCTGGATGCAACCCAGGCTGAACATGAAGCCCCGCGCCGACGACACGAAATCCGCCCCCATGCACAAGGCCCAGGCCACCTTGTCCGGCGTGATCAGCTTGGCGGAGGCAATGATCCGGATGCGGTCCTTCAAACCGTGCCGTTCCCGCGCCGCGACGACATGGCGCAAGGCCTCGGTAATCGGCAGACCGACGTAATCGATCAGCGCGGCAGGCGCGGCACCCGTGCCACCTTCGCCGCCATCGACCTGGATGTAATCCGGACAATGCTCCGGATGCGAAACGCAATCGGTAAACCAGTCATCCAGGAAAGCCGGATCGCCGACGACGAATTTCACGCCGACAGGCTTGCCGGTGATGGTGCGGACCCGATCCACAAACACGCCAAGTTCCCGAATGTTGCCGATATCGAGGTGGCGGTTGGGGCTGATACTGTCCTGACCGACGGGGATTCCCCGGATGGCGGCGACTTCCGGCGTGACCTTGATGCCTGGCAGGATGCCGCCCTTCCCGGGCTTCGCCCCTTGCGCGAGTTTTACCTCGAACATCCGGACTTGCTCATGGGCGGCGATCTCTCGCAACCGCTCCTCGGACAGATTGCCGTGCTCATCGCGCACGCCGTATTTGGCGGTTCCCATCTGCATGACGATGTCGCACCCGCCTTCCAGGTGGTAGGGCGACAAGCCACCCTCCCCGGTCGCCATCCAGATGCCGGCGTGCTTGGCACCGCGCGACAGGGCAGAAACTGCGGCATGGCTCAGCGCGCCGTAGCTCATGCCGCTGATATTGAACAAACTGGTGGCAACATAGGGGAGACGGCAGGCGCCCGGCCCCTGCGTGACGCCGATCTGCTTGCCGGGGAACGGCTTCCTGTCCTCGTCCAGCACCGGGAAGGCGGCGTTGCGAAACACGAAGCTGGGAACGTTTTCGCTGCCGAAGCTGGTCAGGTTGGACACCCCTTTGGCCGATCGATAGACCCAGGCGCGCTCCAGGCGGTTGAAGGGGCGTTCGGCCCAGTCCGGCAGGTATTGGTATTGCCGCATATACTCGCCCATCGTCTCGGCAAAATAGCGGAAATAGCCAATAATCGGATAGTTGCGCAGGATCGTGTGCGTGGTCTGCGTGCGGTCGTGGATGTAAAGACCCACGAGCCCGAGCAACAGAATTGCGATGATCGATAGCGCAATCATGGACTTCCCTTCCGATTGACCGACGTTTCGTATGGAGTCGTCCAGTCAGCCTGCTTTGGGTTACAGGAGTAACGCGGAAAGAGAGAACATTTCGCTAATATTTTTGTCGCCCCGCGCAACCGACCAAGCAGGCGATCGACCGCGACAACCGACGCGCTTTCTGGGTCGGCTGCCTATCGTCGCCGTCTGCGTGGCGCCATGCCGCGGCCCAGGGCGGCATTGCTGTCATCGTCGTTCGGCCCGGACACAGCGGGCGACGCAGGCGTCGCCCTTTGGGCATCCCGCATCGGGTCAACCGCCGCGGCCCGTCCGGGTTGACCCGCATGACCATGTTCGATCCGCACCGGAATCCGTGCAGGATTGGTGATCATGCCGGCGACGATCGCGATCGCATCGGTGCCATCCAGTGCCAGAACCGCTGGAATCTTGATCGTGTTGGATCGAATGAAGTTGTCGGTCGAGTCGCCGCCCGTCGGGCCAGTATCATTGTTCATGATACGTTCTTTACCATCGACCCCAATCAGGTGGCAAGCCCTTCTCGCAATCAATGGAACGCCGGCGGCCGTCAGGGTCGAGAATGCGTGGCCGTCGCCCCCAACGCGCGCGCATAGGCCGCGACCGTGGCGGCAAATCCCATCTCCAGCGCATCCGCGGTCAATTCATGGCCGATCGACGCCTCCGCCAGATCCGGCACCGCCTCCATCAACGGCGGCAGATTGAGCAGATTAAGATCGTGCCCGGCGTTCACCACCAACCCAAGCCTGGCGGCCTGGCGAGACGTTTCGGCGATCGCGGCCAAAATTCCCGCGTGGTCGTTCTGGCGGAAAGCAGCCGCATAGGCGCCGGTGTAGATCTCTACCCCGTCGGCGCCGGACTGGCGCGCGAGCGCCGGCACGGCGGGATCAGGGTCGATGAACAAGATCACCCGGCACCCCAGCGCCTTGATCGCGGCAATCGAGGCCCTGGCCAAGACCATCTGCTCGCCGGTCAGTTTCCACCCTTCCTCCGACGTGAATGCGTCCGGCGCATCCGGCACCAGGGTACATTGCTCCGGCGTGGTTTCCCGCAGAATCTCCATCAGGCGTTCGTCGGGGTAGCCCTCGATGTTGAATTCCGCGGTCGGGCGGTAAGATTGCAGGACCGCCGCAAGTCCGGGGACGTCCGACCGGCGGATGTGCCGCTCGTCTGGGCGCGGATGCACGGTCAGGCCTTCGGCCCCGGACTCCAGCGCGAGCCGGCCGAAATGCAGAAGGTCGGGCACCCCGGTTCGCCGGGAGTTGCGCAACAGGGCGATCTTATTGAGGTTGACGCTCAGGCGGGCCATGGGTTCTTACCAGTTCTGCGACACGGACGAGGCACCGTAACGGCGGATTGCCGAACTAGCCACGGAACACCTTGCCGATTTCGTCCAGTGTGGCCGGATCCTCGATCGTCGGCGGCACCGGCACCGTCTCCCCATCGGCAATTTTGCGGATCGTCGCGCGCAGGATCTTGCCGGAACGGGTCTTGGGCAGCCGCGTCACCACGCGCGCATCGCGGAACGACGCAACGGGGCCGATCCGTTCCCGCACCAGCGCGACCAGTTCGGCGGTGATCTCGGCGTCTGGCCGGTTCACGCCGGATTTCAGCACCACCAGGCCGACCGGTGTTTGGCCTTTCAATTCGTCCTTGGCGCCGATGACCGCGCACTCCGCGACATCATGGTGCGACGCCAACACTTCCTCCATCGAACCCGTCGACAGGCGGTGACCGGCGACGTTGATGATATCGTCGGTGCGCCCCATGACCCAGACATCGCCGTCCGCGTCGATCATGCCGGCGTCACCGGTGCGGTACCATCCCGGAAAATCCGCCAGATAAGACGACCGGTAGCCATCGTCGTTCTGCCAAAGCGTGGGGCCGCAGGCTGGCGGCAGCGGCAGTTTCAGCGACAGATTGCCCGTCGCGCCGCGCGGCAACACCACCCCATCGTCATCCAACGCATGCAAATCATACCCCGGGCTCGGCCTTCCACCAGACCCCGGCTTGAACGGAAACAGCCCGAACTGGCGGAAGCCGCTGGTGATCGCCCAACCGGTTTCGGTCTGCCACCAGTGATCGACCACGGGCTTCTTCAGCATCTCGGCCGCCCAAACCGCGGTCGGCGGATCGCAGCGTTCCCCGGCCAGGTAAAGCGCTTCCAGCCCTGACAGATCGTAGTTGGCGGACAGCTTGCCGTTGGGGTCCTGCTGCTTGATCGCCCGCATCGCGGTCGGCGCCGTGAACAGAACTTTGACTCGATGCCGAGCACAGACTCGCCAGAATGCACCGGCGTCGGGCGTGCCGACCGGTTTGCCCTCATACATGATCGTTGTGCAGCCGCGCAGCAGCGGCGCGTAGACGATATAGCTGTGCCCAACGACCCAACCGACATCCGACGCCGCCCAATAAGTGTCGCCGGTGTCGCACCCGTAGAGCATCTTCATCGAGTTCCACAGAGCAACCGCATGGCCGCCATTGTCCCGCACCACGCCCTTGGGGCGGCCCGTCGTGCCGGACGTGTACAGAATATAGAGCGGGTCGGTCGCCAGCACCGGCACGCAACCATGCGGCAGGGCAGCGGCCTCGGCTTCCAGCAGGTCGTGATCGCGGCCGGGGGTAAGTTCGGCCGGCGATTGCTCCCGTTGCAGGATCAGGCAGGCATCCGGCTTGTGCGGCGACATCTCGATGGCGCCGTCCAGCAGGGGTTTGTATTTGACGATCCGTCCCGGTTCCAACCCACATGACGCGGAAACGATGACCTTCGGTTTGGCATCGGCGATGCGGGTCGCCAGTTCGGCGGCGGCAAACCCGCCGAACACCACGGAATGGATGGCGCCCAGACGCGCGCAGGCCAGCATGGCGATGGCGGCTTCCGGCACCATGGGCATGTAGATGATGACGCGGTCGCCGCGGACCACACCCAGCTTCGCCAGGGCACCCGCCACCTTCGCGGTACGGTCCCGCATCTGCGTGTAGGTCAGGACATCGAGCCGCCCGGTCATCGGGCTGTCCCAGATCAGGGCGGGTTGGTCTCCGCGTCCGGCTTCCACATGGCGGTCCAGGGCATTGTAGCAGGTGTTCAACTCACCGCCCGCGAACCACTGGCCATAGGCGCCCAACGAGGCATCGAACGGACGATCCCATCGTTTGGTCCAGACGATCCCCTCGGCCGCTTCGGCCCACCAGGCGGCGGGGTCGCGCAGACAGGACCCATAGGCTTCATCATAGGATGTGGCGTTGCTCATGCCGGCATTCCCTCAACCGCGTTGGACCCGTTGTCCCGCCAGGGCCGCGGGTGGTCAAGCGCGATGCCTTGCGCAACCCCTGTCCGGGATGGTTTCCGTCGGGTCGCTATCGTCACGCGACGGCGGGTGGGATAGTCTGAACGGCCGCATCCATTGACCGGTGCGCTGCCCCAGGGTCAATGGTCGCGTGGATTGGTGCAAATCACGCAAAGGCGCGTGGGAGCGACAGGATGGCACGGATATGATTCTGCACGGACAGGCGGCGGTCGTTACGGGTGGGGGCTCGGGCCTGGGCGCGGCGACGGCCGCCCTTCTGGCCAGCCGAGGCTGCAAGGTGGCGGTGCTGGACATCAACAAAGCCGCCGCGGACTCCAGCGCGGCGCGGTTCGGCGGCCTGGGCATCGCCTGCGATGTGGCGGACGGCCCATCCGGCGAAGCAGCGATGGCTGCCAGCCGAACCGCCCATGGTCCGGTTCGGATTCTGGTCAATTGCGCCGGCGTCGGCACCGCCGGGCGGATCGTCGGGCGCGATGGTCCGCTGTCCCTGGACGCCTTCGAACGCGTGATCCGCATCAATCTGATCGGCAGCTTCAACATGCTGCGCCTGGCCGCCGCCGAAATGAGCGCCACCAACCCGCTGGACGAAAACGAGCGCGGCGTGATCATCAACACCGCCTCGGTCGCCGCTTACGAAGGACAGATCGGCCAGCCCGCCTATGCGGCATCCAAGGCCGGCGTGGTCGGCATGACCTTACCGGCGGCGCGGGAACTGGCGCGCGCCGGGGTCCGCGTGGTCACCATCGCGCCCGGCCTGTTCCATACCCCGATGGTAGAAGGGCTGCCGACCGAGGTGCAGGCCAGCCTCGGCGCGTCCATCCCCTATCCGCCACGGCTTGGCCGGCCAGAGGAATATGCCGCACTGGTGGAACACATCGTAACCAACCGGTTCCTGAACGGGGAGGTCATCCGTCTAGACGGGGCGTTGCGCATGGCGCCGCGATAGCGGCCTTCAAAAATCCGCGCCGCGCACACGAATTTTTCGGGCTGATGCCACAATCTGCTCGGTCGCGTTCAGGTCGCGAACATAAAGTGTGTTCAGGCTTTGCCGGTTGTATGAGCGGATCGGCGATAAGCGACGCGCCGTCGGATCATAGCGATAGGGGGCGAAGCCGTATCGAAGAATCTCGGCATGCACCGCGTCGTCGCTGTTGCCGTATCGCTCGCCCGAGCCATTCAGTTCGACAATCAATGCAAGGAGGTTGGGGTTCCCAAAAGTCTGCGGCCCACCTCGCAGAGCATTCATCTCGAAGCCTTCGATATCCAGCTTGATCAGCCGGCACGGCTCGCCGGCAACCACATCGTCTAAGCGACGTACGGGCACTTCAACGGTGGCACCGACCCATCCTTCAGAAACGACGGCGTTCAGACCACCGCGGTCCGCGGTCATCGACAGCGTTTGGTCGACATCGCCGATACCGATTTGCATCCCACGCGCCAGATCCTGGATCCCGTTGGCTCTGATGTTGCGGAGTAGGGCTTCATGGGTTGTTGGCACCGGCTCGAAGGCCAGGGAGCGTGCACCCGCAACCGCGCTCGCCAGCACGGTGTAGCCGCCAACATTGGCGCCTATATCGAGGAACAAGTCGTCCGGACGCAGGAGATGGGTCAGAAAAACCATCTCCTCGAAATCCCACAATGTGCATGTGTAAGCGAGGGTTGCGAAATTCTCGCGATTGGACACGACGATGAAAGCGCGATCCACAAGTGGCAGAATGCAGTCAACTTGCAAGAGCCGGCGACCGACGTTCCAGCGCAGGTAGTTCACGACGGACCGCAACGGGCGACGTGCGTTTAGCGGATGGCTGGTTATTTCGTGCAGGGCGCGGATACTGTCACGGATACTCATCGTCACGCCAGACTACCGGCTAGGGCATGATCATGCAGAACGGGTAAGAGGGGCAAAACCGTGGGCGGCCGCGCATTATTTTCTTGCCGCGATTCGGCGCGACCGAGTCTATACGTCATGTGCCATCGCCACCGCCCGTTTCCGCGCTAAGCCGTCCAGAGCTTGAAGCTCTGCTGGTGAAACTGTTCG
>CAMATI010000313.1 GCA_945861095.1 Asaia bogorensis | reverse complement strand
GGAAATGGCAGCGCCTGGAACCCACGGAAATCCGCCACCGTCGCCAGCGGCGCCATCTGAAAACGCCGATGCTTGCGCGGATACCCAGGCAATCGACCTCGGCGAAGTGCCGGAACGCCGGTGCCAAACGTGCGGCGGGCGCATGTTCTGGCGGGCCGCCCTGACACTGCCGCCGCTGGTAGCCGCCCCTTGGTTGTGTGAGACATGCAACCCACCCGACCCCGATCAATGGAGGGATGCGACGTGCATTCCCGAGGGCTTACCAAGCTAACGCCAAGGGCTGCGGTGGTGAGGGGATCCCTGCCGCTGGCGTTGCGCAATTCTGCGGCCCCACTTTGCATGCACCTGCACCCCGCTGCACCACTATGGACGGGACCGCGCCCATTTGCTGCTATGGCGCCAGTGAGCCAGTCATACCCCCCTGGTTCGGGATCGCTGCCCGAAGCCCGCGCCCGCCAGCGCATTGATGCGATGCTGGCCGCCGCCGGCTGGATTGTGCAAAGCCGCTCGGACCTGAACCTGCACGCCGGCCCCGGCATCGCGGTGCGGGAGGTGTCCACCTCCACCGGCCCCGCCGACTACATCCTGTTCCTGGACGGCAAGGCGTGCGGCGCCCTGGAAGCCAAACCCGAAGGCGTGACCCTGTCGGGCGTTGTCGCGCAAGGCGATGACTACGCAACGGCGGCGCCCAAGGGCTATCCCGCGTGGGCGAACCCGCTTCCCTTCGTCTACGTCTCGACCGGAGCGGAAACCCTGTTCCAGGATGCCCGCGACCCGCACCCACGCCCCCGCACCGTGTTTGCCGTCCACCGGCCGGAAACCTTGCGCGCCACACTCCAAGCCGGCTCAAGCCTACGCCAGCGCCTGACCACCCTGCCCCCGCTGGACCGCAACCGCCTGCGCCTGCGTGACTGTCAGGCCGAAGCCATCCGAGGCGTGGAAACCTCCCTGGCCGCCGGCCGGCAACGCGCCCTGGTCCAAATGGCCACTGGCGCCGGCAAGACCTTCACCGCCTGCGCCCTGACCCATCGTCTGCTGACCTACGCCCGTGCCCGCCGCATCCTGTTTCTGGTGGACCGTTCCAACCTCGGCATCCAGGCGCGTGGTGCATTCGCCAACTTCCACCCGGACGGTTCCGCCCGCCTGTTCACCGACGAATACACCGTCCAGCATCTGAAAACCCGAGGCATCTCCGACGCCGCCAGCGTCGTGGTCAGCACGGTGCAACGCCTGTTCGCCGCCTTGCGCGGGCAGGACATAGAAGACGAAGACGACGAACGCGGCGGCTTCGAACGCGCCCCCGACAACGTCCGCCACGAAGTCGCCTACAACCCGGACATCCCACCGGAAACCTTCGATCTGATTATCGTGGATGAGTGCCACCGCAGCATCTATGGCTCCTGGCGCCAGGTGCTGGACTATTTCGACGCCTTCATCGTTGGCCTGACCGCCACCCCCGGCAACCACACGCGCGGGTTCTTCCAGCAAAACGTGGTCAGCGAATACCCGTTCGAACGCTCTGTAGCTGACCAGGTAAACGTAGCGTTCGAGATATTCCGTATCCGGACGGAGGTGGGAGAACGTGGCGGCACCGTGCACGCCGGTTTCGTCGTCCCGCATCGGGACCGGGCCACGCGCCGCCAGCGCTTTGCCGCCCTGGAAGACGATCTGGACTACGTCCCCGCCCAACTCAATCGCTCGGTGGAGGTCCCCAACCAAATCCGCACCGTCCTGACCGCCTATCGCGACGCTCTGCCAACCCAGCTGTTCCCCGGCCGGACCGAGGTGCCGAAAACCCTGATCTTCTGCCAATCCGATTCCCACGCCGAGACGGTCACCACCATTGCGCGGGAGGTGTTCGACGCCGACGCCCGCTTCGCCCAAAAGATCACCTATCGCGCCACCGGCCGCACCGGTCAGGAACTGATCCAGGATTTCCGCACCGACCACCTGTTCCGCATTGCCACCACCGTGGACATGGTCGCCACCGGGACGGATATCCAACCCCTGGAAGTTGTCATGTTCCTGCGTGACGTGCGCAGTTCCCAATATTTCGAGCAGATGCGCGGCCGAGGCGCCCGCACCATCCTGGACAGCGACCTGCAACGCGCCACCCCCAGCGCCCACCACAAGGACCGTTTCATCGTGGTGGACGCGGTGGGCGTGACCGAAAGCGTCAAGACACCGTCCGAGCCATTGGAACGGGACCGCACGGTCAGCCTGGAAGCACTGTTGGAGCGTGTCGCCTTCAACCACACCGACGAAGACACCTGCGCCACCCTGGCCGGCCGGCTGGCGCGCCTGGAAAGCCGCCTGCCACCCGAAGCCCGCGCCGAGGTCGCCAAACTGACCGGCGGCGCCAGCCTGCCCGTCATCGCTCGGGCGTTGGTGGATGCCTGCGATCCCACCGTCATCGCCACCCACGCCGCCGCCACCGGCCTGCCGGAGGATGACGCCGCCACCGCCTTGCGCACCGAAGCCTGCAAGCTGATCGCCAGCAACCCGCCGCTCCGCCGCCGGCTGGTGGAGATGCAGAAGCAAAGCGAAATCGTCATCGACGAACTGACCGCCGACGAGGTCATCTCCACCGGGTTCGATATCCGCCGTGCCACCGAGATCACGGAACGCTTCCGCGACTTCCTCGAAACCCAGAAGGACACCCTCGCCGCCCTGTCCATCCTCTACGCTCGGCCGCACGCCGCGCGGCGCCTGACCTATGAAATGTTGGAGGAATTGCGCGCCACCATGGCCCGCCCGCCGTGGGAGTTGAAGGACGCCACGGTCTGGGCCTGCTATCGCCGCCTGCATGCCGGGCAAACCCGCGCGCCCGCCGGGCTGTTGACCGATCTGATCGGGCTGGTGCGCTATGCCATCGGCGCCCGGACCGAATTGGAGTCGTTGGGGCCGGACGTGAACCGACGATTCGAACTCTGGCTTGGGCGAGAGAAACGGGCGGGGCGGGATTATGCGGAGGATCAGTTGGCCTGGCTGCGGTTGATGCGTGATTTCGTCGCCAACAATGTGGAAGTGACGGTCCAGGATTTGCGGGAGGCGTCGGACTTCACCGCTCGGGGTGGCGCCGCGCGGGCACGGCAGTTGTTTGGCGCCGAGCGGTTGCCGGTGCTGGTGGATGAACTGACCGAAACGCTGGTGGCTTGAGGCATGGATGGGGAGGAACTGCCGCCCGGTTGGGCGTCGGCGACGTTGGGGGACATTGTGAAGCCGCAACGTGCCAAGCTGACGCCAGACCTCGCCAGCGATCTTCCGTTCCTTGGATTGGAGCATATTGCGGCTGATGGCCTCCGTCCCCTGGGCTTCGGGCGATTCGCCGATATGCGAAGCGCGGCCAGCCAGTTTCACCCTGGTGACGTGCTGTATGGCAGGCTCCGGCCTTATCTGAACAAGGTTTGGTGTGCGGATCGGGTGGGTGCGGCATCCGCTGAATTTATAGTCTTCCCGGGCCATTCCGACGTTGATTGCCACTTCCTCGCGTTGCTTCTCCATAGCGGTCGCTTCGTAGCGTTCGCTCGTCACGCCGTCTCCGGCGATAGGCCGCGCATCGACGTGTCAGAGATGGCGCCATTCCCTATTGCTGTCCCTCCACGCGCCGAGCAAACCCGCATCGCCACCGCCGTCAACGCCCTGTTCGAGGAACTGGACGAAGCCGAAGCGGCACTGGCGCGGGCGCGGGAGGGAGTGGGGCAGTTTCGCGCCAGCCTGTTGCACGCCGCCTGCACCGGGCAACTCACCGCCGCATGGCGTCGGGACAACCCACCGGACGAGACCGGTGCCGACCTGCTGCGACGCATCCTCGCCGAGCGTCGCACCGCCTGGGAAAGCGCCGAACGCGCCCGCCTGGAAGCCAGGGGCACAATACCTCGGGGCGATGCCTGGAAGGCGCGCTACGTGGAACCGGTCGCGCCCGATCTGACCGATATGCCGGACCTGCCGGAGGGGTGGGTTTGGGCTTCGCTGGACATGCTGATTGATCGCATTGAAGCCGGAAAAAATGTGTCCGCAATCGCCCGTCCTCCTGAGGCGGGTGAAACCGGAATTGTAAAGGTCAGTGCTGTTACCTGGGGAGAATTTAACGAAGATGCGAGCAAGACATTGTACCCGGGCACGGAATTTGATCGCGCTCACGTTATTGCCATTGGTGATTTTCTGATTTCCCGAGCCAACACGCTAGAACTTGTCGGCGCACCGGTTGTTGTGAAATCCTGCGGCCGTCGCTTGGTATTGAGTGACAAAGTTCTTCGATTTCGGTTTGTCGCCGACTTGCGTCATTGGACGGAGGGCGTCCTAAAATCCTCCATCGGGCGCAACCAGATTGAGCGATATGCGCAGGGTGCGCAATTGTCGATGCGTAACATCTCACAAGACAATTTTCGTCGAATGGCAATCCCAATGCCTCCGTCGCCGGAAGGTAAAATGGCGTTGGAGTTGATGCAGGCAGGGCTTGAAGCAATGGACGTACCGAACGGCGACGATCCAAAGCTTCTCCGCCAATCCATCCTCCACGCCGCCTTCACCGGTCGCCTTGTAGCGCAAAACCCCGCCGAGGAACCCGCCGTCACCTTGCTCGCCCGCCTGGGTGAAACTGCCTTCCCCGCCCGCCGCAGGCGCGGCCGCCCCGTCGCCAAGGTGCCCGCATGAGTGACGCCACCTCCACCCTGACCGCCAAGGTCTGGAACCTCGCCCATGTGATGAACAACGCGGGCGTGGGCGCGGGGGACTATGTCGAACAGGTGACCTATCTCCTGTTCCTGAAACTGGACGCCGAGCGGGCGGAGGATGGGGCCGCGTCGCTGGTGCCGGCATCGTGCCAGTGGGGCACCCTGGCGCCGCTGCACGGGGGCGAACTGGCGCGCGCCTATGCCGCCGCGCTGGAAACGCTGGCCGACCAACCCGGCCTTGTCGGCACCATCTATGCCCGCGCCCGCAACGGGATCGAGGAACCCGCCCACCTGCATCGCCTGGTGCGCCTGATCGACGCGGAAACCTGGTCCGCCTTCGGCCTGGACGTGAAGGGCGCCATCTATGAAGGGCTGTTGGAGCGCACCGCCAGCGACGTGAAGACCGGTGCCGGGCAATACTTCACGCCTCGCCCCGTCATCGCCGCCTGTGTGGAGGTGGTGGACCCGCGCCCCGCCCAAACCGTCTGCGATCCCGCTTGCGGAACCGGTGGGTTCCTGCTGGCCGCCTATGACCACATGCGCCAGCAAAAGGGCGCGAGCGACCGCGCCACCGACCGCCGCATGCGCGAGTCCGGCTTCACCGGCTTTGACATCGTGCCGGGCGTTGCTCGGCTGGCCGCGATGAACCTGTATCTGCACGGGTTGGGTGCGGGACTGGACACGCCGATCCACCGCGCCGACGCGCTCGCCGCCGATCCGGGCAAGCGCTGGGATATCGTGCTGACCAACCCACCGTTCGGGCGCAAGCAATCCGCCCGCGTGTTCACCGGCGACGGGGAAGCGGAAACCGAGCGGGAGGATTACGAACGCCCCGACTTCGGCGTGACCACCGGCAACAAGCAACTCAATTTCCTGCAACACGTCATGACGATCCTGGCGCCGAACGGGACGGCGGCGGTGGTCGTGCCCGATAACGTGCTGTTTGAGGGCGGCGCGGGCGAACGCATCCGCCGCCGGCTGTTGGAGGAATTCGACTGCCACACCCTGCTGCGTCTGCCGACCGGCATCTTCTACCGCCAGGGCGTGAAGGCGAACGTGCTGTTCTTCAACGCTCGCCCCCGCCGCACCGAGCCTTGGACGCAAGACCTGTGGGTCTATGACCTGCGCACGAACAAGCGGTTCACGCTCAAGGAACGCCCGTTGCGGCATGAGGATATGGCGGAATTCATCGCCCATGCGCGCCTGTCGGAACGCGGCCAGCGGCAGGAAGGCGAACGTTTCAAGCGCTACAGCTACGCCGAGTTGGCGGCGCGGGAACGCCTGGACCTGAACCTGTCATGGTTGCGGGAGGAAGGCGCCACCGATCCCGCCAGCCTGCCACCCCCGGCCGAGATCGCCGCCAGCATCGCCGAAGAACTGGAAACCGCCCTGGCCCGGTTCCGCGCCGTGGCGGCCCGGTTGGGGTAACGCCCGTGCGACCGCTTGGCGGAGCCTCCGACGTTGCGGCAGGGCTTGGCACAGGTTGGGGGAGTTGGACCCGGTGCGAAGTCGCGCTGCCCGGATAAGGCTGGACCGATACGGTCGGCGCGCGACCGGAGACTAGGAAATCCAAGGGCTGGGATGCCGCGCGCGCGCTTGTTAGGGCGGGCTGGGTCTATTGCTATCAATCGAAAAACAAGGGGAAGCCTCGCGCGCGCGAGCGCGCGCGTTTAGGGGGGACAAAAACCCCCGCCGATCATCCGCACCGAACGGGTCCTTCCAGACCAAGCCCGAGCGGGCGGGCATCCAGCCGTGTGGTAACGGTAGCTGGACGGTCTCAAAACTGGGTAACGGTGACCATCTCTAAATCGGGGACCAATCCGGTCCCTCGCCCATTGCAATGACCTGGGGGACAGATGGCACCCACCACGCAAGCCGCCTTCGCCCGCCGGCATGGCGTATCAAAGAAAACGGTCACGGTCTGGAAGCATCAAGGCCGGATCGTTCTGGTTGGCTCTCTGGTGGATGTTGCCGCCAGCGATGCGCGGTTGCAGGGTTCCGGTCATGGGCGGTTCCGCCGAACTGCCGCGCCGATCCCGCCTCCCGCTGATCCCTACAGCCAAGGCGCGACCGGTGCGGCACTGGCGATGCTGTATGAGGCGCCCGCCGCTGCGGCCAGTCTGGCCGTGGGTGCCGGTGCTTCGATCCCTGCCGCCTTCGCGCTCTATGCCGCCCTGAGTGCCGGCCTGGCGCTGCATCTTGGTGACGTGCTGGCCGCGATGGGTGCGGAGCCGCTCGGGAGCAACCCGGACGCGCCGATCTTCCACCCTGAGAAGCGGCGGGCGGTGGATTGGGTGGCGCTGGCAGAGGATGCGGGGGCCGCATTCGACCGGGCCGCTTGTGAGGCACATCTGGCCGCGACCTATGGCGGGAACCCGGCATCCGTGCCGGGCGGATAGGCCACAACCCGTGGCATCCATCGGAGGATTTTTGGCGCGGCTGTCGATGATCCCGCCAGTCCGAGCCGCCCCTGGGGTATCGCGGCCGACACCTGGGTGTTGCTGGCCGCATGTTGCCACCACCGAAAGCGTTGCCACCGTTGCCACCAGTCTTTCGGCGGTGGCAACGGTGGAAATCCGCAGCAATCCGCCATTGTTGCCACCGTTGCCAGCGTTGCCGCTGGAAATTGCAGTATCCGCGCGGAAATGGTGCCCGACGACGACGAAGCCGCCTCGCTCGCAAGGCGAAGGGCAGGAATATCATTTAATGTAATGAATATGAGAGTCGAGTATATATCTGCTGGGTTGTGTGCAACGCGGCAACGCTCTGGGGGGCTGGCGCCGGCGGCGGCAACCTGAGAACAGGGCGTCTGAAGGGGGGGGTCTAAATCCT
>CAMATI010000312.1 GCA_945861095.1 Asaia bogorensis | reverse complement strand
CAGCGCGCAGCCAACTCGCTATGAAACACACACGGCTGTTCATCACACTCTGCTCGGTCCACGGCATCGATCGGCCCTCCCAGACCGATCTTGGAGTGTTACCGACGTTCCCGGTCTAAAGTGTTACCAACGTAGCCGGTTTGTACCGTCAGGAGCCACTGATCATGCGCCACCTCGCCGTTCTCGGCCTGGCCTTCGGCGTCAGTGCCTGTGGCACCTGGCCGCCCCAGATTGGCGGCGGCATGGCCGAACACGCCGCGCCGAACCCACCCGCCGTGGTCATGGAAACCAGCACGGCCCGCCGCCTGGATTGCAGCCTGCGCCGGATGGCCGAATTGACGCTGGCCGCCCAGTCCGCCGGCCGGGAGACCGGGCAGATCATGGTCCTGGAGACCAGCATCAACCGCGCGCGCCGCGAGGTGGCCGGTCGGCTGCTGAGCGACGCGGACCGGACGCTGGACCAGATCGATCGGCACGCAACTGAACTCGGCCTCGCCCGCCTGGGCGGGGCCCGCATGATGGAGCCTTGTATCGCATGAGCCCCAGCCGGTGCGACCGCGCTCTTTCGATCCTGATCGTCACGATCCTGTTGACGCTGTCCAGCTTTCCAGCGGCGGCCCAGGCGAATGCGCGCATCGGGGTTGGCGACATATTGCAGGTGGCACTGCCGGGCGAAACCGCGTTCGCCCAACCCTTCAAGGTCGGCCGCGATGGCCAGTTGGAGCTGCCCGAGGCCGGCTCGATCCCGGTCGCCGGCCTCACTTTGGCCGAGGCGCGTGAGCGCGTCCGTTCGGCCCTGGCCGTCAGCTATCGCGACGTGTCCCGGTTCAGCCTGACCGTCAAGGAGCGCCGGCTGCCGCTGACCGTGCTGGGCTATGTCAAGCAAGCGGGAGAGGTCGATCTGCCCGCGGGCGCCAACGTACAGATGGCGATTGCCGCGGCGGGGGGCCTCAGCCAGGGCGCGCAGCTCGATCTGATGCAGGTGCGCCGGAACGGCCAGGTCATCACATTCGACTACAAGCGGTATCTCGACACCGGCAATTCGCGCCTGCTGCCCACGCTGCAAGCGCTGGATGAGATTTTCGTCCCCGCGTCCCCCCTGACCGGCAACGTCCAGATCGATTTCGACTCCCGCACCCTGGCGGCCGCCGGCGACGCGGCCGAGGACCGGTCGGCGGTACGGGTGTTCGGCGAGGTCAATTCGCCCGGCAGTTTCGCGTTCCGCAACGGCGTGACCGCGGTCGACGCCCTGCTGCGGGCGGGCGGCGTAACGCGCTATGCGGGCGTGGAGCAGATCAGGATCATCTCGGGCAACACCCCCCGGATGTTCAACCTGAAGGCCTATCTCGACAGCGGCAACCAGGCGATGAACCAGCCGCTGCAACCGGGCACGACCATCTTCGTGCCGAAGGAAGCCGAGGAAGTCCGCTCGGGCCCTGGCGTCGTCTACGTGATGGGCGAAGTCGCCAAGCCCGGCGCGTTCGAGGTCCGGCCGGGGACCGGCTTCCTGGATATCCTGGCCAATTCCGGCGGCCCGACGCGGTTCGCCGATTCCCGCCAGATCCGCGTCCTGCGGGCCGGCGGTGGCGTGGAATCCTTCGACCTCGCGGCTTATAGCGAGGGCGGCGGTCGCACCACGCTTCCCCGGATACAGGCCGGCGACGCGATGTTCGTGCCGGAAAAGACCCAAGGCACCGAGCAGTCGTCCTGGCTGCGCACGCCCCCCACCCGCGCGGTGCGCGTCATCGGCGCGGTCAAGGCGCCCGGCCGGTTCGAGTGGGCGGACGAGATGTCCCTGCTCGACATCATCGCCCAGGCCGGCGGCCCGCATGAGCGCGGCAACCTGAGCGCCGTGCAGATCCTGACCGGCGATTCCGGCGGACGCAGCATCCGGTTCAACCTGCAAGGCTTCCTCGACCATGGCGGTCGCGCCGGCAGCCTGCCGACGATCCGGGCCGGCTATACGATCGTGGTGCCCGAACTGCCCCAGAGCCCGAGCGACACACGCTCCACCTGGATCAAGCAGGCGGCTGACAGCTCCATCTACGTGATGGGGTCGGTCGGCAGTCCGGGACGCTATGCCTTTGCCCCCGACCTGACATTCCTGGACATCATGTCCGCCGCCGGCGGCCCGACCGCGGCGGCCGACCTGCTGAACATCCGCGTGTCGCATCGCGGCGAAACCCGCGACCGTGTCAGCAAGATCAACCTCGCGGCCTATTTCGAGTCCGGCGACGACACGTTGCTGCCGCGGGTGCGCCCCGGTGACGTGATCTTCGTGCCCGACCGGAACCGGAACTGGCTGGAGGAAGCGCCCTCCGCCACGATCCGCATCCTCGGTTCCATCGGCAAGCCGGGGCGCTACCGTTTCACTGATGGCATGACCATCCTGGACCTGCTGGCCGAGGCCGGCGGGCCGACCAAGGAAGCGCTCCAGGAAAAGATCGTCGTCGTGAACCTGTCGTGCTGCGGCAACGAGGCGCGCCTGTTCAACCTGGTGGACTTCGCCAAGAAGGGCGATTTTTCCAGCCTGCCGGTCGTGCGCGCCGGCGACACCGTCTACGTTCCATCCGTCGACCAGAGCGAATGGAAGATCTTCATGGACAACGTCCGTGACACGATCTCGTTCCTATCAATCTTCGCATTGCTGAAGGTGCTGCTGTGACACTCCTGTCCCCCTATGATCCGGAAATCGAAACCCTCTGGCGCGCGATCAGCGCGGCCGGTGCCCGTAGCGTCGCGATCGTCTCCAGCCGGCCCGGCGAGGGCACGACGCTGATCGCCAGCGCCCTGGCCCGCCGGGCGGGACTGGCGGGCGGTGCGCCGTCCTTGCTGGTAGATCTGAATCAGGTCAGCCCCGGCGTGGGCCGCCTGCTGGGCCTGCGCCCCGAGCCGGGGGAAATCGTCTCCCTCGCCGCCATGGGGCTGTCCATCATGGCACAGGTCGCGCCCGACGATGCCGACCGCTGGCGCGAATCCGGCGCCCTGGCGGGGCAACTCGCACGCTGGACCGCCGACTGGGGCCTCGTTGTATTCGACACCGCCCCGGTCCTGTCGCGCGACCATGAGACCATTCCCGCGACGGCGGTCGCCTCGGCCGCGGATGTTACCGTGATGATCACGCTCGCCGGACGCACCCCCGTCTCCGCCGTCCGGGAGGCCCGCGCGTCCCTCGACAGCGCGGGCGCCCGCCTGCTCGGGACCGTGATGAACGATCGCGACAACCCGTCGCTGCTGACCGAACTGGAACGTGAGTCCTATCGGCTGGCACCGGTGATGCCGCGCGCGATGGCGGCCTTGCGAGGGTATCTGCGTCGCACGCCGCTGATGACGGTTCGGGCCTGAAATCGACGGGCGTTCCGGGGAGCGATCAAGCATGAGCGATATCGATCCGACCGTCCTGGAACAGTTGGCGGCCGACGTGACGGCGGATGACCTGCGCGCGGTGATCACGGCCTGCGAAGCCGACCTGCTGCGGATGACCGGCAACCTGCTGGCCGCCGTCCAGGCCGGCGACGCCGTGACGATCCACCGGACCGCGCATATGATGGCCGGCGTGGCAAGCACAGTCGGCGCCGGATTGCTGGAACGCGAGGTCCGCGCCCTGATGATGTCCGAAGCCGCCGCATCCACCGCGACCGTGCAGGATGCGACCCGGATCGTGGCGCATGCAAATGCGGTCATTCGCGCCGTGCGCCTCTTCATGACCACACGAGGATACGACGCATGAGCGGCAAGGCCCGGATCCTGATCGTCGAGGATACCCCTAGCCAGGCGGAACTGCTGCGCGCCCTGCTGGCGGGGGAAGGCCATGATCTGCGGATCAAGGATTCCGCCGGCGGCGCCTTCGATCTTGTGCGGACCTGGGACCCGGATGTGATCCTGCTGGACCTGGAACTGCCGGACTATTCGGGTTTCGAGCTAATGCGGCAACTGCGCGCCGCATCCATCAACACCGCCGTCATCGTCATCACCGCCAATGCCTCGGTCAATACAGCCGTCGAGGCGATGCGGGAGGGTGCGGTCGACTTCCTTATGAAGCCGTTCAATCGGGCCCGCCTGACCGTCACGTTGGGGAACTGCCTGGAGAAGCGCGCCCTCGCGGCGGAACTGCAAAGCATCAAGGGACAGTTGGGACGGGATCGGTTTTTTGGCTTCATCGGCGCTTCTGCCGCCATGCAGGCGGTCTACCGGACCATTGAGGCCGTCGCGACCAGCAAGGCCAGCGTGTTCGTGACCGGAGAGAGCGGCACCGGGAAGGAACTGGCAGCGGACGCCGTGCATCGCGCCATCCCGCGCCGGGCGAAGCCGTTCATCGCCCTGAATTGCGGCGCGATCCCGCGAGACCTGCTGGAAAGCGAGATATTCGGCCATGTGAAGGGCGCCTTCACCGGCGCCACCGACAATCGCGTCGGCGCCGCCAAGGCCGCTGATGGGGGGACGCTGTTCCTGGACGAGATCGGCGAAATGCCGCTGGACATGCAGGTCAAGCTGCTGCGCTTCGTCCAGACCGGCACCTTCACGGCGGTGGGCGGATCCCGGACCGAGAAGGTGGACATCCGGTTCGTCTGCGCCACGAACCGCGATCCGATGCTGGAAGTCCAGGAAGGCCGGTTCCGGGAGGATTTGTTCTATCGGCTCTACGTGGTTCCGATCGAACTGCCCCCCCTGCGCGAACGCGGCGATGATGTCCTCCTGATCGCTCGGCAGTTCCTGGTGGACTTCGCGAAGGAGGAAGGACGGCGGTTCCAGCGTTTCGCGCCGGATGTGGAATGGTTGATGCTCAGTTACCGCTGGCCCGGCAATGTGCGTCAGTTGCAGAATGCCGTTCGTAATATCGTGGTGCTGCACGACGCAGAGGTCGTGGAGGTGTCGATGCTGCCGCCAGCACTGATGGTCGGCGCGTCGCCGGAGCAATTGCGCCAGGCCGCCCAGGCTGCCGTATCCGCGGCGCCGCCTCGGGCACCGGCTGCCACGCCAATCCTGCCCGCGGCCCCCTCCCCAGGTCCGTCCGCCGCTTTGCCGCCTGAAGCGCCGGCGATTCCGGATACCGTGTCCATCATGGGTCAGGCGGACATGGCCCCCCGGGCTGACCCAGGCGAGGCATATCGCGCCGCCGCCTGTGATGACGCCTCCACCAACGCCGATCCCGCCGGACCGTTCAGCCACCGCGCTCCAGGTCGAGTCGGATTGGGTCGAGCCGGATCGGGTCGAGCCAGGTCGGGTCGAGCCAACCCCGGTCGAGCCAACCCCGGTCGAGCCAACCCCGGTCGAACCAGTCGGGGTCGAACCAGTCGGGGCAACGGACCGCACACCGCTAACCGAGATCGAGATCATCCCGCTCGCCGAAATGGAAAAGCGGCTGATCCTGGCGGCCCTGGACCGGACCGCGAACGACGTCCCCCAGGCCGCCGCGCTGTTGCGGATCAATCCCTCGACGATCTATCGCAAATTGCAAGGCTGGCGGGGCGCCGCGCCAACCCGCCAGACCTGACCACCACCAGGGCCGCCGAGGCCCTGATTTCCGCGGTCCGCGTTGCAATTCGCGAGACCGCCGCCCGGCTCCCCTGGCACGCCATGTGCTGTGTCTCCCGCACGGATCATCGGTCATCGGACCACCGTTCATCAGGCCACCGGGAGACAGCGTTACATGTGTGGAATTATCGGCATCGTCGGGACACGTCCCGTTGCATCGGATCTGATCGCGGCCCTCGGGCGGCTTGAATATCGTGGCTATGACTCGGCGGGCATCGCGCTATGCCAGCCCGACCTGGTCGTCCACAAGGTTGTCGGGCGCCCCGCCGACCTGCTGACCGCCCTGGACGGGCAACAAGCCACCGGCCGCACCGGCATCGGCCACACCCGCTGGGCGACGCACGGCCGAGCGGAGGCGCGGAATGCACATCCTCATATGTGGGGGGGGGTTGCGGTGGTCCATAATGGCATCATCGAGAACCACGCCGCCCTCCGCGCCGAACTCCTGGCGCTCGGCCATCATTTTCTGTCCGACACCGACTCCGAGGTTGTGCCTCATCTGATCGCCGAGGCTCGGCGCGCCGGTGCCACGCCGGAACAGGCGGTGCGTCAGGCCTGCGCCCGCCTGCATGGCGCCTATGCCATCGCCGTGCTGTTCGAAGACGTGCCGGAATGTCTCCTGGTCGCGCGCCATGGCAGCCCGGTCATTGTCGGCATCGGCGAGGGCGCCGGGGCCGTGGCCTCGGACCCGCTTGCCCTCTCCGGCATCTGCGACCGCTTCATGGCGTTGGAGGACGGCGACCTCGGCGTTGTGACCCGCCACGGCATCCACATCACCGATCCGGCCGGCCGCACCGTTCACCGTGGCTGGGAGACGGTCCTGGACCTGGACACGGCGGCCACGCTGGATCGGTTCGAGCATCACACCCGCCGCGAGATCGCCGAACAGCCGGCGGCACTGGCGCGGACCCATGCCGGCCTGGTGGGACGCACGCTACCCGCGGCCATCGCGGCGGCTCGACGCCTGATCGTGGTCGGTTGCGGCAGCTCCCTCTACGCCGCCGCCGCAGCCCGCAGCTTGATCGAGTCCCTGTCCGGCCTGCCCTGCGACATCGAAATCGCCTCGGAATTCCGGTACCGCGAGGCCCCCATCGATCGCGACAGCGTCGCCGTTCTCGTGTCCCAGTCGGGCGAGACGGCGGACACCCTGGCGACCCTGCCCTTGTTCCGGGCGCGTGGCGTCCCCGTCGTGGCGGTGGTCAATCTGGCGCATTCCACCATGGCGCGGGCCGCGGACGTGGTCTGGCCGACCGACGCCGGGCGGGAACAGGGTGTTGCCGCGACCAAGAGCTTCACCGCGCAGTTGGTCGCCTTGCTGCATCTCGGCCTGGCGTTCTCAGCGGCGCGTAACGGTGATCCGGCCCTGCGCGCGCAAGTGGCGGCCGGCCTTGTCGCCGCCCCCGCGATCTGCGCGGAAACCGAGGAGCTGGAGCCGGCCCTGGCGGTTCTGGCCAACCGCATAGCGACCGAACACGAGGCCTTGTTCATCGGCCGGCGCTCCGGCGCGGCCATGGCGGGCGAGGCGGCGCTGAAGCTGAAGGAACTGTCCTATATCCGCGCCGACGCTTATGCGGCGGGCGAGCTGAAACACGGTCCCATCGCGCTGATCCGCGCCGGGTCTCCCGTGCTGGTGTTCGCCGGCAGCGACACCCTGCTTTCCAAGACGGTGTCCAGCGCAGAGGAAGTGCGGGCACGGGGCGCCCATGTTGTCGCGCTGACGGACTCCGATGGCGCGGCCGCGTTCCAGGGCGTGGCGCACACGATCCTGACCCTTCCCGGCGATGGCGTCGGGCATATCTTCGCGCAGGCCGTTGCGTTGCAGTTGCTGGCTTATACCAACCGGCCGAAACAATGACGCATCGGCGTTGCGACCCCGTCATGGCGGCGGGAGGGCCGCCATCCACGCCTGCCGTTGTTGCAGCCTGGGAAATTCGTGGATGCCGGCCTGCACCGGCATGACGAGGTGGCACTGACAGGAG
>CAMATI010000311.1 GCA_945861095.1 Asaia bogorensis | reverse complement strand
GTTCGTTATCCTACGGACTGAAGGTTCACCTCCGGTTGCTCCCCACGCCACCTCGCGGCAACGCAGTTACCTTCGATTGCTGGGTTGCGACCAACCCAGACGGGGACTTGCACCCCGCTGACAAAGCGTCCTCACGGACGCACTCATGCGCAAGACCTTGCTGATTGTCACCCTGCTCCTGATCGGTGTCGGTCCGGCCATCGCCCAGCCTGCCTACACGCCGGGACCGGAGAACATCACCCTGCCCGCCGACTATCAGACGCGCTTCGTCCGCTATTCCATGGTCGACAAGGCGGAACGGAAGATCATTCGCTTCATGTACGTAAACCCCGAAGCGTTCGATGCCCTGAAAAAAGGCGAGCCGTCCCCCGACGGCACCATCATCATCATGGAAGACCACGCCGCTCGGCTTGCCCCCAACGGCAGCCCCATGCTGGACCAGCAGGGCCGGTTCATCGCATTGCCCGCGATCATCGCCATCGGGGTCCAGGAAAAGCGCAAGGGCTGGGGCGTCGGCTACCCGGAAGAAAAGCGCAACGGCGAGTGGGAGTATGCGCGGTTCATGCCAACCGGCGCGCGCAATCCGGCCCCTGTCGAAGCCTGCTTCACCTGCCATAAGCCCCGCGCGGCCCAGGACTTCAATTTCACCCTCTGGGACTACGCGGATGCTCGCCGATAACATGGGTCGGGTCTGGCAACCCCTCTTCACAGCGCCGGCGCCCGCTGTAGTCTGCCCCTGAATATTCACATCACAAAGGGAACGGATATGCTGACGGTAGAGCGCCCTGGCGACCTCAAAGCCCATATCGGGGCGAACCTTGGGGCCAGCGAATGGGTCATGGTCGATCAGGCGATGATCGACAAATTCGCCGAGGCCACCGGCGATCATCAATGGATCCATGTCGATGTGGCCCGCGCGAAGACGGAAATGCCCAACGGCAAGACCATCGCGCACGGCTACCTGACGCTGTCCCTGGTCGCCATGCTGTCAGGCCAGACCCACGACATCCGCCAGCGGTCGCGCGGGATCAACTATGGGTCGAACAAGGTACGGTTCACCGCGCCGGTCCCCGCCGGGTCGCGGGTCCGGCTGCACCAGACCCTGAAAACCGTGGAGGATATCGAAGGTGGCGTCCGCCTGACCTTCGACAGCCAGATGGAAATCGAAGGGTCGACCCGGCCCGCGCTGGTGGCGGAGACGATCGCGCTGGCCTACGACTGAGCATCTGGGTGTCGTAGAACCAGGCATGAAGGAAGCCCAGTTCCGCGGCCCGCCGCACCAGGCGCCGGAGTCGGAATCGGTCGGGATGGCAATGCCGAATTTCATGGGTTGGTTCCCCTGGTTGGACCGCATCGTGCTCTGAGGCAGTATCGCCGGCTATGCGGCGTGGGCAGTATCGCCGGCAACGCGGCGTGGGCAGTATCGCCGGCTATGCGACGTGACCAGATTCACCCGAAACACACCGCGCGAGGAGACATCGGATGGAAATCTGGACAACGAGCGTGGCATCCCCGCGCAGCACGGCGCGAGTCGCCCAGGATTTGGAAACCGCCGGTTGGGACGGGCTGCTGGTGGTCGATTCGCAGAACCTGTCCGGCGATCCCTATGTGGCGCTCGCCCTGGCCGGCGCGGTGACATCGCGCATCGGCCTCGGCACCGGCGTGACCAACAACGTGACCCGGCATGCGGCGGTGACCGCCTGCTCCATCACCAGTGTCGACCGCGTGTCCAACGGGCGCGCCGTGCTGGGAATCGGACGCGGCGATTCCGCCCTGGCGCATCTGGGACGGGCACCCTCCCGGCTGGGGCCGTTCGAGCGCTATTTGCGGCAATTGCAGACCTATCTGCGCGGTGAGGCGGTTCCGTTCGACGACATCGACCTGCCCACGGACCTCGCCCCGCCGATGTCCGAACTCGAACTCGCGGACGCACCACCCGCCAGCCGGATCGACTGGATCGCGCAAGGCCGGAAAGTGCCGGTGGAAGTCGCGGCGAGCGGGCCCAGGGTCATTGCCATTGCCGCCCTGCACGCGGATCGGGTCATGTTTGCCCTCGGTGCCGACGTGGAACGCATCGCCTGGGGCATTGACGTTGCCAAACAGGCCCGCGCCAAGGCGGGCCTGGACCCGGATGGGGTGAAATTCGGCGCCTATATCAACTGCGGCTGCCACACCGATGTGGACAAGGCGCGCGGTCTGGTCCGCGGCGGCCTGACCACCTTCGCGCGTTTCTCGGTGATGCACGGCAAGGCCAGCGGGCCGGTATCCGACGGGGACCGAGCCGTGCTGCACGACCTGCGCAACTCCTATGACATGAAGGCCCACACACGCGGCGATTCACGCCAGGCCGGCACCCTGACCGCCCCCTTCATCGACCGTTTCGCCGTCGTCGGCACCCCGGACCAATGCATCGCCCGGCTGCGCGGCCTGGCCGCGTTGGGTCTGGACAAGGTGGCCATGAGCGGCGGTATGCGCGGTGCGTCCGCCGAGGATGCCGCGGTGTCGAAGCGGCTGCTGGAGACCGAGGTGCTGGCGGAGGCGCGGGGGCCATAGCAGCGTCCCCGGCGGGCCAATTTGTGCGACCGCGACCGCTTCGATAGCTTGTACCAACCAACCGCGGCGACCCGCCCCCGCCATGACCAGCGGAGACACGGGCTCGACCCCAGATGGCGCGGTTATCGTTGCGCGGCGCCCACGGCGGTCGATACCCGGGCGCCGTTCAACCCGCGTCACCGGGACGCGCATAGTCCGTCGTCCGGGTCGCGCCGGTCGACCGGTCCAAGCCTCGTAGGACCGCCTGCAAAAGTGCCGTTTTCGCCAACGGCTTCGACACGAAATCGGTCATGCCGGCCGCCGAACATGCGGCCACGTCCTCCGGAAAGGCATTCGCGGTCAGCGCGGTAATCGGCACAAGCCGGGATGGGCCGTCGCCGGACCGGATGGCCTTGGTCGCGGCCAGGCCATCCATCTCCGGCATCCGCATATCCATGAAAATCAGGTCATACTGCGTCCGCGTCGCCAACCCGACGGCCTCCCGCCCGTCCGCCGCCGTATCGATGGCGATCGGCAACCCGGCCAACATACGCGTCAGCACAAACTGATTGGTGACATTGTCCTCGGCCAGCAGGAGCCGCATCGGGCGCCCCAGGGCGTCCAACCGGGCCTCCAGCCGGGTCGATAGCGTGATCACGCTATCCGAGGCCGGGGGCTGCTGATTTTCCACGCTCGCTGCCACGACCAACGGCAGTTGAAAGCGAAAACAACTCCCCTTGCCCGGGGCCGAGCGAACCCCGATCTCGCCACCCAACTGCTCCACGATCTGGCGGCTGATCGCCAGACCCAGGCCGGACCCGCCGAACCGTCTTGTGATTGAATCATCCGCCTGGATGAACGCATCGAACAGGCCATTCAACTGGCTTGCCTCGATCCCGATGCCGGTATCCTCCACCGTCCATTCCATCAGGACATCCTGCCCACCCCGTGCCAGACAGCGGTTGCGGACGGTCACGTGGCCCGAGTCGGTGAACTTGATCGCGTTGGAAACGAGGTTGCCCAGCACCTGCCGGATCCGCCCGCCATCCCCCAGCAGATAGGGCGGCAGATCGAGCGGCGCATCGACAAGCAGCGACAACCCCTTCTGTTCGGCCTGCGGCCCATGCACGCTGCCGATTTCATCCAGCAAGGCAATGGGGGAAAAGGGCGCCAGCTCGAACGTCATCCGTCCGGCGTCCAGTTTGGAAAAGTCCAGGATGTCGTTCAAAATCCGCATCAGGCTGTCGCCGGATTCGCGAATCGTCCCGACGACCTTCCGTTGATCGGCGGACAGGCTTTCGTCCAGAAGCGTCGCGGCCAGGCCCAGAACCGCATTCATCGGCGTCCGGATTTCGTGACTCATCATCGCCAAAAACGCCGATTTCGCTCGGCTGGCCTCCTCGGCGATCCGCTGGCGTTCGCGCAGTTCCACCGCTTCCCGCTGCAAATCCTGCACGCGCTGGCGATCGCGCGCGCTTTCCTCGGCCGCCTTGCGTTCGCGAATGTCGCGCACCGCCGCCACTTCGCCGCCATCCCGGCCGAACGCCAGACCGGCGGAGAGGAATTCCACGGGGAACGAGGGACCGTCGGCTTGGGTAAGGGTCAACTCGCGCGGTTGTGTGCGCGAGCCATTCCCGCCCCCTTGCCCTTCACCGATCCCATGAATAAAGCGCGACACCTTGCTGCCCAGGACCTGATCCAACGGCAGGCCCACCAGCGTGCAGAAAGCGCGGTTGGCATCGATGATGTTCCCACCACGATGCACCAGGATGCCCTCGAAGGTGCAATCCGCCAGTTGCCGCAGGCGGTCGTTCTCCCGCCGGGTGCGCGCCGCCGACTGCCGATCCACCTCCACGCCCGCCCGGGTCAGGGCCAGCACCAACAGGAATTCCGACACGAAGACGACGGTCACCGGTTGCAGCGCCAATGCGCCAGGCGTGGCCGCGGCGGTTTCCCATTCGGTAAACGGCAGGATGGACGACAACGACGCAAGGTAAAGCGCGGGCAGGGCCAGCCCGATCAGGATCGACGGAACCAGCCGCTGCCGAACGGACGACGCGCCACGCAGACGCCGCAGACCGAAGCCGCAAAGCGCGGTTGCCGCCACCATCGCGGCCAGCACCCCTTTCAGGTCGTATCCGAGCACCAGCGGATCGGCCAGGGCACTCATGCTGACGAACAACGTGCAGGACGCGCCGGCGGACAGCAGCGATCCGGCCAGCAAGGTATCGCGCATACCCTGGCCGCCGTGGATGGTGACCGCCACCGCGGCCCCACCCCCCATAACGGACAGCAGAACCGACATGGCCAGAGCCGACCATGGCAGACTGACCTGGATGAACGGAAAATACGCCGCCAGCGAAAGTCGGAAAGTCAACCAGACGGCGGCGCCCAAGACCATCCCGGCCAGGATCGATCGCCACAGCCCCCCGGATTCGCCTGGATCGGCAATCCGAGGTAACAGGGCGCTGGACAGCAGGCACAGGCCCACACTGGTTGCGATCGCCGAGCCGAACACGAAGGGGTCGTGCGCGGAGAGATATTCATGCAGCATGATCCCCCCGAGATACCATGATAAACGTTAACGAATGCCCTACGATAAAACAGCCGACGCACACAGTCGCGTTCATATTGCGTTAATCCACGGCCGCTAAGGTTGCCGGATTGGAGCCGATACCCAACGCGATGAAAAGACCGCGCCCCTCCCGATCACGCTGGCGACGGCCCCTTGCTCGGCTCCTGGGCGCGCTATTGGTGTCCGGGCTGCTTGCGGTCCACGCGACGGCAATGGGTGCCTCCCTTTCACCCAAGGACGTGGATGTCGTCGCCCGTGCGCTGACCTTCCTCCAACCGCCGCTGTCGGGGGCGTTCGTGGCCATCGTTTACGCCCCAACCGATCCCGCCTCGCGCCGAGACGCGGAGGAGATCGCCGCCATGCTGTCCGGTGGCCTGAAGGTCGGTCCCACGGTCCTGATGCCGCGGGTCCTGGCCAGCCAGGCCATCGGGGCGGGCGGCTTCGCCCTGATGATCGCCGCCGCTGGCGCCAATGGGCCGGAAATCCAGGAATTCAGCCGCACCGCCCGGATCATGTGTGTCACCGCGGATCTGGCCGCCGTCCAGGCGGGGCTTTGTACCATGGCCGTCAAATCAATTCCCCGCGTGGAAATCGTCGTCAACCATGCCGCCGCGAATGCATCCGGCACCGTCTTTGCCGCCGCTTTTCGCATGATGATCAAGGAAATCTGACCATGCCAACCCGTATCGGATCGCCGCGATACCAAGTGGTTGCCGTGCTCCTCCCGCTCGGCTGCGCCACCTTGGCGATCGACGCCCGGGCGCAATCGGTGGATTACGGCGCGCTGGAACAATTGTTCGGCGAACCCGTCACGACATCGGTCACCGGCAAGCCGCAACGGGCGACCGATGCGCCCGCGAACATCGAGATCGTGACCCAGGACGACATTCGCCGCTCCGGCGCGACCAATATCCCCGATGTCCTGCGCTTCGTCACCGGCGTGGATGTCAGACGCAACGGCTTCTCCAATGCCGAGGTGGGCATCCGCGGCTACAACCAGACCGCCAGTCCGCGCCTGATGGTCCTGGTGGACGGACGTCAGGTCTACATGGTCGATTACGGCCGCATCATCTGGGACGCGATCCCGGTCCAACTGGATGAAATCCGCCAGATCGAGGTGATCAAAGGCCCCAACTCCGCCCTGTATGGGTTCAACGCTGTCAGCGGCGTGATCAACATCATCACCTACGACCCGCTGCGGGACCGGATCAACGCCGCCACCGTGCGCGGCGGGACGCAGAACTATGTCGCCGGGTCGGTCGTCGGGACAGGCAAGATCGGCGAGGATGCCGGTATCCGGCTGTCCCTGGGCGGGTTCAACGCGCGGGACTTCGCGCCGGGTCAACTGGGCCCTGACGACCGGGCGGCGCGCCAATCGCCATTCACCGGCACGATCAATGCCGATTCCCGATGGCGCATCACGCCCGATATCGAATTGTTCAGCAGCCTGAGCGCCGGTGAAACCAGACTGTCCCTGCAGGCCGCTCCCGGGGTTTACGACACGGAGAAACTGTCGACCAACGCGATCCGCTTCGGGTTCACCGCCGACACCGCGATCGGGTTGATCAGCATGTCGGCCTATCGCAACGAAGCCCGGATCTGGCTCGACAACTATTCGTTCGGCACGCCCATCACCCAGGGCGCATACCAGACCACCTACATGCTGGAAGCCAGCGATGTGGTGAAACTGGGGGCCGACCATACGTTTCGTCTCGGCCTGGAGTATCGCCAGATCGGCAACAATTCGGGCGATCTGGCGATAGGCAACATCAGCAACACCATCTATTCCGCCAGCCTGATGTGGGACTGGCAGATCGCGCCGTCCCTGTCGCTGACCAACGCGGTCCGGATCGATCACATGCGGCTGCATTTTTCCGGAAGCCTGCTTCCCTCGACGGGCTTGACGATCGCCGACTTCAACAACACCACCATTACGCAACCGAGCTTCAATTCGGGACTGGTCTGGAAGGCGACCGACGAGGATACGTTCCGGCTGTCGGCGGCGCGCGGAGTGCAGCTTCCCACCCTTCTGCAATACGGATTGCAGATCCCGGCCGGCTTCGGGGGCGCGCCTATCCCCTATGCCGGGCGCCCCAATCTTCACCCGACCATCGTCTGGAACGGCGAGATCGGCTATGAACGCGCATTGCCGGCGATCGATTCGACCCTGAGAACAGCCCTGTTCAGCCAACGGATCGACGACATCGTCGCCTGGTCATTCGGCGCCCCGTTAAGCTTCGCGTCCACCGGTGCGCCCGTCTTCTTTGTAATTGCTCACCCCACCCCTGCGATCGGCTCGGCGGGTAGTTTGACCGCGAGCACGAAGCGAATGGTGTCCAACACCGAAGCGCGATTGGCTTTCGCCGTGCTGACGACAGAGCGGAAGGCGGCATAGGTCTCGGCGCCCCACTCGC
>CAMATI010000310.1 GCA_945861095.1 Asaia bogorensis | reverse complement strand
ACACCGCGAGACACCCCCGATGAGGATAACCAGCCACTGGAGAGCCGTGTGCGGGAGAACCGCCAGCACGGTTCGGAGGGAGGGGAGGCTGGTAGCCTTCCCTACCCCTATCGGTATGTGGCGGCTGTTTAAGCGCGGAAGGAATCGTCATGAGCCTGAGAGAACAATTCACCGAGCAGCTCAAAACCTCGATGAAGGCCGGCGACGCGCCCCGCACCATGACCTTGCGCATGATCCTGGCCAAGCTGAAGGACGTCGACATCGCGTCCCGCCCCAAGGGGATCGACAAGGTCCCCGACGATGAAATTCTGTCGATGCTGCGCGGCATGGTGAAATCTCGCCGCGAATCGGTAGAAATGTTCGCCCAGGGCAATCGTCCGGAACTGGTCGCCAAGGAATCCGCCGAAATCGCGGTCATCGAAGCCTTCCTGCCGCAACAGTTGGACGATTCGGCGATGGAAGCGGCGGTTGCGGATGCGATCGGGGAAACCGGCGCGGCCAGCATCAAGGACATGGGCAAGGTCATGGCGGTCTTGCGGGCGAAACATGCCGCCGCGCTGGATATGGCCAAGGCGGGGCCGATCGTGAAAGCGAAACTCTCCTCCTGATGGCCGCCTGATGGCCCTGCCGCCGAATTTCCTGGACGAACTGCGCAGCCGCACCCCGATCGCGGCGGTGATCGGCCGGCGTGTGCGCCTGGCGCGATCGGGCCGGCAATGGAAGGGCTGCTGCCCCTTCCACGGTGAAAAGAACCCCAGCTTCTACGTCTATGACGACCATTACCATTGCTTCGGCTGCGGCGCGCACGGCGATGCGATCGGCTTCGTCATGCAAAGCCAGGGCACCGGCTTCATGGAGGCGGTGGAGCAACTCGCGTCGGAAGCGGGGATGGACGTCCCGCAACCCACGCCGGAAGCCGCGGAAGCCGAACGCCGCCGGCTGGACCTGGGCGGGATTCTGGAAGCCGCGGCCGGTGCCTATCAACGCCGCCTCTTCCTCCCCGAAGGCCACACTGCCCTGACCTATCTCCTCGGTCGCGGCCTTACCCTGGAGACCATCAAGCAATTCGGTCTCGGCTGGTCCGGCGAAGGCCGCGGGGCGATCGCCGCCGATCTGACGCGGGAGGGCGTGACCGCGGATCAGTTGGTCGAGGTCGGCGTCATGCGCCGCGACGATGAAACCGGCCGCACATTCGACCTGTTCTACAACCGGGTGATGTTCCCGATTCGCGACCGCCGAGGCCGAACGATCAGCTTTGGCGGGCGCATCATGGGCGACGGGCAGCCCAAATACGTGAACGGCCCGGAAACCGCGCTGTTTTCCAAGCGCCGCAACCTCTACGGGCTGGATATGGCACGCAATGGGGTGCGCGGCGGCCAGTCTTTGGTGGTGGTCGAGGGCTACATGGACGTCATCGCCCTGCACCAGGCCGGCTTTACCGGGGCTGTTGCGCCGTTGGGCACCGCCCTGACCGATGACCAGTTGGAGCTTCTTTGGCAGGTTTCGCCGGTGCCGATCCTGTGTTTCGACGGCGATGGCGCCGGGTCGCGGGCGGCGGCGCGGGGTGCGGAACTCGCCTTGCCGCTGATCACGCCGGAGAAGACGTTGAGACTGGTTACCCTGCCGTCGGGGGAGGATCCCGACAGCCTGGTCCGGCGGAACGGTCCGGGGGATTTCCAGGCGATGCTGGCCGCGGCGCGACCGCTGGCCGATGTGCTCTATGATCTGTTACGAGAGGGAGTGACGCCGGCGTCCGGTCCCGAGTTGCGGGCCGCGTTCATGGTGCGTCTGAATGCCGCGGCGAACCAGATCGCGGACAAGACCCTGGCCGGGGAATATCGCACCACTTTCCGCGACCGGTTCTATGCCGACCGGCGCCAAGGCAAAACCTATCAGGGCAAGGCGGGCAAGTTTGGCAAACCGGAGCCCGCGCGGGCGTCCGGTCCGGTCGTCCGTCCGGTGCCAAGCACCGAATCGAGCGACACCGAGCGAACCCGGATTTTGACCGCAATCCTGCTGCGTCACCCCGCGTTGCTGGAGGATGTGGAGCCCAGCTATGCGCGCCTGACGTTGGATGAGCGGTTGGAGAGGGTGAGGCAGGCGATCCGGGAATGGGCTGATTGCGTTGACGTTCTTGACTCCGAGGGGGTGATGGACCACCTCACCGCATCTGGATTGCAGGCGGATGTCGCATATGTCCTGGCGTCGGTGCCCGTGCCGTTACCTGCCTGTGCATCCCCCTCGGCCATGCTGGCGGAGGCCGGGGCGGGGTGGTGGCATATTTTTGGGTTCCTCAACGTCGAACAACTCCGTGCGGAGGTTGAAGCCGCCAGAGGGGATTTCGACCGCGAGATGACCCGTGAGAATCAAAATCGCCTCACCGCCCGTGTGGAGGCCCTGTTGAAGGTCCAACGCGGCGACCCGGACGGGATCGAACTTGAGGCCGCATAATAATGAGGGGCAGCGCCGATCCGGCAGCGCCCCGTGGGACGAAGGAGTGCGCTGAGACATGGCCACCAAACCGAGTGTCGCTGGCGATACCGTGACGGCCGAACAGGACGTGGAGACCACGCTGCTGGATGTGCAGAGCGCGGCCATGAAGCGTTTGATCGCCCGCGGCAAGGAGCGTGGATACATCACCTTCGATGAGCTGAACATGGTCCTGCCCCCGGATCAGAACAGCAGCGAGCAGATCGAAGACGTGATGGCCAATTTCTCGGAAATGGGCATCCAGGTCGTCGAGAGCGAGGAATCCGAGGACGGCGAGGCCCCTGTCGCCAAGGCGGAGAAGTCCGAGGACGCCGAGGAAGAGGAAGGCCAGACCGGCAACGTCGATGAGGCCAATCTCGGCCGCACCGACGATCCGGTCCGCATGTACCTGCGTGAGATGGGCAGCGTCGAGCTGCTGTCGCGTGAGGGCGAAATCGCGATCGCCAAGCGGATCGAGGCCGGCCGCGACATGATGATCAACGGGCTGTGCGAAAGCCCGCTGACCTTCAAGGCCATCATCTCCTGGCATGAGCAGCTCAAGGCCGGGCGTATGCTGCTGCGTGACATCATCGACCTGGAAGCGACCGATGGCGCTGGTGCGCCGACTCCGGACAGCGTGGAGGCCGTCGAGGCCAGTGGTGGTGGCGACGGTTTCCCGGCGAATGACGACATGGACCCCGATGAGGAGGGCGACGGCCCGTCCATGTCGCTGTCGGCGCTGGAGGAGAAGCTGAAGCCCGAGGTGCTGGCGAATTTCGAGGAAATCGAGAACCAGTACAAGAAGCTGCACAAGATGCAGCACCGCCGGCTGGAAAGCATGACCAGCGGGGAGGAAGTCACCACCCGGTCCGAGAAAAGCTACGAAAAAATCCGGGAGGAACTGGTCCAGAAGGTCGGCCAGGTCCGCCTGCACAACAACCGCATCGAGGAGCTTGTCACCCAGCTCAAGCAGCTCAACCAGCGCCTGACGACGCTAGAAGGCCAGTTGATGCGCATGGCCGTGGATGGCTGCAAGGTCAACCGCGAGGAGTTCCTGAAGAACTACCGCGGCTATGAGCTTGACCCGAACTGGCTGGAACGGGTGGGCAAGAACACCGGCAAGGGCTGGCGTCTGTTCGTTGCCAAGCACCCGACCGATATTGGCAATGTGCGCGGCCAGATTTCCGCCGTGGCGACCGATGCCAGCCTGCCGATCGCGGAGTTCCGCCGCGTCTACATGACGGTCTCGCGCGGCGAACGCGACAGCGCGCGGGCGAAGAAGGAGATGATCGAGGCGAATTTGCGCCTGGTGATCTCCATCGCCAAGAAATACACCAACCGCGGTCTGCAATTCCTGGATCTGATCCAGGAGGGCAATATCGGCCTGATGAAGGCGGTGGATAAGTTCGAATACCGCCGCGGCTACAAGTTCTCCACCTACGCCACCTGGTGGATCCGGCAGGCTATTACCCGCTCCATCGCCGATCAGGCGCGCACCATCCGCATTCCCGTGCACATGATCGAGACGATCAACAAGCTGGTCCGCACCAGCCGCCAGATGCTGCACGAGATCGGCCGAGAACCGGCGCCCGAGGAACTGGCCGACAAGCTGGGCATGCCGCTGGAGAAAGTGCGGAAAGTCCTGAAGATCGCCAAGGAACCGATCAGCCTGGAAACCCCGATCGGCGACGAGGAGGATTCTCACCTCGGCGACTTCATCGAGGACAAGGCCGCCGTCATCCCGCTGGATGCCGCCATCCAGGCCAATCTGCGGGAAGCCACCACGCGCGTGCTGTCGTCGCTGACCCCGCGTGAGGAACGCGTCCTGCGCATGCGCTTCGGCATCGGCATGAACACCGACCACACCCTGGAAGAGGTCGGCCAGCAGTTCAACGTGACCCGCGAACGCATCCGCCAGATCGAGGCCAAGGCCCTGCGCAAGCTGAAGCACCCCAGCCGCAGCCGGAAGTTGCGTAGCTTCCTGGACGACTGAGGCTCTGTTAACATTCCCCCACATGCCGAAACGGCGGGGGGAATGGATGGAGCCGGTGGTTCGGGTGGGCGTAACGGTCACTTTTCTGCGGATGGATCACGCGCCGACCGCCCGCGCGCCAGACCTGCCCCCGACCATGGGCGTCATCCGTCTCGCCGCGCCGACGGTGGCCTTCTACCGCTACCTGTACAACACCGTGGGCGCCGATTACGTCTGGTGGCTTCGCCGGACCATGCCGGATCGGGAATTGGCCGCCCTGTTGCGCGACCGAGCGGTGTCGATCCACGTGCTGTATTCGGACGGGGAGCCGGCGGGGTTTTACGAACTCGACCGGCGGACCTGGCCGGATACCAATCTGAGCTATTTCGGACTGCTGCCGCATGCCGTGGGCACCGGTGTTGGCTTCGCATTCCTGCGCAAGGCGGTGGACGAGGCCTGGCGAGAGGGCGTGACCGGCATGACCGTGAACACCTGCACGGCGGATCACCCACGCGCGATGCCGGCCTATGTGCGGGCGGGGTTTCACACGGTGCGCCAGGCGCGGGAGTTGTGGTCCGTGCCGGTGCGGCTGGGGCTGAAGATCCCGGGGCATCTGCGGGCTTGAGCGCCGCTCCTTGCGATATCCTGGCACAGGAGAAAATCCTCCCCCTCCCCTTGAGGGAGGGGGCCGGGGGGAGGGGTATTCACGCGAAAACGGTGCGGGTTTACCCCTCCCCCCAACCCCCTCCCGCAAGGAGAGGGGGAGAATTTTCTCCGTGCGGCCGGGTGCTAATAGACTCACGGCCGCCCACCCTGATACCCTCCCCACAAACAAGCCCAGGGGAAGCGCCGCCATGCCCACCGCCATCGACCCCAAACCCTACCCGCACCCGCACGTCAACGACGCCTGGTTGGGACGCCTTCGGGAATCCGTCATCGATCCGGACCAACCCATCGTCGACGCCCACCATCACCTGTGGGACCGCCCCTCCGGCCGCTACTTCCTAGACGAACTCACGGCCGATCTGACCGCCGGCCACACCATCACCGCCACCGTCTACATCCAATGCGGCACCGCCTTCCGCAAGGACGGCCCCCCGGAACTTCGCCCCGTCGGAGAAACCGAATTCGTCGCCTCCGTGGCCGAACAGGCGACGGCACAAGGGCGCGCGGGCGTATGCGCCGGGATCGTCGGCTACTGCGACTTCCGCATCGGCGAGCGCATCGACACCGTCCTCGAAGCCCATATCCAGGCCGGAAAAGGCCGCTTCAAAGGCATCCGCCAGAGCGCCGGGTGGGATCCCGCGATCCTGACCCAAACCTCGGCCCCCGCGCCCGCCGGATTGCTGGCCGATCCCAACTTCCGAGCGGGGCTGTCGCGCATGGCCAAATACGGGCTGTCCTACGAAAGCTCGCTCTACGACCCGCAACTGCTCGAACTGACGGACGTCGCGCGCGCCTTCCCCGACCTGCCTATCCTCGCCAACCATTGCGGTGGCCCGATCCGCATCGGACCCCATGCGGTCAACCCCGCGGAAACCTTCGCCCGTTGGCGCGCCGACCTGAACACGCTCGCCTCCTGCCCCAACGTCACCCTGAAGCTCGGCGGCCAGGCCATGACCATCCGCGGCCTCGACTTCAGCCAGGAGCCGCTGCCGCCGTCGTCCGGAGAACTCGCCAACGCCTGGCGCCCCCACATGGAAGCCTGCATCGAGGCCTTCGGCGCCAACCGCTGCATGTTCGAAAGCAATTTCCCGGTCGATAAAGGCATGTGTAGCTACGTCTCGATCTGGAACGCCTTCAAGCGCATCGCCGCCGCCGCCACGCCGAGCGAAAAAGCCGCCTTGTTCCACGGCACGGCCACGCGTTTCTACCGCCTGTAACTCCCGCCCGAGAAAGGTCAAATCCATGGAAGTGCAAGCCCTGGGCTATGTCGGTATCGGCGCCTCCAACCTCTCCGAATGGACCGACTTCGCCACCAAATGGCTCGGTATGCAGTCCGTCGAGCTCGGCAATTCCGCCCGATCCTTCCGTATGGACGATCGTAAGCAACGCCTTGTCGTCGATCGGTCGCTCGCCGATGGAGACCGCTATTTCGGCTTCGAAGTGGCCGACGCCGCCGCATTGGACAGCCTCGCCACGCGCCTGGACGCGGCCGGCGTGGCGGTGCGGCGGGAGCCGAAAGCGTTGGCCGATCAGCGTTTCGTGCGCGATCTGATCAGCTTCGCCGACCCCGCCGGCAACCGCCTGGAAGCCTTCCATGGCGCTGAAATCGCCTCCGACCCCTTCAAACCCGGTCGTTCCCTCTCCGGTTTCCGCACCGGTCCGCTCGGCATGGGCCACGCCGTCTTCCACGTGAAGAACATCGACGACCTGCTGGGATTCTACAGGGACATGCTGGGTTTCGGGGTCAGCGACTACATCACCACCCCGTTCCGCGCCTATTTCCTGCACGTGAACCCGCGCCACCACAGCATCGCCCTGATCGAAACCGGCAAGCAGGACCTGCATCATCTGATGGTGGAGCTGTATTCGCTCGACGATATCGGTCAGGGCTACGACATCGCGCTGGGCGAGCCCGAGAAAATCGCCACCACCCTCGGGCGCCATCCCAATGACGCGGTGACGTCGTATTACCTGCGGTCTCCATCAGGCTTCATGGTGGAATGCGGCTGGGGCGGCAAGGAAGTCACCCCCGGGACCTGGACCGCGTCGGAAGTGACCGTCGGCCCCAGCCTGTGGGGCCACGATCGCACTTGGCTGCCGGACGATCAGCGCCAGCAGGCCCGCGCCATGCGCTTGAAAGCCGCCGCCGACGGCGAACGCCGCCCGGTGAATGTGATCGACGGCAATTTCAACCGTATGCAGGGCGTCTGCCCCTGGTGGGACGCGACGCGATAACGCGCCTGACACGGTCGATGGTCGAAGCCGGCCGTCGGCGGTATATGGGCTCGACGATAAAGGGAGAGAAACCATGCATTTCGGCGCCTCGATGTTTTTCACCGACTATTCCATGTCTCCGGCCGATCTAGCCGTGGCGTTGGAGGAACGCGGCTTCGAGTCCGTCTGGGCGCCGGAGCATTCCCATATCCCGATCAGCCGCAAGAGCCCGACACCCGGCGGCGGCGATCTGGCGAAGCATTATTACGATGTGATGGACCCGTTCGTGACCCTGACCGC
>CAMATI010000309.1 GCA_945861095.1 Asaia bogorensis | reverse complement strand
CAGATGGGACGGCATAATGCCCTCGTCGTATCGCAGGCCACTCTGGCAAAGCTGGCGGGATGCTCTGCTCGAACAGTGCGACGATCTCTGGAGATTCTGAGCGGTGGTCACTGGATCGAAGTTCGCCAGATCGGCCCGAGCGGCACCGTCAACGCCTACATCGTGAATGACCGTGTGGCTTGGTCGGGACCGCGCGACGGCATCCGCTACAGCATGTTCAGCGCGGCCATTGTCGTCAGTGACACCGAACAGCCAGACGCGGCCGAGCTTGGCGCCCAGGAGTCGTTGCAGCACATCCCGGCGCTGTTTCCTGGCGAACGGCAGTTGCCTACTGGACCAGGCGAGCCGCCCGTATCGCAGCCCTCGCTTGATGGCATGGAGCTTGATCTTCCGACACGCCGGGGGCGGTAACACTGAGTGTTACTCCGAGGGATGACATGCGGGCACAATCCCGGTAACACGGCGGAGTAACACCAGGGATGACGTGACCATGAGCGATGGCGGGACGGTCGATACCATCATTCCATGGACCATCAAGGCGATCAGCAAGGCGGCGCGCGATGTCGCGACCGATGCAGCGCGCCGGGACGGCCTGACTGTTGGGCAGTGGCTGGAGAAGGCGATTACTGGCTACCTGGACGCCGGCAGTCCGGTGGTTGTGTCCAGCTCACCGCCCGCGCCGGTTGACCTGGCCGGCCTGGCGGCGGCGATGCAGGCCATGAAGGACGTGTCTGCGGCCGCCAACGTGCCGGTTCCCCAGCAGCTCGCCAAGGATGGCCAGGCGGCGGTCCGTGTGGCCCTACGCCAGGCCAAGGGGCTGCCGCCACGCGCTAGCAAGGCGAGGCCAGTGCAAGCGCTCCAGGCGTCGATTGGGGGGCCTGACGCCGCAGCTTAAAACGGCACCACGTCGTCATCGATCAGTTGGTCCCGGACATCCCCCTTCCGGGGCCGCTCGTGTGATTCGGCCGGGGCGCGCTCCGGTGGCCTCGGCTGTGCGGGTGTGCCGTCCGCAAAAAACAGAGTGTGCGTGTGGCTGTTGGCCGGATCGTCCGCGACGTGATCCCGGTTCGGCATGATGAGCACCTTCACGCCACCGAGGCGGCCCGACATGTAGCGGGTGCCCTTCGCGCTTGTGCGCTCCCAGAGCCGGGCGGCCTGAAGCAGTGCAGACGATGTGCTGCCGATCATGCCGCGTCGCCCATCAGCCGGTAGACGGTGCTACGGGCGACCCCCAGTTGCTTGGCCGTTGCGGCCGGGCCGATCAACCGGACCACCCGCTTGACTTCGTGAGCGTCAATCGCAGCCGGGCGCCCTTTGTATTTGCCCTCTGCCTTGGCCTTGGCGATGCCCTCCCGCTGGCGCTCCAGCATGATCTCCCGCTCCCATGCGGCGACCCCTGCCAGGATCGTCAGCATCAGCTTGCTGGTGGGGTTGCGGGTGTCCAGTCGCTCGCCCCCCATGCTCAGGACGATCAGGCCGATACCGCGCTTGGTCAGGTCCGCCTCGATGGTCAGCAGTTCGGCCGTGCTGCGTGCCAGGCGGTCCGGCTTGGTCACTGCCAGCACATCGCCGTCACGCAGGAAGGCCAGGCACTCGGTCAGACGGGCGCGGGATGCCACGCTGGAAACCTGTTCGGAGAAGATGCGTTCGGCACCAGCGGCGATCAGGTCGCGTTCTTGCGCGGCAAGGCCGGCGGCTTGGTCGGTGGTGCTGGTCCGGGCGTATCCGATAATCATGGGGTGGCCTTCTGTCCGATTTGTATCTTGATGTTGTAGGACATGCCGTCCGATAAGGCAACACCCATTTTAATCGGACGCCATTCAGGCCACTTTAGCGTGGTGCCTCACTGTCCGCTTAGGGCAAGGTCTATTCGGACAGGGGATAGGCGACCTGGCCTGCCGCCGCCCCTATCAACCGGCCGATCCCGCGATGGCCTGGGCGGCCTCCTGTGCGGCAAGCTCGTTGACGACGAGCCGCATTCTGGCCGTGTGGTCCGCCGGCCCCCGGCCGAACGCGGCCACGTCCTGGAAAAGCCTGATCCCTCGCTGAACCGCGCTCTTTGCCTCCGCCAGGCGCTGCACAGCGGTTCGTGCATCCGCCAACGCGACCTCGGCCTCTGCCAGGCGCACCGACGCGCGCCGGGCCATCTCGGCCAGGTGCCGGGCGATCAGGCCACGCACGCCGCTTTCCGCCGCCTCCACCCCGCCCAGAAGGGCCGGACGGGCGGCGTTCAGCAGTTCGACCGCCGACTCGGCGTCGCTGATGCCATCGTCGGCAATCCGCAACGCGGCGGGCTGCACCTCGGCCCCTCCTGCCGCCCGCGCGACAAGGGCCGCCCTGGCGTCGCGCGCCGTAGCCGCCCCCGCCTCGGCCTCGGCTATCCGCCGGTCCAGTGCCGCCAGGCGCTCGCGTGCCGCCATCGTCGCCGCGTCCGCCTCGACCATGCCGGGGATCATCGCCGCATCCGGGCGCGTTGTGGTGGCGCTCATGCCGCCCGCCCCCGGAAGCGATCCACAGCGCGCCGGGCGGCTTCCTCGCCGCGCCACAACTCCCCGAGGAAGCATTTTCTCTCCTCGTAAGTCATTCGTGCGCCGCGCTCGGCCGCTGGCTTCCACGCCTCCCCTGCCACGATCCGCCTCGTGTCAGAGGCGGCGTCCGCTCGGTCGCGCATGGCCGTGAGCTCCCGCGCGGTCGGGATCGTGGGGGCGGCGGGTCGCATCACGGGCGCCGCGGCGTCGGCGCGGGCGGTGGGGTGGAACGTGGGGTACGTGGGATCGCCCGCGCCATCGAACCGGAGGTTTCCCCGCGCGGTGCCGGAGGCGGCGTCGGAGCGGACGGCGGGGGCCAGCGTGGCGGCGTCCAGCGCAGCCGCATACGCGGCCTCGACGTAGGCGCGCGGCTTGCCCTCCAAACTCAGACGCGGGTGCAGTCGGGCGAGCACGTCGCGCTGGCGCTGGTCAATCAGCCGCTCGGCCTCGGTGACGATTCCAATTTCGGCGTCGGTCATAGGTTGGCGTCCTTGTGTGAGGTGGGGGAGGGGAGGGTGCCGGCCACCACGGAGCGAAGCGTCCCCGCGCGCCGGCATTCAGCAGTTTTTTGAACAACCCACGGCGGCCCTTCTGACTTGCCGCCTGTTCCCGGAAGGCCCCTCCCAGGAACGCTGTCGGGCGCACGGTGCCCTATGGTTGTGGGGATCACGCCGCCACCTGGCGGGCGCCGTTGGCAGCCCGGACGGCGCGGGAAATGCGCGCGAACATCCGCGTTCGCCACATTTGGTCGTTGTACCGCAAACTCGCGAAAAAGCCGGTTACGGTGGTTACGTGGTTACACCCGATCAGTTTTGCGGGCGTTTTGTAACCACTGTAACCACCTCTGTTACCACCTATGGGATACCTATAAGGGGAAAGAACGGCGGGAAACCGCCGGTTTCTGCCGGTGTAACCACCGTAACCACTGTAACCACCATTTTTCACGAAACCCTGTGCGTGCACTTTTTCTGGCTTATGCGCACTCACCGCCGTTTGCTGTCCCGCCGATCTGATCGGCGGGAACGATGCGACAAGGTGGTTAGGCGACGCGCAAAAATGAGCGAGTCAGGTCGTTAGTTTATCCGTGGGGGTTTGAGGGGGCCGATTCTCGACGCAACAAGCGTTGCGTAGACTCGGCGGATGGTAAACACATCAGCGATTCGCGATCGGTTTTCGGCGGTCCGGCGTAGCCTGGACGAGCGTGGTCGGCGGTTATTCGCAGCAGCGGAAGCGCGAACAGCCGGTTACGGCGGGATCAGCGCGACGGCCCGCGCCACGCGGGTCGCTCGCAGCACGATTGGCCGTGGTCTGAAGGATTTGGAAGCCCCTGATGCGCTGTCAGGCGCGGTTCGTCGTCCCGGCAGTGGCCGACCGGCGCTGACGGCCATCGACCCAAGCCTGTTGGACGATCTGCGGCGGTTGGTTGAACCATCGACGATCGGCGATCCGATGCGCCCGCTGCTGTGGGTGTCGAAGAGCCGCTCGAAGCTGGCGGCGGCGCTGTGTGACATGGGGCACCAGATTTCGGCCAGCAGCATACCCAAGCTGCTGGAGTGCTTGAACTACCGTCGGCAGGTGAACCGTAAGTGCTTGGAAAGCAGCCATAATCCGGACCGCAACGCCCAGTTCGAGCATATCAACGCCACGGTGCTTGCGATGCAGGCGGCGGGTCAACCGGTGATCTCGGTCGACACCAAGAAGAAGGAACTGATCGGTCCCTACAAGAACGGCGGGAGCGATTATCGGCCGGCGGGCTGTCCCGACCAGGTCAAGGTGCATGACTTCGTCGATGCGGAACTGGGTAAGGTCGCTCCTTACGGTGTCTATGATATCGTCGCGAATGCCGGTTGTGTGAGTGTGGGCATCGACCACGACACCGCGCAGTTCGCGGTCAACTCGATCCGTCGCTGGCGAGATACCATGGGCCTGGAGCGGTACCCGAACCATGATCGCCTGATGATCACGGCTGACGGTGGCGGTTCCAACGGCTCGCGCGTGCGGCTGTTCAAGGTGGAACTACAGAAACTGGCTGATGAAACCGGACTAACCCTGCAGGTATGCCATTACCCGCCAGGGACATCGAAGTGGAATAAGATCGAGCACCGGCTGTTCTGCCACATCACTCAGAATTGGCGGGGTAAGCCGCTGACCAGCCGTCTGGCGGCGGTCGAACTGATCGCCGCCACAACGACCAAGACCGGCCTGAAGGTCCGCTGCGAGCTTGACGCGCGGGCTTATCCGAAAGGCATCAAGGTCACCGATGCCGAGATGGCCGCTCTCAATATCAAGGGCGACGCATTTCACCCAGAGTGGAATTATTCCATATCTCCCAGGGCATCAGGTTGGCGCGCTAATTGTTGCGCGTCGCCTTACAGGGCCATGCCGTTGTCATGAACGCGGCCCCGGCCGGCTCCAATATCGGACCAGGCCCTTGCCCACCCGCTTGAGCGGCCCACGCCGATAACCCAGGCGCTTCAGACAAGAGGTGGCGCGCATTTGGTCGGGTTTGGGGATGCCTGCCGCCCCCACGAATCCGAATGCCCCGGTCATTACGTCAAGCAGGGTGAACTCATGATCTTTTCCCGGCCCGGCCGGCCTGGCCTCGGAATCGCGGACAATCCAACTCTCGATCAGATCGTCCCAAAGATCGGCCTCGACGTATCCGGCCTGTTGCGATGCGGCGATAAGCTCAAGCGTCGGGGGTAGCCACCACTCGCACCCGCCGCGATAGAGCGCCGCCGCCTCGGCCCATAGCTGATCGCGGTCAGCGATGATCTTGGGCACGTCAATCTGCCCGACGTTGAACGGCCAGAACCGCCGGTTGCCGGTCGGATCGACAAATTCCAAATCGTTGCTACTTCCGAGAAAAATGCACTGGCGCGGCCAGTCGTTCGTGGTCCGGTCATAGGCGCGGCGGAACCGATCGGACTGCCTTGAGAAGAACGCCTTGACGCGCTCAGCCTCTTTTCGGACGTGCGGGATTTCCGCAAGCTCCACCAACCATTTTCCGAGCAGGCTTTCTTTGGTGTCCCGTTCGATCAGGTCCGGGGATAGATCGTCGGTGAACCATGCGTCGTTCGGGCACAGCGCCCGAAGGCCCTTCGATTTGTTCGCGCCCTGCCGCCCGACGATGATCGGCAGGTGGTCTACTTTGCATCCCGGCTGCTTCACGCGCGCCACGGCCGAGACGAGGGTGCAACGCGATATGTGCTCCAGGTAGGCAACGTGGCTGTCGTGGGCTTTCGTGTCGCCTTCATCCGGCATAACGGCGCTGAAGTAGTGTTGGAACAGCCTCCCGACCCGCGCCGTTCCGTCCCATTTCAGGCCGTCCAGATAGTCCGTAACCGGGTGGTAATGGTTTCGATGCGCGGCAATCTGGATGGCGTCGAATACGCCTTCCTTGCGGGCGCTTGGGGCGCCGTTGCCCTGATGCCACATCACCGCCTCTAGCAGGTCGATGGGGTCTCGTAGCGGCCGGAATGGACCGTTGAACGCATCGCCGGTCGGCGGAAACGGCTCACGCACCTCGATTGCGGAGGTCATATCGTTCAGCCTGACCGCGCCCCGCCACGCCTTCGTGTCCATGCGGCCGGTCAGGATCAGCATGTTCAGCCCCCGCCGCTTGGCCTTCGGGGCTTTCTCTGCGGCCGGCGGTTCCGGCCGCGGCTCAGGTTCCCGCGCCGTCGCAGGTTCATGCGTGGCGCCGTTCGGTTTGCGGGTGCCGCGTGGTCTATCCTCCAACGGCGGAAGCGGCGCATCGCGGCCCGCCGCCACACCCCATGCGGCGGTCTGCCGCGCGATCTCCCAGTCCTTCACGCCATCGGGCAGCGCCGTCAGAAGCCAATCCACGGCCTCTGCGTCCGAGAACCCGGCCTGTTCCGCAATCCCACCCAAGGCCAATGCGGCGTTGCGGAGTTGCAGGTGCTTCTGTCCGTCGCCAGCCCGCTGAACATTCGCCAGGATGCTGGCCCGCAGACCTTCAAGCCGCGCCGATGATGCAGGGACATACGCCCCCGCCGAACTGACCGGCCTTTCCTTCGGCGGTGGCGGCAGGACAACACCTGGCTCAAGCAACCAGGTGGGCCAAGACTCCACCGCCGCGTCGGAAACAATCGCGTAGCCGGGAGACGGCGGCATGATGATGTAGCCACCACCGCCCCGCACATCGACGCCAGAGGCTATGCGCCCGGCGGAATTGCGGACCCTCGCATCGGATCGGAACAGGAGGTGCCGCCCGCCGCTCATGGTCGAATGGGCGCGGGTCTCCGGGATGCGGTGTAGGTTGGCCGCCTCCCATTCGGTCGCACCGTGCCGGTAGTCGAGGTCCAGCACATCCAGCCCACTGGCGGGGCCAGTCGGAACGCCGATCAGCACCGCGCCCTTCCCCCTGAACAGCTTGGCGATGATGTCCGGGTCCCTCGTGGCGTCGAGAAACCCATGCTTGATCGCGGGCTTTTTGTCGGCGGTGCACGGGAATACCGGCAGGCCACCCGCCGCCAGTGCCAGCGCCTCGTGGACGATCCCGCCGCGACCGTTGGTTGGCGGTGCGGCCCTGGCTGGAATTGTGCGGATCGGTTGGCGAGGCGCCCCACCCGTGCCTTCAACGGCCGGCCCGCTCATTGGTGAAACGCCCCGAAACTGCGGTGCGTGTCATGGGCTATCGCCGCGAGCATGGCGCCCTCGACGATGGGATCGATGCCGGCATGATGCAGCACCACCGCGACGGAAAACCCGAGGGGGTGAAAACCGCAGTGGATGGCGTCTGGATGGCGTAGGAGACGCTGGGTACTTAGGTCGATGATGTTGGTGCGCATGGCGTGCTCCCAGAGCCGCCCCGCTTGATTCCAGCGCCACGCCGGAAGTAGGTTGCGCTTCCCCGCACACGCCCACCCGACTAGTCGCCGGCCCCTCGGGGTCGGTGATGTCGTTTTCAGGCGGCGCGTTTAGCCTCGGCCTCTGCGGTGCAGTGCCGCACGGGCGACAAGCGGGCCTCGGCCCATTCCAGCACCGATCCCCAGCGATACAGCGGCAACCGGCCGTAGCAGGGGTCGCGTGAGGAAACGGAAATTATAGCACGCTAAGCAGTGGCGGCGGCTGGTATCCAGCGGTACAGGGTGGGGACGGAAACCCCGAGGTTCTTTGCGACATCGCGCGGCGGTATTCCGCTGGCCAGCAATTTCTTGGCGGATGCG
>CAMATI010000308.1 GCA_945861095.1 Asaia bogorensis | reverse complement strand
GGCGATCGAGGAAGCCGTCCCGGCCGATGTCCTGGCCGCGTCGTTGTTCGTGCGCTTCCGCTCGCGTCAGGAGCACACATACGCGGAGAAGGTCCTGTCCGCGATGCGATTCGGCTTTGGCGGCCATGTCGAAACGCCCAAAGCGGAGGCGCCGAAACAGGGATGAGAGTCGTCGTGGTGATGGGGGTCTCCGGCAGCGGCAAGACCACCATCGCCGCCACCCTGGCGGATAGGATGGGATGGCGCCTGCTGGAAGGCGACGCATTCCATCCACCCGAAAACGTCGCCAAAATGCGCGCCGGCACGCCGCTGACCGATGCGGATCGCTGGCCCTGGCTGCGCGCGATCGCAGGCGAAATCGACGCGGCCCGTGCGTCAGGCCAACCCCTGGTCGTCGCCTGTTCCGCTCTGAAGCGCGCCTATCGGGATATCCTGATCGGTCGCCGTCCCGACGTTGTCCTGGTGCACCTGGCCGGGTCGGCGGACACGATCGGCCAGCGACTGAAAGTCAGAACGGACCATTTCATGCCGCCCGGTTTGCTGGATAGCCAGTTTGCGACCTTGGAAGAGCCTGGCACCGACGAATCTCCCATCGTGGTCGCGGTGACGGCGTCGCCGGATGAGATCGCCGACCGGATCATCGTCGAATTGCGGAAACGAATGCCATGACGCAACCGAATGCCGTCTATCCAAGCCTGCGCGACCGCGTCGTGTTCGTCACCGGCGGCGCCAGCGGCATCGGTGCCGAGGAAGTCACCCAGTTTGCCCGCCAGGGCGCCAAGGTGGCATTTGTCGATATCGCCGACGACGCGGCCGCCACCCTGGTGGAAACCTTGCGGGCAGCGGGGCATCCCGCGCCGCTCTACCAGCATTGCGATATCCGCGACATCGCCGCCTTGCAGGCCGCCATCGCATCCGCGGCCGCGGTCCTTGGCCCCATCACCGTGCTGGTGAACAACGCCGCCAACGACCAGCGGCATGATTACCAGGACGTCACGGTCGAGTATTGGGATGAACGCATGGCGACCAATCTGCGGCACCAGTTCTTCGCCATCCAGGCGGTGGCGCCGATGATGAAAGCGGCGGGCGGCGGGTCCATCATCAATTTCGGCTCGATTTCCTGGCACACCAATTCCGGCGGGATGCCGGCCTATACCACCGCCAAGGCCGCGGTCGAGGGCCTGACCAAGGGCATGGCCCGCGACCTGGGGCCCGATGGGATCCGGGTCAACACCGTGATCCCAGGTTGGATCATGACACAGCGCCAGATCGATCTGTGGCTGACGCCGGACGCCGAGGAACAACTGATCCGCGCCCAATGCCTGAAGACCAAACTGGTGCCGGAGGATGTCGCGCGGATGGTGCTGTGGCTCGCCGCCGACGACAGCCGCATGTGTACCAGCCAGTTATGGGTCGTCGATGGCGGACGGATGTAGGGAAGGCCGAAGCATGACAATCCTCGCGCGCCTGCACACAGCGTATGGCAACGACCTGATCGACGGCATCCGAGCCGCGTTGCCCAACGAAACCGTGCATGAATGGCCCGAAACCGGCGATCCACAGGCCGTGGATATCTGCATCGTCTTTCGTATGGAGCCGGGCTTCCTGCGCCCCTTCCCCAACCTGAAGCTGATCTCCGCCACCGGTGCGGGCTTCGACCATTTCCTGCTGGACCCGGAATTGCCGAACCATGTTCCGCTGGTGCGGGTCGTGGATGACGACTTCGCCGAGCGGATGGCTGACTACGTGTTGTGCTGGGTCCTGTTCCATCACCGCGACGTCGCCCATTTCCTTGCCGCCCAGCGTGACCATCGCTGGGACTACAAGCCGATGCGTTCGGCGCATGACCTGCGGGTCGGCGTGATGGGGTTGGGCCAGATGGGGACCCTGACCTGTCGGCGCCTCGCCACTTTGGGGTATCAGGTGCATGCATGGTCTCGGACCCTGCACGACCTGCCCGGTGTGATCTGCCATGCCGGCATGGACGGGCTGGATCGTTTCCTGGCTGGCACGGAAATCCTGGTCAATCTGCTACCCCTGACGGCCGCGACCCGCGGGATTCTGGGCAAGAGCTGCTTCGATCGGCTGCCCTTCGGCGCGGTGCTGATCCATTGCGCGCGCGGCGGCCATCTGAATGAGGCCGATCTGCTGGCCGCCCTGGACAGCGGACAGTTGCGTGCCGCCACGGTGGACGCGTTTCCGAAGGAGCCGCTGCCACCGGATCACCCGCTTTGGGCGCGCCCCAACGTCTACGTGACGCCGCATTGTTCCAGCACGGCAAGCCTGGAGACAATCGTGTCCAAGTTCGCAGAAAATGTCCGCCGCTTCCGGGCGGGCGAGGCACTGCTGAACCAGGTAAATCACGCGCGGGGATACTGAGACCAACCGCCGTAACCACTGACCCATGGCGACAACGAAAGCTGTCGTTGCGAGCGCAGCGAAGCAATCCAGGGCGACCAACAGGATCAATCGTGCCAGGCCCCTGGATTGCCGCGCTGCGCTCGCAATGACAGCCCCCACCCATAGGCCAGTGGTTGCGACTGTTGGTACGAGACCACTCGGCCTGACCGTAGACCCGGACGGAGCGGGGGCGCTTGCAACCACATTCCCCCGGTCGCATCCCCCGCTGTCGCATTCCCCCTGTCGCATTCCCCCCTTGCCGAGACTGTTGCGCTGCAACATCCTGCCCGGATGCTCGATCTGATCCCAAACGTGTCCCACTGGGGCGCCTTCACCGCCGAGGTGCAAGACGGCCGCATCCAAGCGGTGCGTCCGTTCGCGAATGACCCCGATCCATCACCGATCATCCACGGAACAGCCGAGGCCGTGCATGGTCGCATGCGGATCGATAGACCCTATGTGCGCAAGGGGTGGCTCAACGGCGATCGCGCCGGCGGCACCTTGCGCGCCACCGAACCCTTCGTGCCGGTCGATTGGGACACGGCAACCCGCCTCGTGGCCGAAGAAATCGCCCGGGTTCACGATACGCATGGCCCCGCCAGCATCTATGGCGGCTCGTATGGGTGGTCCTCGGCCGGGCGATTCCACCATGCCAAGACTCAGGTGCAACGGTTTCTCGCCGCGTCCGGCGGGTTCACCAGCAGCATCGGCAGTTACTCCTATTCCTGCGCCCAGGCCTTGCTGCCGCGCATTGTCGGCGATACCGATTGCCTGATCAGCCCGATCGTCGACTGGCGCGCCATCGCCCGTCACGCCCGCCTGATGCTCTGCTTCGGCGGCATCCCGTTGCGCAACGGCCAGATCATCAACGGCGGCGGCGGGGAGCACGGCATGGGCCCGCTGCTGCGCCAGGCCGCCGAGGCCGGCGTGCGGATCGTGAACATCTCGCCGATCCGCGAGGATATGCCGGACGATGTGCCGTCCGAATGGGTGCCGATCATCCCCGGCACCGACACCGCCATGATGCTGGCCATGGCGCATGTCCTTATCACCGAAAACCTGATCGACCGAGACTTCCTCGACCGCTGCACCATCGGCTACGACCGCCTGCGCGCCTATGTCCTGGGCGAGACCGACGGCGTGCCGAAAACCCCGACCTGGGCGGCGGCGGAAACCAGTGTGCCGGCCGAAACCATCCTGCGTCTGGCACGAGAGGCCGGCGGCAAGCCCACCTTCATGGCCGCCTGCTGGTCATTGCAGCGCGCCGAACGGGGCGAACAACCCTACTGGATGACCATTGCCCTCGCCGCCCTCCTCGGCTCCATCGGCAAGCCCGGACTCGGCTTTGGCTTCGGCCACGGCAGCAGCGGCGGCATGGGCACCCCACGCACCCGAGTGCCCTCGGTCGGGCTACCGGCCCTGCCGAACCGTGCCAACAGCTTCATCCCGGTGTCTCGCGTGACGGACCTGCTGGAGAAGCCGAACCAGGAATACGACTACAATGGCAGGCGCCTGACCTACGCGGATATCCGCCTGATCCATTGGGCGGGCGGCAATCCGTTTCATCATCACCAGGATCTGAACCGGTTCCGGCGAGCCTGGTCCCGTGTCGAAACGATCGTCGTGCACGAACCCTGGTGGACCCCCGCCGCGCGCCACGCCGACATCGTGCTGCCCGCAACGACGACCTTGGAGCGGAACGACATCGCCTCCAGCGCGCGGGACCGCTACGTGATGGCAATGAAGCAGGTCGTGCCGCCGCAAGGCCAGGCGCGCGACGACTTCGCCATTCTGTCCGACGTCGCCGATGCCCTGGGCGTCCGAGACCGCTACACGGAACAGCGCGATACCGCCGCCTGGCTGCGTCACATGTATGGCCGCTGGACCCGCCAGTGCGACGACATGGGCATCGCCGTGCCGGACTTCGACCGCTTCTGGGCCGAGGGACATGTCGAGGTCCCGCTGACCGAGGCGGATTTCGTCCCCTATGCCGAGTTTCTCGCCGACCCGGCAGGCAAACCGCTCAACACCGCGTCAGGACGGATAGAGCTGGCATCCCCCACGATCGATAGCTTCCAGTACGATGATTGCCCCGGTCATCCCACCTGGTTCCGGCCGAGCGAGTATCTGCGCTCCCCGCTCGCTGCCCGGTATCCGTTCCATCTGCTGTCCGCCCAGCCGACAACGCGTCTGCACGGCCAGATGGATCACGTCGGTGTCAGCAAGGCCAGCAAGATCCAGGGGCGGGAGCCGCTGATCCTGCACCGGGACGATGCGGCCGCGTTGGGCGTCAAGGCGGGCGATATCGTGCGGGTATTCAACGATCGCGGATCCTGCCTGGCCGGCGTGCAATTGGCCGGGGACCGGTTGCGCGGCATCGCGGTGCTGCCGACAGGGGCCTGGTTCGATCCGCTGGACGAAATGTGCGTGCATGGCAATCCGAATGTCCTGACCCTGGACATCGGGACGTCGCGCCTGGGGCAGGGACCGGTGGCTCAAAGCTGCCTGGTGGGCATCGAGCGATTCGATGGCCCATTGCCGCCAGTGACCGCGCACGAGCCGCCGCCGATCGACGAATAGGGCCGAGGGTGCTCGCCGGTGCGGCTTATCCCACCCGCACCGGTGCCGGCCGACGGCCGGACATCGCCGCGGCCATACAGGCAACGGTGATGACACCCGCGCCGATGAAACCGACCAGATCTGGGGACTCGCCGAAAAACACCAGTCCCAATCCGGCGGCCATGATCAGCCGCGTGTAGTCGAACGGCGCCAGTACCGAAAGTTCCGCCGCCCGGATCGCCATCAGGCCGATATACAGGCCCGACGTACCGAGCACGGAGATCGCGAGCAGCCAGGGCCAGGTTTCCCATGGCGGCCAGGGTGTAAAGAGGCCGGGAACGCAGGCCACCATCGACAGCGCCGTCAACCAGGCCATGATGGTCAGGGTCGAATCGCGGCGTTCCAGCACCTTGGTCGCTACCATGGCGCCAGCGTTCATCGCCGCGCCGGCCACCGCAATCAGATAATCGGGGCGCCATTCGGCGAACGCGGGTTTGACGACGATCAGTCCGCCGACCACACCGGCGGCGATACCAAACCACCGGCCCAGACCGACATATTCCTTCAGGATCACCGCCGCGAAAACGCTGAGGAAAACCGCCCGCGTATAGGTCACCGCGGTTGCATCGGCCAAGGGCAGTGCGGCGAAGCCGTAAAACAGCCCCCACAGCGAGACCATGGTCAGCCCGGCGCGGACGAATTGCAGCCACAACGTGCCAGTACGGAAGACCGCGAGGCCCGTGTTGCGTGCCAGGATCAGTACCAGGACCACACCGCCGAGATTGCGCATCAGGATGAATTGCAGCGGTGTCGCGGCGTGCCCGATCTCATGGATGGCGACGGTTTCGCCGGTCAGCAATGCGTAAGAGATCAGGATAAGGATGATGCCGCGGTAGCGACCGTTCATCGCGAACAACCCCAGGCAACGATTGCTCCGCGGGACCGGCGGGGCAGCGCGCGGTTCGGCGCAGTGGTGCTATTGTAACTGGGGCGTTGCGAATGGGGCGGAATGCTGTCCGCGCCAGGCGGGATCGGCCCGTTTGTATCCACCAACCTCGCCTGCGAATCGATCAACCGTGAGGTCCTCTGGGTCAACAAAGTTCACCCAGAAGAATGGCGCATGTCGGACTGATTGGGTAGATGCCGCGATGGATTACTGTCGCGACGGAGGCGCGCGAGCTTACTGTCGCGACGGAGGCGCGCGGACTTATTGACGCGACAACGGCGCGTGGGCCTGGATCAATCGTCCTGCTTGCGCCGGCGTCGCGCGGACGTCGCATACAGGCCGGCTGGCCGGAAATCCATTGTGTGCGGGGCCACGACAGTCTTGTGAAACGCGTTCCAATCATCATCGGTCCAGTCGGATGGGTCACCGATGATGTCTACGTTGTTCATCAGGGTCTCAGCGTAATGCGCACGTAATATTGGCGTGACTTGTAGCAGTGGAAGCTCAGCCCGAAGAAAAATCGGTATGTCTGTCTTCGTCAAGCGGACGTTAATAAAGAGAGGCCCGAACCATTTGTCGGTCTCGATAATTCCTTCGAAGTAGTCTATCCCCTGCGGCCGCGGAAAATTGGCCGGCTGGCGGATGAGAGTGCTCCATCCCGGCCTGGTGCGAACCACCCAGCCAGTCCAGATCTGGACGATGGCCGGCTCGATCGTGCTGAGCAGAAACGGCGGCGGATAGTTTGCGGCTTCGCCCGGCGCGATGGAGGCGAAATAGTCCGCGAAATCGGGAAATTGCGCTGATTTGAGCGGATACCACGTATCGCCACCCTCGGGCGTCCAGAACACGCCCGTGCCGCCATCCCACATCAGGCCGAGGCCGACCGGTGGGAACGCCCACCATCCGAACGCGGTGGCGGAGGTCAGCGGATCGCAGTACCGTAACGCCCTCGTCGGGATCAACCCGCCCGCCGCCCGATCCGCTCGGCGCGGTTCGGGGGCGGTGGGGATCAATCGATAGAACCGGAGAAGCGGCTCCTCGGGGTCGTTCGTCGGGCCCGACAAAGTCAAGCCGTCCGCATGTCCTGGATGTTCCCGGAACCGAGCTTCACGGCGCCTTTGTCGGCGATCGCGCGGGTCGGCAGCGCCACCCGCATGTCCTGGATATTCCCGGAACCGAGCTTCACGGCGCCCTTGTCCGCGATCGCGCGGGTCGGCAGCGCAATCCGCATGTCCTGGATGTTCCCGGAACCGAGCTTCACGGCGCCCTTGTCGGCGATCGCGCGGGTCGGCAGCGCAACCCGCATATCCTGGATGTTGCCGGATCCGAGCTTCACGGCGCCTTTGTCGGCAATGCTGATGGGAGCGAGGGAAATTTTCATTTTTTGATCCTCCAAGACCGACCGTTGTTGTTCGGCGATGGACGGACGCTAGGGTGCATCTCTCACTCTGGATGTGATTTACTTCACACAATCAGAATTGACGCGATTTTTTCGACATTCTACTTCCGATATGTTTTTTGGAAGCTATCTCGGACGATCAGCGCCTTCCCGGTCCATCGGGCCGCTGTCCGCTTTCACGCTTTTCTGTGATTCGGATCACAGAGCGTCGGGACTTCACCGCGGTAGACAGGCTGTCCGCGCGCCCAAGGAGCGGGGGGCAGCGCGTCCGGACCGGATGTACCCCAGGGCTGTTGAATGCTCTATGCCTCGGTGCTGAAAGAGTGAGTCTGCGCCGCAACACAATGGGAAAATCGTATCGACGCGCGGGGCGGATGGCTTCCGGCGCGGCACAATGTCCGAATCTATGCACGGCAACCCAACCGCCC
>CAMATI010000307.1 GCA_945861095.1 Asaia bogorensis | reverse complement strand
CCCGCCACCTGCAACGGGAAGCTGGCCCAACTGACCGGGTCATACCTCGAGTCACGTAACCCAGCCTGATACAAAAAGCGGTGTCCAGGAGAGTCGTGCCTGCTTGGGCATAGTAATGCAGGAGTCGAAAATGAGGGGAGTCATGAGCGCCGTGCCCGCAATTTGCCCCGGCCACTTGTTCCGGGGGCTGGGTGGCGGGACTGGATGGGTGGCACAATGTAGAAAGTCACTGTTTGTTCTCTAGGCGGTTTGCTTCAAGAGGCAAGAAATTTGAACGACCGGCTCTGATTTTGGATAAGGCGCCGCCTGCAACAGCTTGATTTCATGAAGTCAGTCTAATGGGTGTGCATGTGTTAACAAGGTGAGTCACATTTCTGATACGACCCAGTTGGCGGACGGATCAAGATGACCGGCGGCTGAGATCCCACGTCAGGGATGGCGGTCATCGCATTGATTTAGCGGCGAATTTCCGATCGTTTTGAGATATGGCTTTAAGTGTGGATTTTCGGTAATCCATACCGCGTAGGCCCGGAAAACGGGGGTTTTCGTTCCGGTCAGGCGCGGAAAAGGCGGGGTTTCGTTCCGGATAGGCGCGGTTAACCTCTGGCGCGAAAAGCACCAACCTGCTCAGTTGTTCGGCAACGCGGGCATGGGCGCCGAAGTGACCGGTCCTTCCAAGGTGCTCGGCGTGGATACGTTCTGTGATACACGACAGGAGAGGATATACTTCGTCGTCGCCTTGGCAGGTTTGTTGGGGCACCCCGTTCCTCTCCCGTGTGGTTGCGGCGATCGGTTGTGCTAGAGCATGATCGCGTTGAGCGAAACGTAACCGCGGGTGAATCATGCGATCAAACAACGACCTGGAGGGGTTTGCCGTTTCCAGTCAGGTTGAAACGGTTTAGGTGCACGTGGCGTTGTCTCTGTCCCTTGATCGCTGATGACGGCATCCGAATCCGACCGGGCAGCCACGTTCCGCGCCACGTCCGGTCCGTCCTTGCGCCCGATCCGGCAGGGAGTATGGATCGCGTAAGCAAGGGTCACCGAGATCACACAGAGTTGCACAGAGCGCGAATTCGACGACCTGCGTGCGATTGAATATGAGACCGTATGGACATTGCGTAGACAGTATTTTGTTCTCATTATCATACATATAAACAACGATATTGCGATGCAAGTTAATACACCCTAACGCTTGGGCTGGCGTGCTTTGGGGGCACCATACAGGGCCAAACGGGATGGGGGCTGGCGTGGTGCCGCCAACTTGACACAGATCTGTTCGGCCGGTGGATAGGGTCTTGCGGTACAAACCGCCAACCGTTGGTCTGGTCTGGTTAGATAAAATCATGATGTCAGCTCCGGCGCAGCCCGGGGTCCGGTAGCAACGGAACCGAAAGTTCGGTTCAGCGCATCTGGTCGTTATTACGCCCGTGGAGACGCCTGATTGACGCTTGGTTGGCCTAACATCCGTCTTGGGGGTCCGGTAGCAACGGAACCGAAAGTTCGATTCAGACCTTGAGGCTGGCCTCTACCGACGAGGGCTACCCAACGGAAAGGGGTCCTCCACCAGGCTGAAGTTCGAATGCCAGCTCTTTCGCGAAGATCGAGCCATAAAGTCCGACCGCAGTGCCAAAGGTAATCTCGATGTTACCGGTGACCGGTCCCGCGCAGCTTTGCCAGTCAGCCCTTGGAGGGTCTGTCTGAAGTCGCCGAATCAGAAGCTCGGAGATAATCGACCCCGCATCGCCATCCAACCTCATGCCCGTCACGCCGCGCATGCGCAAAGTCACGGAAGCGTGCCGATCGGCGACATAAAATCCGTTTGCTTCGATCTTGCTCGTCATTCTGTAGGTGCGGACGCTGAGCACGGCGTTTCCGTCAGACAGCTCCAATCTTTCCAAAGTGCCATCATGGAAGACGGGACAGAAGCCAAACCAGTCGATCACGGCCTGTCCTCCGGGGAGAGAGGCAAACAGATTTTCGTCAGTTGCCAATGGCGGTGACGGCATCGACATCGGGACTATCCTATCAGAACGAATTTCGCTTCGCGTTCACCACAGCATACCGCGGGCATGCAGAAAACCACCGTTAAATGCACGAGCCTGAAACCATTCCTGTCATGAGGGCGATAGATAGCCTCGCAGGTATCAACCCATGCATCAATCAACGACCAGAAAACCGTCCAGCCTCGGGTTGCTGGCGTATCGAACTTTCGGTTCCGTTGCTACCGGACCTCCCAGCCCCGCTCGGCTTCCCCCGTCATCCCAACCTTGATCCACTTCGCGGTCCAATCCCGCCGCGGGACGGGCAGTACGTCTCCACGGCCGAGAAGGGTCAACGCAGCACTCCCAAAAGGACACGCCGACACCACCACCGGATCCAATCCCGACCCGGTGGCGGCCGAACGACAAGCCCTACCGCGGCAGTGTCGTCGCCCCCATCAGGAACTGATCCACCGAGCGCGCGCATTGCCGCCCCTCCCGGATCGCCCATACCACCAGGGACTGCCCACGCCGCATATCGCCGGCCGAGAACAAGCCCTCCCGCGATGTCCGGTAATCCACCGTGTTCGCGGCCACGTTGCCGCGCGGGTCCAGTTCCACCCCGGCGGTTTCCAGCAGCGCGTCCCGGCGAGGTCCCAGGAAACCCATGGCCAGCAGCACCAGATCGGCTTTCATCTTAAAGCCGCTGCCCTCGACTTCACGCATCTGCATGCGGCCATCCGGTCCGGCGGCCCAGGCGACGCGCACGCAATCCAGGGCTTCGACCTGGCCGTCCGCACCGATCGCGGTCTTGGTCAGCACCGACCAATCCCGCTCACAGCCTTCTTCGTGCGCGTGGGAGGAGCGCAGCTTGGTCGGCCAGTCCGGCCAGACCATCGCCTTGTTCTCCTTCACCGGCGGCTTCGGCATGATCTCGATCTGGGTGATCGACGCGGCGCCCTGCCGAGCGGACGTGCCGATGCAGTCCGACCCGGTGTCGCCGCCGCCGATCACGATCACATGCTTGCCTGCCGCATTGATCGTCCCGGTCGGCGCGGCCTGGTTTTCGGCGTCGCCCGCGTTGCGCTTGTTCTGTTGCCGAAGAAAATCCATCGCGTAATGAATTCCGTTCAGCTCCCGCCCGCCGACCTCCAGGTTGCGGGGCCACTCCGCCCCACCGGACAATACGACCGCGTCATATTCCGCCATCAGCGCATCGACCGTCACCGTCACGCCGATTTCGATGCCGGTGCGGAATTCGACGCCCTCGGCTTCCATCTGCGCGATGCGGCGGTCGATCAGGTGCTTTTCCATCTTGAAGTCGGGGATGCCATAGCGCAGCAGCCCGCCGATCCGGTCGTTCTTTTCGAACAAGGTCACCGCATGGCCGGCCCGGGCCAGTTGCTGCGAACACGCCATGCCGGCGGGGCCGGAGCCCACCACCGCGACCCGCTTGCCGGTCTTATGAGCCGACGGGACAGGCACGATCCAGCCTTCTTCCCATCCGCGATCGACAATGGCGCATTCGATCGTCTTGATGGTCACCGGCGTGTCGTCGATGTTCAGGGTGCAGGATGCCTCGCAGGGGGCGGGGCAGATGCGGCCGGTGAATTCCGGGAAATTGTTGGTGGAGTGCAGCATGGTGGACGCCTGCAGCCACTGCTCCCGATAGACCAGGTTGTTCCAGTCCGGGATCATGTTGTTGACCGGACAACCGTTGTGACAGAACGGAATCCCGCAATCCATGCAGCGTGCGGCCTGGCCGTTCAGTTCCTCGGGCGGCAGTGGTTTGATGAATTCGTTGAAACTCCGCAGCCGCACCGCCGGCTTTTCATAGCCGCGCTCGTGGCGCTCGATTTCCAGAAATCCGGTCGGCTTACCCATGGTCGTCTCCGAAACAGTCCGATCCCGCCGTTGCGGGGGACACGGCCGGTGAAGGGGAGGGGGCACCGGCGGGATGCACCGTTCGGCGTGTCTTCCGACACCCAACATCCCGCCGGACCCTTGAAAGAAGCTACTCCGCGGCGGTCCGGGCGGCGTTCTGTTCCGCCCGCAGGTCCAGCAGCGCTCGGCGATAATCGCGCGGCATCACCTTCACGAACCGGGACAGCGCGCTCTCCCAGTCGTCCAGCAACTCCCGCGCCCGCTGGCTGCCGGTGAACAGCAGATGCCGTTCGATCAGGATGCGCAGGCGTTCGGCATCGAAGCGCAGCGGATCGCCCATGCCGCTGTCATCGACGCTGACCGAGCGTTGGCGCGGCCGGCCCGGTGCGTCGACCAGCCCGATTTCCGGCGGGGAAATCGGCTCCAGATCCACCTGCGCCAGGTTGCACAGCTTCTTAAAGCGCGCGTGCTCGTCGTAGACATAGGCGATGCCACCCGACATGCCGGCGGCGAAGTTGCGCCCGGTCTCGCCCAGCACCACCACCGTGCCGCCGGTCATGTATTCCGCGCCATGATCGCCGCAACCTTCGACAACCGCGACCGCGCCGGAGTTGCGGACCGCGAAACGCTCTCCGGCGACGCCCTGGAAATACGCCTCCCCGGAGATCGCGCCATACAGCACGGTGTTGCCGACGATGATGTTCTCGGTCGGCTCCCGCCTGCTGGCGAGCGGCTGACGCACCACGACGCGTCCGCCGGACAAGCCCTTGCCGACATAGTCGTTGGCGTCCCCGGTCAGGTGCAGCGACACGCCGCGGGACAGGAACGCGCCGAAGCTCTGCCCGGCAGTGCCGGTCAGCGCGATCGAGATCGTGTCTTCCGGCAGACCGGCATGACCATAGCGCTTGGCGACCTCACCCGACAGCATGGCGCCGACCGTGCGGTTGCCGTTGCGGACGGCGCGTTCGAGGCGGACCGGCTCGCCCTTTTCCAGCGCCGCCGCGGATTGCGCGATCAGGTCCTGGTCCAGCGCCTTGTCGAGGTGATGGTCCTGGGTTTCGCAGTTGAACACCGCGACCCCGGGCTTCGGCGCCGGCTGATACAGGATGCGGCTGAGATCGACACCCTTGGCCTTCCACTGCTCGACCGAGCGGCGGGTATCCAGTTTCTGCACCTGGCCCACCATCTCGTTGAAGGTGCGGTAGCCGAGTTGCGCCATCAGTTCGCGGACTTCCTCGGCGATGAAGAAGAAGAAGTTGATGACGTGTTCGGGCGTGCCGGTGAAGCGCTTGCGCAGGATCGGGTCCTGCGTGGCGACGCCGACCGGGCAGGTGTTCAGATGGCATTTGCGCATCATGATGCAGCCGGCGGCGATCAGCGGGGCGGTGGCAAAGCCGAACTCATCGGCGCCCAGCAGCGCGCCGATGACGACGTCGCGCCCGGTGCGGAAGCCGCCATCGACCTGCACCGCGATCCGCCCGCGCAACCCGTTCAGCACCAGCGTCTGCTGGGTTTCGGCCAGGCCGATTTCCCAGGGAGAGCCGGCATGGGTCAGGCTGGTCAGCGGGCTTGCCCCCGTGCCGCCTTCGTAGCCGGCGATGGTGACGTGATCGGCGCGGGCTTTCGACACCCCGGCGGCCACCGTGCCGACCCCGACCTCGGAGACCAGCTTCACGGAAATCCGCGCGACCGGATTGGTGTTTTTCAGGTCGTGGATGAGCTGCGCCAGATCCTCGATCGAGTAGATGTCGTGGTGCGGCGGCGGGGAGATCAGCCCCACGCCAGGCGTCGAATGCCGGACGCGGGCGATGTTGGCGTCCACCTTGTGGCCGGGCAACTGGCCGCCTTCGCCGGGTTTCGCGCCTTGCGCCATCTTGATCTGGATGTCGTCGGCGTTGACCAGATATTCCGTCGTGACGCCGAAGCGTCCGGAGGCAACCTGCTTGATGGCGGACCGCTCGGAATCGCCGTTGGGCAGCGGCTTGAAGCGGTCGGATTCCTCGCCGCCCTCCCCGGTGTTCGACTTGCCGCCGATGCGGTTCATCGCGATCGCCAGGGTCGTGTGCGCTTCCCGCGAGATCGAGCCGAAGCTCATCGCCCCGGTGGCGAAACGCTTGACGATGTCCTTGGCGGACTCGACTTCCTCGATCGGGATCGGCGTTTCGGCGAAGCGGAACTGCATCAGGCCGCGGATGGTCAGCAGCCGCTCGCTCTGGTCGTTGATGGTGCGGGTGAAGGCCTGGAATTCGTTCGGCAGGTTGCCGCGGACCGCGTGTTGCAGACGCGCCACCGATTCCGGCGTCCAGGCATGCGCCTCGCCGCGCAGGCGGAACGCGTAATCGCCGCCGACATCCAGCATGCCCTGATAGATCGGGTTGTCGCCATAGGCGTTGCGGTGGCGGGCGACGGCTTCTTCGGCGACTTCCTTGAAGCCGACGCCTTCAATCGTGGAGGCGGTGCCGGTGAAGCATTTCTCGATGAAGCCGCTGGACAGGCCGACCGCGTCGAAGATCTGCGCGCCGCAATAGGACTGGTAGGTGGAGATGCCCATCTTGGACATCACCTTCATGACACCTTTGCCGATCGCCTTCAGGTAATTCTTCCGCACGTCATAGGCCGACAGAGCCATGCCGGTCTGGACGCGAATCTGCTCCAGGGTTTCGAACGCCAGATAGGGGTTCACCGCTTCCGCGCCATAGCCGGCCAGCACGCAGAAATGGTGCACTTCGCGCGCTTCGCCGGTTTCCACGACCAGGCCCGTGCTGGTGCGCAGACCCTGGCGGATCAGGTGATGATGCGTCGCGGCGGTGGCCAGCAAGGACGGGATCGGGATGCGGTCGGCGCTGGCGGCGCGGTCGGACAGGATCAGGATGTTCTGTTTGTCCAGCACCGCTTCGGTGGCTTCCCGGCAGATCCGCTCGATCGCGCGTTCCATGCCCGCCGACCCTTCGCTGGCCGGCCAGGTGGTGTCGATCGTGCGGGTACGGAAGGCGCCGCCCGCGAGGTTCTCGATATCGTGGATTTTCTCCAGATCGCCGTTGGTCAGGATCGGCTGCGTCACTTCCAGCCGGTAATGGTTGCCGGCGTGATGCCCCAGCAGGTTCGGCCGCGGCCCGATCATGGACACGAGCGACATCACCAGCTCCTCCCGGATCGGATCGATCGGCGGGTTGGTGACCTGGGCAAAGTTCTGCTTGAAGTAGTTGAACAGCAGCTTGGGCTTGTCGGACAGCACGGCCAGCGGCGTGTCGGTGCCCATGGAGCCGATCGGGTCGTCGCCTTCGCGTGCCATCGGCTCCAGGAAGAACTGGATGTCTTCCTGCGTGTAGCCGAACGCCTGCTGCTGCTCCAGCAGCGCTTCCATGTCGTTCGGGCGCGGCAAAGCGCGTCGTTCGGCACCGTCCGGCAGGTCTTCCAGCTTGAACTGGGTTTCCTTCAGCCAGTCGGCATAGGGATGCTCCCGCGCGAGCTTGGTCTTGATCTCCGCGTCGTCGATGATGCGGCCTTCTTCCAGGTCGATCAGCAGCATCTTGCCCGGTTGCAGGCGCCATTTGCGGACGATTTTCTCGTCCGGCACCGGCAGCACGCCGGCTTCGGATGCCATGATCACATGATCGTCATCGGTGATCACATAGCGCGCCGGGCGCAGGCCGTTGCGGTCCAGGGTGGCGCCGATCTGCCGCCCATCGGTGAAGGCGATCGCGGCGGGGCCGTCCCACGGCTCCATCAGCGCGGCGTAATACTCATAGAACGCCTTGCGTTCGGCATCCATCAGCGGGTTGCCGGCCCAGGCTTCCGGGATCAGCATCATCATCGCGTGCGACAGCGAGTAGCCGCCCGCGATCAGGATTTCCAACGCGTTGTCGATGCAGGCGGTGTCGGACTGGCCGTGCGG
>CAMATI010000306.1 GCA_945861095.1 Asaia bogorensis | reverse complement strand
CTGCTGGCGATCCCGATCTCTCTGGTGATCAGTGCGATCGTGTTCAACGCGATGTCCATCACCCTGAACACCATGACCCTGGGCGGGATCGCGATTGGTATCGGCGCCTTGGTCGATGACGCGGTGGTGAATGTCGAGAACATCCTCCGCCGGCTGGGCCAGAACCGCCAACGCACCCGGCCCGAGCCGATCGAGACGGTCATCACCACCGCGTCCCAGGAGGTCCGATCCGGCATCGTCTACGCCACGCTGATCATCCTGGTGGTGTTCATCCCCCTGCTGGCGATGCCGGGCCAGCCCGGGCGCATGTTCGCCCCCATGGCCATGGCGTTCATCGTGTCGATCGTGGCCAGCCTGATCGTGTCGATCACCGTCACGCCAGCGATGTCCTACTATCTGCTGCCCGGCATGAAATCGCTGGAACGGGAGCACGGTGGGCCGTTCGCGCGTTGGCTCAAGCGGCTGAACGCGCGTGCGCTGGGCTGGGTGCTGGACCGGCCGCGCACCGTCCTTGGGTCCGCGGTGCTGGCCGTGGCCGTGGCCATGGCGTCCGTGCCGTTCCTGCCCCGGTCGTTCCTGCCGCAACTGAACGAGGGCAATGTCTACGTCACGTTGCATCTGAAACCGGACATCTCGATCGCCGAATCCTTCCGGATCGGGCACCTGGCCGAACAGATCCTGATGCAGGTGCCGGAAGTGAAGGCCCTGTCGCGGCGCAGTGGCCGCTATGACGGCGATTCCGACGTGGATGCGGTCAACGCCAACGAATTGCCGCTGCGGATCAAACTGGACAACGGGCGGAGCCTGAAGGAACTGATGGACGACATCCGCAATCGGATGGCGATCTTCTCTGGCGACCTGAACGTGACGCAGTTCCTGATCGAGCGCATGCAGTCCCAGGACAACATGGTCCGCGGCGATATCGTGCTGAAGATTTTCGGCTCCGACCTGCCGACCTTGCGCGTCCTGGCCACCCGCTTCGCCGCCGAGGTCGAAAAGATCCCCGGGCTGACCGACATCAATGTCGAGCAGCAGACCTACGCGCCCCAGCAGCGGATCGTGGTGGATTACCAACGCGCCGCCCTGTTCGGCATCACGCCGGCGGAGGTGACGAAAATGCTCGCCACCTTCACCAACGGGCGCGTCGTGTCCCAGGTCATCGAAAATGGCCGCCGCTTCGATGTGGTCGTGCGCCTGCGCGATGAGGGCCGCACCGCGGATGCCCTGGGCCGGCTGCGCATCGACACGCCGGCCGGATCGGTGCCGCTGTCGTCCATTGCGTCGATCGAGCCCAATTACGGTCCCAGCCGTATCCTGCGAGAAGATGGGGTCCGCCGCATCGCGCTGATGATCAACACCGATGGCACCGGCGATACGGCCAAGATCGTCGCCCGCATTCGCGACCTGATGGCGTCCACCCCGCTGCCGATCGGCTATCGCACCAGCCTGGAGGGCGATTTCCGCCTGGGTGAGCAAGGCCGCGTCGTGCTTTCCATCCTGACCCCGGTGTCGCTGTTCCTGATCTTCCTGTTGCTGCATCAGCGGTTCAACTCGGTCGTGCTGTGCGCCATCATCATGGGCAACATCCCGCTGGCCCTGGTGGGCAGCGTCGCCGCGGTGTGGCTTTCCGGTCTGGACCTGGATCTGGCGGCGATGATCGGATTCATCGCGGTGACGGGCGTGGCCGTCCGCAACTCTCTGCTGAAGGTCAGCCACTTCATCAACCTGCACCTGCATGAAGGCATCCCGCCGGGGCGGGAGCTGATCATGCGCGGATCTGGCGAACGGCTGATCCCGGTGCTGATGACCGCATTGGCGGCCGGGGCCGCGCTGGTGCCTTTGCTGTTCGTGTCCGACCGGGCCGGCACCGAAATCCTGCATCCGGTCGCGGTGGCGATTTTCGGCGGGCTTATCAGTTCCACCCTGCTGGATACCTTCACGACCCCGGTCCTGTTCGAGAGATTCGGCCAGCGCGCCCTGCGCAAAATGATCGCGACGGACGAGAAATTGGCCTATGAGACGTTTTGACTATGCGGTGCCCCGCCGGTCGCCAATTGTAGCAAACCGGCCGATACAATGACCCATGGGAGGCCGCTCCCCATCATTGTCTGGCTTGACCCGACAATGATGGGAAAGTGAAGCACCGGTCAGTGTTTCGGCCGGTCGGTCTTACCCGACGACGCCAACCAAGGAACGGACACATGGGTACCCTCTCCGTCGCCTCCATGATCGCGCTTGGGTCGTTCCTGGGGGCGGTGACGTTCGACGTTGCCATCAATACGATGCAGGACTGGTATGACGTCGTTTACGCCGATGCGTTCTGGAGCAACCGGGTCACCGACACGCCGGCCTTGCGCCAACTGGCGCAGGAGGAAGTCATGATCAACCGCTTGCTTCAGGGCACCGAGTTCGAGGGCAGGCAAATCATTCTGTCCGAACGTCCGGCGGCCGACCTGCCCAAGGCGCAATAGCCGCCGGCCGCAGGGCTGCGGTCGCGGCTTATCGTGTCGGGCTTTGCATCCGCGTTTGCACCGGGTGCGACATCGGCACACCAGGGCGTTGGCGGTTTTTTTGGTCGGGGTCTGGGAAGGATGTCCGGCCCGTCGCGTCGCACGGGACGTTGTTCGTCCAGGCTGGGTCAACGCCACGCTGGTGGCGAACTGATGACCGACCGGCCGAAACCGCGCCTTGCCAGGAATGCCCGCCTACCGGGCGGTGGGCGCGGCCTCGGGTGCGGTCACGGTCGGACGCGCGATGACGTGGTAGCTGGCGTCGGGCCACGGTTGCAAAGTCACCTCGATCGAGGCCAGCGAAAATCCAGCACTGGCCACCGTATCCAGGCTGGCCCTGGCGATTCTCTGCTTGGCGCGCGATCGTATGCCGCTTTCCTTGTCCCGATATTCGCGCAGCATCTGCTCGGCGCGCTGGACGTCATTATCGGACGGCTCTCGGCCCGCCACGAAGCGGTATGATGCGGTTGGCAGCAGCCCCGTTCCCACCTTTACATCGGTCAGTTTCAGACCGATCGCCTCCAGGATCGCGAAGAAGCTTTTGTCTTCTTCGCTGATCTGAGCGGGCAGTTGCCCCGCCGGCCCGCCTGGGACGACGGCGGTGGTCAGGTCCTGCAACCAACCGCCCACCGTCGCACCGGCCGCCCTTGCCGCGTCGCTCGCGGATTTCGCCGCATCGGACAACCAGGGCGGGGTGTCGGACGCGGCCGGATCGGCGGCAACCGTGACCTGGGTGGTCAGCAGCAGGACCAGCCCCGACCGCAGCATCAATGGCAGAAGCCGCCGCCGAACCGGCCCCCGAACGCGCCGCGGTTTCTGTGGCGACACCGGGCGATCCGCGGCTGGGCCGGATGACGAGGCGCCGGTCATGCTGTTCCCGGTCATGCTATTCCCGGTCATGCTACTCAATGAATGCGACCGCCTTGGTGCGCGCTTCCAATCGGTCGGCCGGCTGCAAGGCAATGACGCCGCCGCCGCCGAGCGCACCGCCTGGCCCGATCATGGATTCGGCCATGAGATCGAAGGCTGCTTTGCGTGCCAGATCGCGGCGGGCGGCATCGGCTTCGCGGGGCAGGACGATCATCAGCGTCACCGGTCGCGCCGCGCCGTACCGTCCAGCCGCGATATTCACCGCGCTGGGCGTCACATTGTCGATCAGCAGCGGCACCACGACGCCGTCCAGAGCGGCAAGTTCGCTGACGGAGACAAGGGCCACAGCCCCGGCGCCGGCGGTCTTGGCCCAGGCCGCCACGGCGCCCGCACCCGCCGGACGCGGTTGCACCGACGCATCCTTGCGCAGCGCCCCGCAATACGCCAGGCGCCCGGCTCGATCGAACGGCATGCCGGCCGCGGGCGCTGTGCCGAAACAGGCAGCTTCCATCCGGGCGTCGAACACCTGTTGGGTGATAGATCCCGGCGGGGCCGCCAGGACGGCGATCGGCGCCGAGGGATAGCCAGCGCCGAGTTGGTCCCACGTGGTGGGACGCGCGCCGGCGGCATTGGCGCCAAGGGCGCGGAACAGATCGGCGCTGGAAACGGAAAACACCACGCCATTCGCCGGCGTGGCCAGCGCCATGGCCTGGAATCCCACCGGCACCGCGATCACGTCGGCCCGGACGCCACCGGCGCAGACATCGATTTCCGCCTGCGACGGATTGCGGGCGAGCAGCGCGAAGCGCACGCGGTTGCCTGGCAATGTCGTGCAGGCCGCGTCACCGGCGCGTACATCGGTTTCGACGGCCCGAATGTGGGACTTCATCGGCGCGACGGCGGCGCCGATCGCCGTCCCGAGATCGCGGTCGGTGAATATGACGACGTCGTTGGCGGCCCGTGCGACACCGCCGGACAGACCCAGACAGGCGGCAAGCCCAAGTTGAATGACACAGGCTCGACTGCCCCAGGATCGAATGCCCGCAACCTGCGTGGGCCCAGCCTGAATGCGCCCGGCCTGCATGCGCCCGGCCTGCATGCGCCCGGCCTGCATGCGCCCAGCCTGCATGCACCAGGTCCGCGGTTGCCCGAACAGCGCGCGAAAATCCGGACGAACGGCGGTTTTTATCGCATTCCACCGGGATACCGAATTTGTCATCGTTAAGGAATCCTACTGACGGGGCGTAACACCAAGATGATTGTGCACGAACCCGAGTTATGCTGCTATACCCTACATGAAACAAAACCGTCTGTCGTGAGTCGGGAACCACACACAGGAACTTACCGTGCAACGAACAAATGAAACATTTCTGACGATCCCAGGGGTTCCGGGCGGTCCGGGTGTGGTCCGAAAGGGCACGGTCCGACAGGGCACGGTCGGACAGGGCGCGGTCCGACAGGGCGTCACCAGCCAGGGCGTCACCAGCCAGGGCGTCACCAGGCAGGGCGTGGCCAGGCGGGTCGCGACCGCGATGTTCGGCATGGCGGCCCTGTTGTCCGTCGCCGCGACGCAAGCGTCGGCGATGGCGCCGGGGGACAAGGTTACCAACCACTTCAGGCTGGGCGCGATTCAGGTGCCGCTGCCGGCCGGGGAATGGACGGTGGCTGGCACCGGCAAGCAGACGATCGACGTGCCGGCGATCGGCGCCTACGGCACCATCCAGTCCGCTGTCCTGTTCATGACCCGCGGCACCGATGTCGTCGCCATCCTGGAAGCCAATGCCAATCAATTGCCGGTCAATGACGGCTGGGGCCGCACCAAGGCCTGCGCACTGGACCAGGGACAATTGCATCTGACCACACGCTATAAGTCTGGCTGGCAGACCGGCTGCATCTTCGTGCAGGCGTCGCAGTTCGGCGTGAACTCCGCCGGCCCGACGGCATGGACGCAGGCAAAGGAACTCGCGAAGAAATCCGGACTGAAAATGCCGGCCAACTGGCTGACCGCCGGCTTCCGTTCCAGCGACCGCCACGATCTGGTCGACGCACGCTACCACTTCAATCCGTCGATGTTCCTGGGTGCGACCGCAGCCAGCCTGGAGTCGCCGGCGGACTGGTCTGCGGACGCGGTCAAAGCGGATCCGCTGCGGGATCAGGCCGTGCAAGCCTTGGTCGGCTGGGCCAACGGGTTCGACGCGTTCATCGATCGTGGCATGGTCAATCAGTTCTCGGCGACCGCCGGGAACCGCCCGGGCCTGATGCCGGAAGCGGCTGCCTATACGGCCGCATCGCCGCGCGTGGATGCAAAGATGCGCGATCTGGACGGCCTTTATCAGCGTGGCCAGATCAAATGGGATACGTATCAGGAGCAATCCAAGGCCGCGGTGAAGGAAGCGCCCGTGGTGTCCTTCGCCGTGCCGCTGCTGTCCAACGCGGTGCGCAAGAACATCTCCTTCCGCACCTTCGGCACCGTCGTCGATTACGCGATCGGCTACATGGTGACGGCGAACGTCGCAACCTCGATCGGCATCGCCCTGTCGATCAATTCGACGGATTCCGTCTGGTTCGTGCTGAACGATCAATATTGGGACGACTACTACGCTCGGCTTAACACCCATGACTCAGAACGTCTGGTCGACTTCACCTATATCGGCGGAGGGCCGGGCGCATGATCGGCCTGCATCGCATCATGACCCGGTTCGCCGCGTTGGTTCTGGTCGTCGGCGCATTCTGCCTGGCTTCAGGGACTGTCCGGGAAGCGGCCGCACAGGGCCAGCTGGCAGTCGGATCGACGGTCGGCGGCATCCTGTCGCTGAACGGCAAGCAGGTGCCGCTGCCCGCCGGGGAATGGACCGTTGCCGCCGACGGCCCCAGTGACTGGACGAATCCCGCGATCGGAGCATACGGCTTTCTGCGCACCCTGGTGTTGTTCCGCCAGGACGGCAAACGGGTGGACGCCATCGCGGAAATCAACACCAACGCCCTGCCGACCGCGGAAGGCTGGGGCATGACCGCGGATTGCAACCGCACCGACCTGATCATGGCCGTCGTGCGCTACCGCGCCGGCTGGGACGGGTCCTGCTTCTTCGTGACCCATACGATCACCACGAAGGAAACCACCCCCGCCTGGAAACAGGCGCGTGACTTCGCCAAACAGAAGGGCTGGCAGTTCTCCCCCACCTGGGTCACCGCCGGTTTCCGGTCCGCCAATCGCAGCGATGTGATCGACGCCCGGTTCCATTTCGCCCCGGAAGCATACGGCTTCGCCACCGAAACCCCGTCGAGCTGGCGGTCGTCCCTGTGGCTGGCCACGCGCTTGGATCGCGACCCGGCGAAGCTGGCGTTCACCCATTCGGTCAGCGATTGGTCGCTTTACTACAGCGGCCTGCTGGAGGGCGGAATCAAGAACCGCCTGCCCGCCGACATAGCCCTGGCCATGCCGTCGGCCACGAAAACCGAAGCGCCGGAAACGATGTTGCAGCGACGCCTGGCGGAACTGGAAATCCTGCGGAAATCCGGCGCCATCACGGCCGAGGAATTCGCATCCCAGGCCCGCGCCGTGCAGGAAAGCGGCGGCGGCACCAGCAGCACCGCCCCCGATCTGGGCACGATCACCGCCGTCAAGGCGCTGTCGTATCGCATCATCGTGTCGATTTCTCACATCTTCGTCGATTACTACTGGACCGGGAACTACGTCGCCACCGGCGCGCTGGAGATCCTGCAGATCACCATCAACAGCGCGAAGTTCTATTTCCACGAGCTGGCTTGGGCACGGTGGGTCGGTTTCCCACGCAACGACGCGGCCCGCACCATCGACTTCAAGTATATCGGCGTCGGCATCTGACGGTCGATCACGCCGAACGGACCTTGACGGCGTGTGAAGCCTACAAGCCGAGATCGGTTTCCCGGCAGGGCAAGCAGCTCTCGCAACCAGACGACCGGGCCACTCCCCAAGCCGGGGGGCGGCTCGGCCCCCGGCTTGGGGAGCGGCCCGCCGCATGCCTTGCCATCGCGCGATTCGGTCGATCGGTTTGGCCACGCCGAGCCGGATTGCCGCAGGTTCGCGTGGTGGGTTAACGTACCGCCTTGACCTCCCGACCCAGGATCGCCGCATGCTGGATATTTCTTCCCTGACCTTGATTGTGACGTTGCTGTTCTCCCTTCTGGTCGGACAATCCGCGTTCAACGGCGACACCATGCATTTGCGCATCAGCGTTTCGCCGGACATCGCGAAGTCGGACCTCGACGAATCCGTTGCCGAGGACATTTTCACCGCCACCGCCGCCGATCTCACCAGCGGCGAATCGCTGATCGCCGTGCCGCGGATACGCGTGAGCACGCAACCTGGCCTGGCGACCACCATGGCGAAACGGCTCTCGCTCGGCG
>CAMATI010000305.1 GCA_945861095.1 Asaia bogorensis | reverse complement strand
TGTTCGCTAGGCTGCGCAGCTTTGCCTACAATATCCTACGTCGAAACAAGACTAGTACCTTCAGTCAAGACAGATACGCCGCGGCTCTGCAGGGCCTTGATCCCCTTCTGAAGTGGTGCGTCAGTTGAGAGCGTTGAACAGCCCTGGTCGCCCACCGGGCTGGTTCGGCTGCGGACTTTCGCCACCCAATCGTGGCTGCGCTCGATAGGCTCGATCTGGAGCAGCACTGAATACAAGGCCCAGGACGGCGCGGAGGTGCTGGCCTCGGCCTTGGAGCTGCCGTGGCGGACGCATCACGGGTTGGGCGAAAATGACCGGTCGTCGACCGGTTACCTGCCGAGGGCGATGTTCGAGGCGATGGCGAACGCGTTCTTCGCGCAACCCGACATCAGTGTGCGGGGATGGGAACGTGCGATCGACGCGCAGACACGGATTGTCGCCGCGGTCCGGGCGGTGGTCGCCGCGACGTCCCAGCCAGGCGATATTGCGATCGTCTCGCATGGGGCGGTCGGCGCTTTGCTGCTGGGGCATCTGTCGGGGCGGTCGATCGATCGTTCCTTGGATCAACCCGCGGGCAATGGCGGCAACTACTTTGCGTTTGACCGGGAGACCTGGCGGCAAACGCTCTGGTGGCGGTCGATCGACACGGGTCCTGGCACCGCATCCTGACGTGGATAGCGATGCAGGTCGTCATGGCGGGCTTGCGCCGCGGTGTTTGACGCCCCTGCCCCGCCCGCCAATCCGCTCGTGACACCCGAACGGGGTTCAGAGACCGATGAAGGCGACGACGTCGTCCTCCAACACGGCACAACTCAGTTTGCCGCCCATGCCCGCGCCGGTGTCCAGACCGATCCTGTTGGGCGTCGTGACCGGGGCCGGATTGTTCGAATGCCCGTGCACCACCACGACGCCGAGGTCATCCTCGCTCCACAGGAAGGGTTGGCGCATCGTCGTCAGGTCGTCGATGGTCTGCTGCCGGAGGGCAACACCCGGGCGGATGCCCGCGTGCACGAAGAGATAGCCGCCTTCCTGGTGGGTCAACGCCAATCCGCGCAGGAAATCGACATGCGAGGTTGGCAAGGCTGCTTCCCACTGTTCGCGCGGCAAATCGGGGTCAAGGCCCCAACTGCGCAGCGAATCCCGCCCGCCGGCCCAAAGCCAATCGGTGGCGGCGGCACGGTCTCCGGCCAGGGCATCGACCAGCATGCGTTCGTGATCGCCCAGGAGGTTGACCATCGTGACGCCAGCGATCGGGGATCCAGCGGCCAGCAGGGCCACGACACCGGCGCTGTCGGGGCCCTGGTCGATATAATCGCCGAGATGCAACAGGATCGCGGTCAAGGTCGGACGGGCGGCCAGATCCTCGGCGATCGCGGCATGCAGCGCCACAAGACGATCCTTGCAGCCATGCACGTCGCCGATGGCATAGACTCGCCGCCCGCGCGGCAGAAAGCCCGGGGCGCGGATGAAGCGCAACGCATCGGCCCGTTCGGCGCTTTGCCGCGGCCCGTTCCAGATGGGGATCGCGGCCGCATCCAGGGCTGCGCGCACCCGCGCGCCTCCACGACGAACCGGGCGCCTCATTGCGTTCCGCACCCGGACCCGGCCTTACCGGTTTTCCGATTGGGCCTGTTCCGATTTGGATCGGTCCTGCTAGGCTGTCGACGTAACACGTACCGGAGGAAACCCTTGGCCAAGATAACATTCCCCGTCGAAGCGACTCATATCATGATGTTCGCCCGCTCGATCGGCGACACCAACCCAGTCTATCACGATGCGGAGGCCGCGAAAAAATCCGAGGCCGGGGGCATCATCGCCCCCCCGAGCTTCGCGCAAGCCGTCGCACAGTTCGACCCCGACTACCATCTGCGCCCGAAGCCCGGCCAGAAGTGGTTCGGCTCCGGCAAGACCGCCAGCGGGGTGGAAGGCAAACCGTCCTCCTCGGGCGGCCTGCATGCGGAACAGCATTACGAGTATGTCCGCCCGCTGCGTCCCGGCGATGTGCTGACCTGCGAGACCCTGCCGGGCAAGACCTGGGAGCGTGAGAGCAAGCGCGCCGGGAAGCTGACCTTTCGGGAGCGGGTGACGGAATACCGTGACCAGAATGGGGAATTGGTGATGATCGCGCGCGGCGTCGGCGTGACGACCGAACGCCCCGTGGACGCGGGTTGAGGAGGAACGAACATGGCACTGAAAGCATCCGCCCTGAAGGTTGGCGACACCCATAGCGAGCGCGTGGTCGAGAACCTGTCCCGCACTCAGATCGTGCAATACGCGGGCGTATCGGGCGATTACAACCCGCTTCACACGGACGATGTCTACACACGGGAAGCCGCTGGGTACAAAAGCGTGTTCGCGCACGGCATGCTGACCATGGGCCTGACCAGCAAGATGCTGACGAACTATGTCGGCGACGGTCGCCTGACCAAGTTCGGCGTTCGGTTCACCAACCAGGTGTGGCCGGGCGACACGCTGGACTCCACCGCGACGGTCGAGGCGATCCGCGACGAGAACGGTCAGAAGCTGGTCGATCTGAAGCTGTCCACCGTAAATCAGGACGGCAAGGAAGTGGTCAGCGGGTCCGCCACCGCGCGCATCGACGGGTAACCACCCGTCCATCACCGGGGGAGTCGGTCGGCCCGCGAACGGACCGACCGGTTCCCCTACCGCATTTCGATGTTGATCTTGACTTTTAGGTCAAGGATCACCACGATCAGCAGCAGGATGAGGAGATGCTTCATCATCTCTGACCTCCCAGTGGTCAGCCGGCGGGCCTATTTCCGCCGGCTTTTCCATTTTTGGGCCAAGAGATGAACGAAGCCTTGAGATTTCTCGTTCGCAGCGCCCGCTACGACGCCGACACAATGACCTTGCGTTCGACCAGGGACGCGATTTCCGCCACCGCAAAACCGGCCTCCCCCAGAATTTCCGCGTTGTGCTCGCCGATACGTGGCGGCTGGCGCGTGACTTTCGGCCGTTCGCGCTCCGGTCCGAATTCAACCGGCAGCGCCGGCAGCCCGACCCATTTGCCGCCTTCGCCGCCACCGAACCGGGATACGAACACATCCACCAGCCCGCCCGTTGCCAACAGATGCGGGTCCTCGAACAGATCGCCCGGCTGTCCAACCGGAGCCCAGGAGATGTTGCAGCGCTCGCAACGTTGTTCTACGTCTTTCTGGGGGAACTTGCCGATGACTTCCTGCAGCGCGGGGATCAGCCACGCGCGTTCCGCCAGCCGGGTCACATTGGTGGCCATCCGGGGATCGGCGGCCAGTTCTTGCAGGCCGAATTCCTCGACGAACCGGGTCCATTGCTGATCCGACGTGACGCCGATGAACAACTGTCCGTCACCAGCGGTATCGAACACGTCATAGACCGCCCAGGCCCCGCGTCGGGCCGGCATCGGACGAGCCTCCAGCCCCGTGGCCGCCATGCCGGCCATATGGGTGCTCATGAGGAAGACCGAGCTTTCGAACAGAGAGCTTGCCACCCGTTGCCCCTTGCCGGTTACGTCGCGTTCCCGCAACGCGCCCTGCACGGCGATAACCCCGAACATCGCGCCCATGATGTCGATCACGGATGCTCCGGCCCGTAATGGCCGGCCGGGCGGGCCGGTCATCCAGGCCAGTCCGGATTGGAACTGCACGACTTCGTCCAACGCCGGGCGGTGCTCGTAGGGGCCGGCGAGGTAGCCCTTCAGCGCCAAATAGATCAGCCGGTCGTTCAGTGGCTGAAAATGCTCCCAGCCGCAGTTCAACCGTTCCATCGTGCCGGGTCCGAAATTCTCCAGCACGACATCGGCGGTCGGGACCAGGCGGTGCATTACCGCCTGCCCTTCCGTCGATTTCAGATCGATCGCCAGACTGCGTTTGTTGCGATTGAAACCGGCGAAGAAGCCGGCCCCGAACCCACCCAGCCGTCGGGTCCGATCGCCATCGGGTGCGGGTTCCACCTTGATGACATCGGCACCCAGTTCCGCGAATAACAGGCCCGCTGTCGGCCCCATGACGGTGTGGGAGAACTCAAGAACCCGGAGACCGGCAAGAGGCCGAGCGGACATCAGTGAGAGGCCTTGCGGCGGAAGGCGTCGAGGCTGCCTGCGTGGATCAGTTCACTGGGCAATTGATGTCCGACGATATCTTCCGCCATGCGGCCGACCTCGATCAGCGCATCCAGGTCGACGCCGGTTTCGATGCCCATTTCCTCGCAGAGCAGCACCAGTTCTTCGGTGCAGATGTTGCCCGCCGCCTTGGGCTGGCCGGCGAAGGGGCAACCACCCAGGCCGCCAACGGTGGAGTCAAACTGGGCGACCCCCATCTTCAGCGCGGCGTGGGCATTGGCGACCGCGAGGCCGCGCGTGTCATGCAGATGCAGGCTGATCTTCATGTCCGGCCAGCGGCTGCGAACCTCCCCCAGCATACGCTCCATGCGGTGCGGCGCGGCCCAGCCCATGGTGTCGGCCAAGGAGAAATAGGTGATTTCTGCGCCGGTTTCCTCGGCGATCCGCATGCCGTCTTCCAGGGTGCTGATGACCTGGGTCGGGGAGATGTCGCCCTGGTAGTTGCAGCCGAACGCCGCCATGACGCCGACACGGTTGACCGGGATGCCGCGGGCGACATGGAGCGCGGACTGGCGCTTCATCGCTTCGACATTCTCCGCATGGGTGCGATTGAGGTTCTTCTTGGTGAACCCTTCCGACGCGGTCAGGGAGATGGAGCCGGTCAGGGTCAGCTTGTCCTGATACTTCTGCGCGCGATCCAGACCGTTACCGTTGAAATAGAGGCCCGTGTAATGGATGCCCGGCTTGGCGGTGAAGCTTTCCACCACCGCTTCGGCATCGGCCCAGCCGGGCACGAGGCGCGGATTGACGAAGGAGCAGGCCTGGATGTGGTGCAGGCCGGTCTCGGCCAGGGCTTCGATCAGCTTGACCTTGTCGGCGGTGCTGATCGGGCCGGGCTCGATCTGGAAGCCCTCGCGCGGGCCTTCTTCGTGGATATCGACGTGTTTGGGCAGATCGGACATCGGCTTGCCTCCTTGTGGTTGTGGTGAGTTGCCCGAAGCCTAGCACCGGGGGAAAGCGGTGTCATGGTTTGGGATCGGGAAGGCTACCTGGCCTCCGAGCGCTGGTAGGCTTTCCAGTCGTCCGTGACGCGATCGGTGGCCTGAACGCTCGCCACCCGCAACCAATCCGGGTCCGCCGCCTGACGGGTTGCGCAATCGTCCCTGACCGCGGCGCCTACATCGCCGGTGCCCAGATGGATGGCGGCGAGTTCCCGCCCCATCGCCGCGAGCATGCGTGGATCGAGCAGGACATCGGCCTCGACCGTCTGCCGCTCCAGCGGTTCGTCCTCGTTGGAGGATTGCGGGTCCGCGGCCTCGATCTTGCGGTTGTTGGGCGACAGGCGGCGGACAGCGACGCCATTGCTTACGCGGAACCAGGGATCGGGCGAGCGGTAGCGGCCCGTCGCGATCTCCATACAGCGGATCGGCCGGCCCTGGCCATTTTGCCCGCGGTCCCAGGCGGACGGGGCGATTGCCTTGGCTTCGCGCACCACCCAGCCTCCTCGCCAGGCGGAACGGGCCGCCCATCGGGGCCGGCCCAGACTGCCCAGGCCGGCACTCCGGGGCCACAGATCGGGTTCGGCCGCATCATCGGGCAGCGCCGCGAACAATATCCGCTGGAAGCGCGGCGCGATGTGGGACGGCTCCGCGGCCAGATCGTTCAGATCGGTCTGGATGTCGTGCCAGAACTTGCGTCGCTCGCATTCCGGAACGACGGTCTTCTTGCGCAGCCATCGGTGGACCTGGCCGGATTCGTCATGACAGCCGTCCAGGATGAACGGCCGCGGATTTTTCAGGCCCTTGCGGTAGCCTGCAAGGATCGGTGTCACGATGGCGTCGTCATCACCGTGCTTGCCCCGCGCGAGCAGGGCGCTGGTTGCCAGCCGCACCAGGTCCAGCGTGTATGGCATGACGGCGGCCTCGTCATAATCGTTGACGCCCCAGACCAGGCGTCCTTCCCGGTCGCGCCAGGTGCCGAAGTTTTCCAGATGAATGTCGCCGACGGCCAGAACGTCCGGCGCGTCGGCTGCCTTGCCGACGGTGGCGGCGATCGTATCGGCCCATCGCCAATAGGTTGCGCGGAGGAACTGAAATGCCGTCCCCTTGCGCATCTTCTTGCGCTTCTTTTTCAGATCGGCCGATACCACTTCATTGGCCAGCGCCTGGCACAGCCATTGTTCGTATTGCTCGGTTGCTTCGACGATATTCATGACAGCTCGACCCATGGCGGTTTGGCGATGGCGCCGTCCGGCTATTTCAGCCCGACGATCTCCGCCACCGCTTCCAGTTGTTCCACGTGGCGGGACACCGGGTTCAGCATCAGGTGGTTGGCGCCCATGGCGATCAGTTCCTCCAGCCGTTCGCGGACCTGCTCCGGCGTGCCGTGGATGCCGGATGCGTCGGTGCCGGGCGGGTTGTGGTAGACGTCGGTGAACCAGCGGTTCAGTTCCGCACGGGCGATGGCGGGATTGTCATCCACCGCCATGAAGATGCGTTTGGAGATCGGGAACGCCTCCGGATCGCGCCCGGCGTCCTGCAGGGCCTGTTTCAGGATCGGCACGGAGCGGCCGAATTCCGCGATGCTGGACCCGCCGGAGCCCATCCAGCCATCGGCAAGCTTCGCGGTGCGGCGCACCGCGTCGGGATGGCCGACACCCATCCACAGCGGCAGATGCGGCTTCTGCACCGGCTTGGGGGACATGGTGGCGTTATCGAGATTGTAGAACTTACCGTGATAGGTGGTCTTTTCCTGCGTCCACAGCGCCTTGATCAGTTCCACTTCCTCCCGGAACCGCCGCACGCGGCCTTCGAGGGGAATCTCGAACTCCCGATAATGGTGTTCCCGTCCAAGACCAACGCCCAGGATCGCGCGTCCGTTGCTGACATAGTCCAAGGTCGCCCATTGATGCGCCACCATCAGCGGGCTGTGGATCGGCAGCACCACCACCGACGCGCCCAGCCCGATGCGGCTGGTCACGGCGGCGGCGTAGGTCAGCACGACGACAGGATCGAAGCAGGTGACGTGGTCCATGGTGTTTTCCGTCACCCACAGATCGCGAAAGCCGAGTGCCTCGGCGCGCTGGGCAACGGTATGGACAACCGCCATGCCGATCGTATCGGGTGACCGGTGCGGCAGCGACACGCCGAACGGGATCCTGTCTTTCAGGGCCATGAGGTGGGTCCTACACTTTCTCGATAATTTCCATTTGCGCGCCGTCCGGGGCTTCCACGAACGCGACATGGCGGCCGTTGGTGGGCGGCAGTTCTTCCAGGATCTTCACGCCGTTGGCGCGAAGCTGTGCCATGGTGCCGGGATAGTCGTCGGTGACCACGGCCATGTGCTCGATGCCGTAATGCTGTTCGTGGTTCTGGGTGGAGATCAGGGTGGTGATGTTCAGTTGCAGCCCGTGCAGGTCAAGCTGATAGCCGCGGCCGGCCATCTCCCCCTTGATCGTGGCGCCGAAGTTGTCGATGTAATACTTGATGGTCTTCTGTGGGTCCGGGGTCTTGAGGTGAACGTGTTGGACGGTCAGTGCCATGGTCGTTTCCCTTTCTGTGTCTGATGCGGCAAGCGGGAAGCCTGCGCGCGGTGGTCGGTAAGTTCAAGCCCTGGGGAAGGGCGGGGCGTCCGCCCCGGACCCCGACCAGGGCTCTGCCCTGGACCCGCCAAGGACGACGGCCCTTGGAACCCGGAACATTGTCGTTTGAATTCCTGGGGCCTACCGTGACGGTGAAAGGTCC
>CAMATI010000304.1 GCA_945861095.1 Asaia bogorensis | reverse complement strand
TTCAGCGCGCAGCCAACTCGCTATGAAACACACACGGCTGTTCATCACACTCTGCTCGGTCCACGGCATCGATCGGCCCTCCCAGACCGATCTTGGAGTGTTACCGACGTTCCCGGTCTAAAGTGTTACCAACGTAGCCGGTTTGTACCCCCCGGACCCCACCAGGGGCTTTGCCCCTGGACCCCACCAAAGGCGCGGCCTTTGGAATGCGATTTTTTCGTTGCCTTGAGGGATGGGGGCCTACACGGACCTCTCAACGTCCGTGTAGGCCCCCAGCCCTCAAGGCAACCATAATCCGGTTCCAAGGGCCGTCGCCCTTGGTGGGGGTCCAGGGGGCAAAGCCCCTGGTGGGGTTCCGGGGCAAAGCCCCGCCCTTCTACCCCACGCCCGAAATTGCCGCTACCATATCCGCATGACCCAGACCCCTCCACGCGGCCTCGCCCGCAACACCGCCAATTACGGCGACCGCGACTTCGCGCTCTATCTGCGCCGGTCCTTCGCCAAGTCCATGGGCTACTCGCAGGCCATGCTCGACCGTCCGGTCGTGGGCATCGTCGACACCGGCTCGGACTACAACAACTGCCACCGCACGGTGCCCGAACTGATCGAGGCGGTGAAGCGTGGCGTCCTGGGCGCCGGCGGTCTGCCGCTGGCCTTCCCGACCGTCTCGCTGTGCGAGCCGTCGCTGTTCCCCACCTCCATGCACTATCGCAACCTGGCCGCGCTCGACACCGAGGCCATGCTGACCGCCCAGCCGATGGACGCCGCCGTCATGATCGGCGGCTGCGACAAGACCGTGCCGGCGCAACTGATGGCCGCCGCTTCGGCCGACATCCCCGCCGTGCAGCTCGTCACCGGCCCCATGCTGGCCACGCCTTACCAGGGGGAGCGTCTGTCGGCCTGCACCGATTGCCGCCGCTATTGGGCCGCCTATCGCGCCGGCACTGTGCCAGGCGAACGCATCGCCGAGATCGAGGGCCGGCTTGCCACCACCGCCGGGACCTGCGGCGTGATGGGCACCGCGTCCACCATGGCCTGCCTGGCCGAAACCCTGGGCATGATCCCGCTGGGCCACGGCTCCATTCCCGCCGTGCATGCCGACCGGCTTCGCGCCGCCGAGGAAGCCGGAGCGCTGGCCGTCCGCCTGATCACTACGCCGATCCGCCCGTCTCAGGTCATCACGGAGCACTCCGTGGAGAATGCCGTCCGCGTGCTGCTGGCCCTGGGCGGGTCGACCAACGCGCTGATCCACCTGACCGCCATCGCCGGGCGTCGCGGCATCAAAATCGACCTCCACCGCCTGAACGAATTGTCCGACAGCACGCCGGTCCTGGTCGATCTGAAGCCGACCGGCGAAGGCTATATGGAGGATTTCCATTCCGCCGGCGGCATGCCCGCTTTGCTGTGGGAACTGCGAACCCTGCTGCACCTGGACCCGATCGATGTGACCGGGGTGTCCCTCGGGGACCGGCTGAAAGAACCGGCCTATGTCGACCGCCGCTATATCAGGTCGATCGCCGATCCGGTCTCCCCGGTGGGTGGTATCGTGTCGCTGTTCGGGTCCCTGGCGCCGCGTGGGGCCATCCTGAAACGCAGCGCCGCCACCCCGTCGCTGTTCGAGAAGGAAGCCCGGGTGATGGTGTTCGACGGGTTGGAGGATCTGGCCACCCGCATCGACGATCCGGCCCTGGATGTGACGGCGGACGATATCCTGGTGCTGAAAAACGCCGGGTCCCTGACGCCCGCGGGCATGCCGGAAGCCGGCTATCTGCCGATCCCGTCGAAATTGGCCCGCGCCGGCGTGAAGGACATGGTGCGCATGAGCGATTGCCGCATGTCCGGCACCGCATTCGGCACCATCGTCCTGCACATCACCCCGGAGGCCGCCGCTGGCGGTCCGCTGGGTCTGGTGCAAAGCGGCGACCGGGTCCGACTGTCGGTGAAGGACCGCTCTTTGGATTTGTTGGTGGACGCCGCGGAACTGGAACGCCGCCGAGGCGCCTGGGCCCCGCCGGCCAAGCCGGTGCGGGGCTGGGACCGGATCATTGCCGATCAGGTGCTGCAAGCCGATGAAGGCTGCGACCTGGCGGTAATGCGTCCCGGCGGGTGATGCGCCCATCCCCGCCCATGACAACGGACCGATAACGCTGCGCGCGGACGATACGCCCCGGACAGGCTGCATGCGGCCGTCCGCGCGCAGCCTGTCCGTGCGAAAGGGCAGTCCGCGCCAAACGATGCGAGCCCGACGAGGCATTGCCGGCATTCAGGCCCGCCGTTCAGGCCCAACGATGCGTGCCCAACGATGCCCAACGATGCCCACATGACGATGCGTGCCAGACAACCCATGTGTCATGAACCGGCGATCGATGGGTAACGTCAGGGGCCATACAAAAGGTCCCATGCCAATCGCCGGCGTGCCGGACGGCACGGTACTCTATGACGGCGTTTGTGTATTCTGTTCCGCGTGGTTCCACTTCATCGTCGCGCGTGACCCCACCGCACGCTTCCGCTTCACCGCCGTCCAGGACCCTTACGGCCATTGGCTCGCCCGCCGGCTCGGTCTCGATCCCGAGAATCCCGACGCCAACGCCGTTGTCCTCGACGGGCAGGCCCATTTCGGCGCCGACGCCGCGCTGCAAATCATGCGCCGCCTGCCCGGCTGGTCGCCCGTTGCGCGCATGATGGGCCTGGTGCCGCGCCCGGTCCGGAACTGGGTGTATGACCGGATCGCCCGTAACCGCTATCGCCTGTTCGGCAGGACCGAAACCTGCATGGTCCCGGCGCCCGCGCTGCGTCGCCACATCCTGTCCGACCTGCCGCCGCATGACTGACCCCGCGCCGCGCCGCGTCCTGATCATGGGCGCGGCGGGAGTGTTCGGAGAGCGCCTCGTGATCGGCATCCTCAACACCACCGCATTGCATGTCGTCGCCGCCGGTCGCGACCTGGACCGCCTGCACACGTTCATTGCGCGGATGCCAGGCGGCACGGATCGCATCACCGCGATGGCCCTGGATGCGCGCCGCCTGACCGCGACGGACCTGCGGGCGAGCGGGGCGTTCGTCGTGGTCGATATCGCGGGACCGTTTCAAGGGCGCACCTATCACGTGGCCAGGACCGCGATCGAGGCTGGCCTGCACTATCTCGACCTCGCGGACGGAAGGGACTTCGTCGCCGGGTTCGGGTCTCTGGACGCAACGGCACGGGCGGCCGGCGTGATGGCGGCCACCGGGGTCAGTTCGACGCCGGCGCTGTCCAATGCGGTGCTGGACGCCCAAACAGCGGGATGGCAGCGGATCGACCGGGTGGCAATCGCCATCGCACCGGGCAACCGGGCGCCGCGTGGCATGTCGGTCGTGCGGGCCATATTGAGCTATGCGGGCCGCCCGATCCCGGTGTTCACCGGCGGAAGTTGGACCATGCGCCGGGGCTGGACCATGACCGTCCGGCCATCGTTCCCTGGCATCGGGCGTCGCGCGGTGGCGCTGGCCGACACGCCCGATCTCGATATCGTTCCGGCCCGCTTTGCCGTGGCACAGGAGGCCGTATTCCGCGCCGGTCTGGAATTGGGCGTGCTGCATCACGGGCTTCGCCTTGCCAGTCTGGTGGTCCGAGTGGGTCTGCTGCGCTCCCTGGTCCCGCTGGCCCCGGCCTTTCGCGCCGTAGCCGCGATGTTGGACCGATTTGGCTCCGACCGCGGCGGCATGCTGGTCGAAGCCGTCGGCCTCGATCGAGCTGGCAATTCGGTCCGCGCAAGATGGTCGTTGGTGGCCGAAGCGGGGGACGGTCCGGTCGTGCCGACCCTGCCCGCGCTGGCGCTGCTGCGCGCCATCGCCGACGGACGGCTGATGCGCCCGGGTGCCGCGGCCTGCGTGGGTCTGCTGCCTCTCGCGGCGATCGAGGCGGAGTTCGCCGCCTATCGGATCAAGACCCAATCCCGTGTTGAGAGCGCCCCATACAGTCTATACGCACGTAGTCTGGGACCGGCGTTTTCCAGCTTGCCGGACGCCGTGCGCCGGCTGCATCGACCCGGCTGGGGCAGGCTGTTCCGCGGTACCGCCACCGTGGATGGCGCCGAGACCCGGTTGGCCCGCGCCGTGGCGGCCGTGCTCGGTTTTCCGCCATCGGCGACGGATATCGCGGTGACGATGGACATCGTGTCCGACGCGGGTCAGGAACGCTGGACGCGCCGGTTTGGCGAGCGCGGCTTCACCAGCGTTCTGTCCGCCGCCCAAGCCCATGGGCGCCTGATCGAACGGTTCGGGCCACTGCGCTTCGAGCTTGATGTGCTGGCAGGCCCCGACGGCGTGCGCGGGATGCCGTTACACGCCTGGTGGCTGGGCCCGTTGCGGATGCCTCTGGTGCTGGGGCCGGCATCGATCGCAACCGAAACGGTCGATCTGGACGGCCGGTTTCGTTTCGACGTGGAACTGCGACTGCCATTGGGCCTCGGCCGTCTGGTCCGATACCGCGGCTGGCTGCGGGAGGCAGGCCGAATGGTGCCTCCCGCAAGGCCGCCCCTGGAACGTGCCGCCGCGGACGCGTAGACTCTCGGGCCATGAACACGTGGCCGAACACAACGCCTGTCGATTGAATCGTCAGGCGTCGATGACCAAAAGAACTGATGACCAGAAGAACTGGGAAGAACGCATGATCCGCATCAATCATGAGACCGATATTCTGGGATTGGTCGATGTCCAACCGACCTTCATGCCAGGCGGCGAACTGCCCGTGACGGACGGGAACGCCGTGGTCGCGGTGATCAACCGGCTGGTCCCCCGCTTTCGGCACGCCTTCGCAACCCAGGACTGGCATCCGCCGGGCCATGCGTCCTTCGCCAGCGCCCACCCCGGTCAGGCGCCCTACACCGAGATCGACATGGCGTATGGACGCCAGGTCCTGTGGCCGGACCATGCCATCGCCGGCACACCCAATGCGGAACTGCATCGGGACCTCGACCTGCGGTGTGTCGAGGTCGTCATTCGCAAGGGGTTTCACCCGGCGATCGACAGCTATTCCACCTTCTTCGAAAACGACCACCGCACCGTGACCGGGCTCGACGGATGGTTGCGCCAGCGCGGGTTCCGCCGCCTGTTCCTGACCGGGCTCGCCACCGATTTCTGCGTCGCATTGTCGGCGGAGGACGCAAGCCGCCTGGGCTATGATGTCTTCGTGGTGGAAGATGCGTGCCGAGCCATCGGCCTGCCCACCGTCAATGGCCGCACCACGCTGGACGACGCACGACATCGCCTCAAGCTGCTCGGCGTGCCCTTCATCGTCAGCACCGACCTTGCCGAATGACCCCACCATGCAATAACCCACCGCGAGCACGGAGAGCCCAGGGATGAAGATGAAAGCCGCGGTCCTGCGGGAACAGGGCAAGCCTCGCCCGTACGTCACCAGCAAGCCGATGACGATCGAAGAGGTGGATCTCGATCCGCCCGGCCCTGGGGAGGTGCTGTACAAGATCGTCGGCGCCGGTCTCTGCCATTCCGACCTGTCGACCATCGAAAACCTGCGCCCGCGCAAGCTGCCGACCATTCCCGGCCATGAAGCCGCCGGCATTGTCGAGGAAGTGGGTCCCGGCGTCACCGGCCTGAAGCCGGGCGATCACGTCATCAGCGTGTTCGTGACCAGTTGCAATGAATGCCGCTACTGCTACGGCGGGCGGCCCAATCTGTGCCAGGGGTCATTTGCGTCCCGGAACAATGGCACCCTGGTGTCCGGCGCGCGCCGATTGTCGCTGAACGGGGAGCCGATCTGGCACTACAGCGGGCTGTCGGTGTTCGCCCAATACGCCGTGGTGTCGCAGAACGCGTTGATCAAAATCCCCGACGATGTGCCGTTGGAAGACGCGACCATCTTCGGGTGCGCCGTCGTGACAGGTGTCGGGGCGGTGCTGAACACCGCCCAGGTGCCTCCCGGTGGGCAAATGGCCGTGGTCGGGTTGGGCGGAGTCGGCATGAACGCGCTGATGGGCGGCGTGATCGCGGGCGCCGAACGCATCGTCGCGGTGGACCTGAACGCCGACAAACTCGGCCTCGCGCGCGAGCTTGGCGCCACCGACACGTTCCTGGCCGGCAACGCCGACGTGATCGAGGAAATCCGTCAGGCGACCAATGGCGGCCTGGACTATGTGATCGAAACCGCCGGTGCCATTCCGGCGATGAACCTTGCCTATGCCATCGCGGCGCGCGGCGGCAAGGTGGTCAGCGCTGGCCTGCCCGCCTCCACCGCCAGTTTCAGCTTCCTGCACTCGGCCATGGTGAGCGACGAGAAGTCGATCATGGGCAGCTACATGGGAAGCTGCGTGCCGCGGCGAGACATTCCCCGCTTCATCGCCCTGTACCAGCGCGGCAAGCTGCCGGTGCAGAAGTTGCGCAGTGGCTTCATCGCGCTGGAGGACACCAATGAGGGCTTCGACCGCCTGTCGGACGGTTCCGTGCTGCGCCAGATCCTGCGCCCCCATGGCTGAGGCGGGGCGGAAGGACGATCGTTCCAGTTGGCGCACAGGCGGCCAACCCCGTCATGGTGGGCGCAGGCCCACCATCCACGACTTGCGGTGCCGGTCGCGGCAAAGCCGTGGATGGTGGGCCTCCGCCCACCATGACGCGGAGGGGGCCGAACTCAACCCCAGCAGTTATGATTGCGTGACGCCCAAGCCCCTCCACCCGGCTTCAATCGCGTGACGACCTGGCTGGTTACCGGCGGCGCCGGCTTCATCGGCTCCCATCTGTGCGACGCGCTGATCGCGGCGGGCGATCGGGTGCGGGTGCTGGACGACCTCTCGACCGGCGCACGTGCCAATCTGGCGCCCGGCGTGACGTTGCTTGAAGGCGATGTCGCCGATCCCGCCCTGCTGGACGCGGCGCTGGACGGAGTCGCGGGCTGCTTCCATCTGGCGGCCATCGCCTCGGTCGAGCGCGGTCGACTGGACTGGGCGGAAACCCACCGGGTCAACCAAACCGCGACCGTTGCCCTGTTCGACGCGATCCGCCGTCAGGACACCCGCATTCCCGTCGTCTACGCCTCCTCCGCCGCCGTCTATGGCGATTGCCCGACCGTCCCGATCCGCGAAGACATGGCGTGCCGCCCGCTGTCCGCCTATGGCGCCGACAAATACGGCTGTGAGCTGCACGCCCATGTCGCCAGCCACGTGCACGGCATTCCCACCGTCGGATTGCGCTTCTTCAACGTCTATGGGCCACGCCAGGACCCGGTATCCCCCTATTCCGGCGTGATTTCCATCTTCTGCGAGCGGATCCGGGCCGGCCAGCCGATCACCATCTACGGCGACGGAGGCCAGACCCGCGACTTCGTGTTCGTGGCGGATGTCGTCGCGGCGCTGATGGCGGCGATGCGCTTGCAGGACGCGGCGTCCCAGGTTTTCAACATCTGCACCGGCATCCCGACCTCGGTCCTGGACCTGGCGCATCTGGTCGCGGGCTTGTCGGCAACAAGCCTGGTGCCGCGTTTCGGCGAACCTCGATCTGGCGAAATCCGCGATTCCCTCGGCGATCCGTCGCGAGCGCGGACCGTGCTGGGCCTGGCTGAACCGACGCCTCTGCGGGACGGATTGACGCAAGTACTGGACTGGATGGCCCAACGCCGGTAGGGACTCCGTCGATGTTCAAGACCTTCCTGGTGCTGTTGATCCTGCCGCCGATGAACCTGGTTCTGCTGGCGGCGGCGGGATTGGCGATCGCGCGCTTTCGCCCCCGGCTGGGCTGGGCGATCGGCGTGGTCTCGGTGGCCGGTCTGCTGCTGCTGTCCTTTCATGCCGTGTCCCACCCGATCCTGGCCGCGCTGGAACAAAACCTGCCGACC
>CAMATI010000303.1 GCA_945861095.1 Asaia bogorensis | reverse complement strand
CATTCATCGATAGACGGCGGCATCAGGAAGCCGGTTAGGCGATCGGTGGGGCGGAAGTTGCTCATTGGCGGCATCCGGGGAGGGAGCGAATCGACGTTACGATTCTAACATGAGCCTCCGGTGGGCGTAAGTCCGACAGGCTGCTAGGTGCTTCGGTGACAGCGAAAGCGCTATGGAAGGCCCAAAAGCACCCTCATTCGGCGGCACCGCGTCGCTTTCGGCAGCAAAATCGCGTCCGGCGTTAGGTATCGCGAAACGTCTTGATGCAATAAGAGGGCTTGTTCAGCACCAAGCGACGGGCATGAGAACCATTCTGGCCCTACGGCGAAGGCAAGGCAGCGATGGCATTGATGAATGTCGGATACTCCGTTCCCCATCGGAGTCCCGCACGGATCCCGGAGATCGCGGCCTATCCCCAAGGCACCGGACGGTTGCCATGAAATCCGGCTATCGGCGACTGTCGCGTGCGACGATCCTCGTTGTCGTGTCACTTCTGAGTCAGCCCCTGCTGGCAGAGGAATTGTCGATACCCGGCAGCGGGAACCCCGAATATATGCTGACCATATTCGCCGGCGCGTTCAACAAGATGCAGTCGGCCCATCGCGTATCCGTGCCCCCCTCCACGGGCACCGCCGGCGCGATTCGCGATGTGGAAGCGGAGACTGCCAGTCTGGGCCGGGTCGGACGCAAGCTGAAGCCGGAAGAAGTGGCCCGCGGCTTGGTGTACCTGCCGATCGGTCAGGATCCGGTGACCTTCGTGGCCGGCGCCGGCACGACGATTGCCGGCCTGACGGCGCGGCAGGCCGCCGACATCTATTCGGGCAAGATCACCAATTGGCAGGACCTCGGTGGCAAGCCCGGTCCGATCCGTGCCATCGGGCGAGAAGAAACAGACGCCTCTCGCACGGCCATTACCCGTGGCCTGAAAGAATTTCAGGGCATCACGTTGGCAGAGCAGATCAAGGTCGTCCACCTGGACCCGCAGTTGATTGAGTTGCTGGATCGTTTTCCCGGCAGTCTCGGGTTCCTGAATCGATCCGCGTTATCCGCGGCCCGGACGAAGCTGGTCCACCTGACCCTCGATGGGGTGGCGGCCACGCCGGATGCGGTTGAACGCGGGCAATATCCGCTATGGCTCGAACTTGGGTTGATCTATCGGCTGGGCAATCTGACCCCGGCCGGGAAGGCTTTCATCGCGTTCATTCAATCTCCCGCGAGCACGCAGATCCGGGCCGATCTGGGTCTGTTGGTCGGGACGGCGCCATCCCAGGCACGTTGATGGCAAAACCCGCGACCAGACGCCAACGCAAACCGGATCGGTAATGTTATTCCGGTTCTCCATCAGCGTGACCTTGGCAATCCTGTTCAGCACATTGGTGCTCGGGGGCCAGTTCGTATCGCACCGTCTGGCATCCGACGCGCTCGACGATGCGATTCACCTCCGTGAAATCGACAAGATCCGCACGCTCGGCAGTGTCGTCAGTGAGATCATCGATCGCCAGTCCAAGCAGGCGCGGTTCATGGCCCGCTTATTGGCCAACGATAACCACCTGGCGGAAGGCGTCCGCGCCAAGGACAGCCGGAGCACGGACCGATTGAAAGCCCTGCTCGACCGCGCGGTTCGGGTCGATGGCGTGGCGACGTTGGAAATCGTCAACGCGGAGGAGGTCGTGATCTACCGGGCCCATGAACCGGATCGGTCTGCCGACCGGGCGTCCGACTGGGGTGTGGCGGAGGCGCTGACCGGCACCAGTATGATCGTCAGCATGCGAGAGCGGGGCAGGGTGGTGATCAAGGCCATCGAGCCGTTGACACTCGATGGGGCCGTCGTGGGCGCAGTTTCGGTCGGTGTCGCCTTGGACCGACCGTTCATCTCGGAGTTGAGCCGGGTTGTCGGGGCGAGCCTGGCGCTTATGAGCCGCCGGGAGCAAATCGTTGCCAGTGACACGATATCGTCCACCACGTACGACGTCGCGGCGGTAACCGAAGCGTTCCACGCGAAGATACCAATCTACCGGAGTGACGCCGCGTCTCGCATTACCGGTGTATTTTTGCCCATCGTCATCGTCGATGAGGCCTATGTCATCCTCGCCGAACTCGATAGTTCCGCGGCGTATCGATTGATCGATGACGGCACACGCCGGTCTGCCTTGATCGGTGGCGGCATTCTTCTGGGCAGCCTGCTGATCGGGCTTCTGGTGCTGCGGATCGCATTGGGACCGCTGCGACGCCTGCGCGAACGGGCCGAGCGGACGGCGGTTGCGCTGACCGGCGAATCCATTCAGATGCGGGGTGATAATGAGGTCGCCGCGGTCGTCAATGTTCTCGATACCCTGACGGATCGTCTGGTTCGGAGAAACCACGAACTGGAGGAAGCCAAGATCCGCGCGGACGATGCGAATCAAGCAAAATCGCGCTTCCTGTCGAACATGAGCCATGAGATTCGCACGCCGTTGAACGGTGTCCTGGGCGTCACCGAATTGCTGCATCGCACCAGGCTGGATCAGGAACAGACCCGTCTTGTCGAAGCCATCAAATCCGCCGGTAGCACCTTGCTCGACCTCCTCGGCGATATCCTGGATCTGGCGAAGATCGAGGAAGGCGAAGTCACGCTCGAACAGGCTGATTTCGACGCCGGAAACTTGCTGAACGATATTGCCGGCGTCTATCGGGAGGTCTGTGCGGCGCGGAGTCTTCTGCTGGTGACCGATCTGGCCGCCATGTCGGGGGTCCGCGTGCGCGGCGATCAGACACGGTTGCGGCAGGTGCTGTCCAACATGTTGGGCAATTCGATCAAGTTCACCGAATCGGGAGAGGTGCGGCTGCTCGTGGACCGGCTGCCCCCGGTCGAGGGCGACCCGAGAGGCTGGTGGCGTTTCACCGTCGCGGATACCGGCATCGGAATCGCGCCGGACGTCATCGGCCAGGTGTTCGATCGGTTTTCCCAGGCCGACGCATCCACCACCCGACAATACGGTGGCAGTGGGCTGGGGCTGGCTATCAGCCGCTATCTGGTGGAGTTGATGGGAGGGCGCATTCAAGTCCACAGCGTGATGGGGCAGGGCACGCGATTCTGGTTCGACCTGCCCTTCGATGGCGCATCGGCTCCGGAAACGCCGAAGCCAAAGGTCGGTCCCGCGGGGGTGTTGACCGGCGCCAGGATCCTTGTGGCGGAGGACAACGCCGTCAACCAACTGGTCGTCAAGGGTTTGCTCAACCATCTTGGAGCCGAGGTGACCATCGTCGACAACGGCGCACTGGCCGTGGAACAGGTCATGCGGGGCAAGTTCGATCTGGTCCTGATGGACTGCAACATGCCGGTGTTGGATGGCTATGCGGCGACCCGTCAGATCCGCGACCGGGAACGGCGAGATGCAGGGCGCCCCGCCATGCCGATTATCGCGCTGACGGCAAACGCATTGGTCGGCGATCGGGAGGCATGTCTCGCGGCGGGCATGATCGACCACATCACAAAGCCGGTGACGGTGGCACAATTGCTCTCGGTGCTGTCCCGATACTATCCGACATCGGCCGGCGCGCCAGGCCCGCGACCGGAATCAGAACCGGTCATCACCACCCGGGACTCACCGTTTCCGGTGTTCGACCCGGCGCTGATCAACGATCTGGCCGCGATGGACGACGGCGAGGCATCCAGTTTCGCGGACCATGTCATCGATAGCTTCTTGCAGGACTGGCGCGTCGCCATGAACGCGATCGATATCGCGGCCCGGGAGTCCGATGCGGGTTCGATGCTGTTCTGGCTGCACAAACTGAGTGGGGCGGCGGCGCAGATTGGTGCGATCGCGCTGTCCGGTGAAGCGCAGGCGCAGGAAAATGAGATCCGGACGGGCCTGCCGCCTCGCCCGAACGGCGCGGACGCTCTGCGAGCGGCGTTTGCCCGGTTTGAAGCGGCGGTCGCCGAGCACCGGCAGGGTGGTGGTTTCCGGTCGGCTTGACCGACAATGGTGGGTGTCCGCACCCAGATTTGCCAGTTGCGTTCCCGCTCCCCCTGTGAAGCGGCGTTGGCCGATTGCCGTCCACAAGCCAGGTAACGGGTGCCTCCGGCATTTGTCGCCCGCGACGGTTCGGCATGATGGCAGGCGGACGGTTGTCTGCCCGCCAACACGTCCGACACCCGGTCGCCAGAATCCCGTCCGACCGAAACCGTCCGACCGTAAGTCTGACCGACATCGGAGCCGAGTGCCGCGGAAGGGTCGAAATCAGCCCTTGGGGGCGGGTTTCGCGGCGTAGGAACCGCCGGCGGCACGCACTTCGGCGGCGGTTTTCGCACTGCGCAGTCGGGCGAGATGCAGCGCCTCTCCGTCCAGCATCTTTTTCGCGTTTTCCAGCACCTGTTCGGCGCGGTTCGCGGGGAATTTCACGGCGCCGTTTTCATCCATATGGATCAGTTCCCCGGGGGCCACATCCATACCGCCGACTGAAACCGGGACGTTGACAGCATGCACGGCCATCTCCCCGTGGCCCGCCGTCACGCCACCCAGCAGCATCTGGAAGTCCAGCCGCCGCACCGCGTCCACGTCGCGTGACGGGCCGTTCGACAGCATACCGATGCAACCGACGGCCTTCATCGACGTGACCATGATCTCCCCGGCCAGTCCTGCCTTGGCCATCAGTTCGGCGGGCCATTTCTGTTGGATGACCAGAATGGTCGGCTTCTTCATGGCGTCCAACGCGTCGACGACGTCCATGAAGGTCAGGCGCCCGGTGTAGTTGGGATCGGGCAGGCCATACACGCAGGTAACCGCATGGCCGACGATCGCGCCCATCTCCGGGTAGATGCAGCGGATCGAGGTGTCCGTGTACCAGTTTTCCGTCCACGGATTGTACAGGCCGAGGCAGAGCGGATTCTTCGGATAGGTCGCGACGACATTGGTGATCGTCGGCGTGTCGATCTTGCGCAACTCCGCGAGCACGTCGGTGTTGGGGGCCTCGGCCATGATGCGTCATCCTTTTGAAAAAGACCGTTCCCGCGTGCGGGTCGGGTCAGACGTTTCCGCCCAACACATCCGCGAAGTACCGTGTTCTGGCAAGGGCGCGCGGGTCGCCGCCGCGGGTCGCGGCCGACCTCGGGCCTGTTGCATGGGCAACCAACTGAAACTTCTGCTTAACCTCTCCGGTGCTATGCCGTTAAGCAACCTGCCAAGCATTGGCGCGCCTCAACCGTCCGCGACGGTGGAGACCGCCATCGCGCGCCCGGCCAGAATGGAGCCGAGCGGTTGACTGTTGTTGGGGCGGTGGGAACAGGCGCGGGGTGGTGTGAACCGCGCCAGCCGGCCGGCGGACGATCTATCCAATGCGGCATTCGCTTTTCAGAATGTGGCCCTATCGGAGACGCAAATGGCCCGTGTGACCACCTCGCAGACCAGCGCGACCAAGACGGCTCCGACCAAGATGACGGCGGCCGCGGCTGTCGCCGCCTATGCGGCCAATCCGGCCATGACCCCGGTGATGATCTCGGACACGGCTGCCAATGTTCGGACCTATCTGGACAGTCTGCAAATCCTGGCCGTCGCGGGAAAGATCGCGTCCATTTCGCTCAGTGGTGCCGGGACGATGACGGTCACCGCGATCCAGTTCGTCGCCAATCAGGCGGCGCTGACGCTCCTGACGACGACCGGGAGCCTGACCGTGACCGGAGTCATGGCGGCCAATGCGGTCGCTGTTCAGGGATCCGCCCTGGTCAAGACCTTTACCGTTACGGACAGTTCCGCGAATCTGTCCGCGGCGCTGGATGCGTTGAATGCCTGCACCAAACTGACCGTGGTCAGGCTGACCGACACGCGTCCGCTGACGATGACCCACAACCAGTTTCTGGCCAACAAAGCGATCCTCGGGAAGCTGCCGACCGAGACGAAATACAGCATTTCCGCGGTTGGTGCCGAAGCCGCGCAGACCATTCAATCCACGTCCGCCGTCGCCTCCTTTTCGGTCCTCGATAACGTGGCCGATGTTGTGGCCGCGGCCGCTGTGTTACGGGCGGCGACGAAGCTGACATCGATCACGGTCAGCGACACGGCGGCCCAGATTGTCGCAAATCTCGGTGCGTTGAACGGCGTCCCCAAGCTGGCGGCGATCATCGTGATCGACACCAGGGCTTTGTCCGTGACCGCCGGCCAGTACCACTCGTACCGGCCGTTGTTGGAGAAACTGCCGGCTTCGGACACGCTGACGGTCACCGGCGCCTCGGCGGCCGAGGCCGCGACCATCGCCGCCGATGCGAAGGTCACCCGCCTGACCGTCAGCGACACGTTGGCGAATATCGGCAAGGCGCTGGATGCGTTGGAAGTGCTCGCCGCCAGCGGGGAGCTGACGTCGATCGTGGTCACCGACAGCGGGCAAAGTCTGACCCTGTCGGCCGAACAATATGCGGTGGATGCGCACGCCATCGCGTTGCTCAGCGGGTCCTTCTCCGTGCTGCAACAGCAAGCGCCGGTACCGGAGGTGAAGGCCAAGCCGCCGGTGTTCAACCTGATCTGGGACGAAAGCGTCGATCTGGCGCCTGTCGGGTTCCGGGAAGCGGTGCAATACGCCGCGCAATTTTTCGACAACCTGATCACCAGTCCGATCACCGTGAACGTGGAGATCGGCTACGGGGAGGTGCGTGACGTCGCGATGCAGGCGGGAAATATCGGGGAAGCGCACATCAATACCGCATTGATGAGCAGCTTTGCCGACTACAAGGCTGCACTTGCACAGCATAACACGTCGGCGGACATTCAATCCGCGCTGAATGCCATGACCAATCCCGGGACCGGCAAATCCATCTTCGTCGCCGGCGCCCAGGCGAAGGCGCTGGGCCTGCTGGCCGCGGATGCGCCCGCGTTGGACGCCGCGGTCGGTTTCAGGACCGATCCGAACCAGACGCTGTTCACCTACGATCCGAACAGCCGCGCCGTGGACGGCAAATACGACTTCATCGGCCTGGTCCAGCACGAGCTGTCACACGCGCTGGGTCGGCTATCTTACACCTGGACGACGACCGGTTTCGATCTCTACCGCTACGCCGCGCCGTCCGTTCGCGTCGCGGCCGGGCCAACGCCAGCGTATTTCTCGATTGACGGTGGCGCCACGAATCTTGCCGCTTTCTCGACGACCGGACATTACGAGGACTGGTCCTCGACGATGGGCAATGATGCGCTCAACGCCTATCAGCGGTCGGGCGTCCAGAACAGTTTTTCCGAGACCGATGTCAGGCTGCTGAACGTCCTGGGCTACGCGATATCGACGCCACCGGCGGCGGCTTCGGGTGGCGTGGCTTTGACCGATGCGACCATCCCGGCCTCGGTCGGCTTGCAGCCATCTGGCGCGGGCTTCATCGTGGACCCGTCGGTTTCCGGCACGGAATCATGGCAGTCGTCGGGATTTGCAGCCGGATCGGCGCAGGACCTGGGCGGTTGGATTGGCGCTTTCGGGGGAGACGCGGGCGTCCTGGATGGGATGGTGCCGGTTGCGACCCAGGAACTGCCCGGCGTGACGAACCCGGCCTATTTTGCCTGCGGGAACGGCGACGGCCCGGCCTTGCCCAGCCTTCGGGCCGTCGATTTCGATCGCGGTTAGACGACGCGCAACAACTACCGCATTCGGGGGCGATGGCACATGCCTCTACCCGTCATGGTGGGCGCAGGCCTACCATCCATGGCTTCGCCCGGTCTGGCACCGCAAGTCGTGGATGGCGGGTCTGCACCCGCCATGAGTGCGTCCGTGAGGACGCTTTGTCAGCGGGGTGCAAGTCCCCGTCTGGGTTGGTCGCAACCCAGCAATCGAAGGTAACTGCGTTGCCGCGAGGTGGCGTGGGGAGCAACCGGAG
>CAMATI010000302.1 GCA_945861095.1 Asaia bogorensis | reverse complement strand
GGCGGCCGACCCGTCGCGGGCCAGTTCGATCAGGTCCTGTCGTGATTCGCTGTCGAGGAAGCCGCGCCGGATCATGGATGGGAGCAGAATCGCCTTCGATCCGGTTGGCAAGCGATTCCTTCGGGTTTCGGGGGAGTCGGGGTATAATAGAGATCGTAGCTCAGCTTGGAGCGGGCGTCGTCGATGGAAGCGCCATACGGATAGTTGATCTGAGCCCAGCCCGTCAGCCCGGCCTTCACCATATGACGCTCATGATAAAGCGGGATTTGAGAGGCCAGTTCCGCCACGAACACCGGTCGCTCGGGTCTCGGCCCGACGAAGGACATGTCGCCCTTCAGGATGTTGATCAGTTGCGGCAATTCATCGATGCGGGTCCGCCGCAGGAACGCCCCGCCCCGCGTGATGCGGGTATCCTTTGCCGCCGCCCAAACGGCGCCGGATTTTTCAGCATCGACGCGCATGGTGCGCAGTTTCATGATCCAGAACACACGTTCGTTCCGGGTAACGCGTTCCTGGCGGTACAGCACCGGTCCCGGACCTTCCCAGCGCACCGCCACCATACCCGCGAGCAACAATGGCGACGTGACGACCAGCACGACAGAGCTGATCACCAAATCGAAGATCCGCTTCAAAACCCGATCGATGATGCCGAAGACGAAACCGTCGGAATAGACCAGCCAGCCGAGTTCCATGCGCTTCAGATCGATCCGACGGATCTCCTTCTCGACGAAGGTCAGGTACTGGATGATCGGGAAACCGGCCTTCTTGCACTCCAGCAGCCGTTCCAGATCCATGCCGCGCCGCTCGTCCGGGGCAACGACGATCTGGTCCGGGTCGATCCGACTCGCCACCCGCAACACGTCAAAGGTTTCGGATCGCAGGATACGGGCGGCCGGATCCTTCACCAGACGCGGATCGAGGGCGCCCATCGAGGGGTGATGCAGGAATGTCAGGTCGTAATGCAGGTTGGTGCCTTCGTTGGTCAACATGCGCAGCAGGTCCCACGCACGCTCCCCACTGCCCAGGACGAGCAGCCGCCGGCGCAACATGCGGCGGCGGATCATGATGCTGACGATCACCCGCGCGGCGAAAGCGCACAGGGTGAAATTCACGGTCGCCAGCGCAAAGACCATTGCCTGGTCCCGCCCGCCGATCGGCGGGATCGAACCGAACAGCCAGGCCGGCACCATGGATGCCAGCACCGCCGCCGTCGCCCCCATACCGACGACCAGCGGCACCCGGGTCAATGACCGCGCGGTCTCCATCAACGCATCGCGCCGATACAGACCCATCGCGTAAAGCGTGATCAGATTAGCCGCCAGGTAAAGCACGCCACGCGGATCGGACAGGGTGAACAACAGATCGGGGTCCGGCCGCCCCATCCATATCACCAAGGGCCAGGTCAGCACCGCCAGAACCGCATCCAGCGAGAACAGCACGGTCGCGGTCGTCGTCGCGGAGGCAAACAATTGCCTCATGCAACACCGTACGGCCGCACGGAACGCGCCATGCCGCCCGCTCTACCGCCAGAACGGTGGGGCGTGCGGTAGAAGGATCGTGGCATCTCGAGTTGCAACTTCTTCAATCACCGCACGGGGTTGGCATCAGCGGATCGGCTTATGCCAACATGGTGAAGCGAAGCGCGCGAGGCAACTGATTTCGTTGATGATTGGATCGGCGCATCGAACGGCACGCCGTGGCACGAACATGGTCGCGCTCAGGCGATCGCCTCGCGTCCCATCTCCAGGAATTTGTCCCGTCGCCGAGCCTTCAACACGGCGCCATCCAGAGGCACTAGCGCGGCCAGGGCGTCCCGCACGGCGGCCTCGACCGCCGCGATCGTGGCAGTGGGATCGCGCTGCGCCCCGCCCAGCGGTTCGGCTATGATGGTGTCGATCAGCTTTAGGCGTTTCAGATCCTCGGCCGTCAGCCGCAGCGCGTCCGCCGCCACGCCAGCCTGCGCCGGGTCGCGCCACAGGATGGACGCGCAACCTTCGGGCGAGATTACCGAATAAACCGCGTGTTCCAGCATCATCACCCGATCGCCCGCGGCCAGCGCGATGGCGCCGCCGGACCCACCCTCCCCGATGATGGTGGCGATAAACGGCACCGGCACTTCCAGGCAGGCTTCGATCGATCGGGCAATCGCCTCGGCCTGGCCACGCGCTTCGGCGTCGATGCCCGGGAACGCGCCGGAGGTATCGACGAAGGTCAGCACGGGCAGATGGAATCGCCCGGCGAGTTCGATCAGGCGGCGCGCCTTGCGGTAACCCTCGGGCCGAGCCATGCCGAAATTATGTTGGACGCGACTTTCGGTGTCGGAGCCTTTTTCGGTGCCTATGACGACGACCGCGCGTCCGTGAAAGCGTCCCATGCCGCCAAGGACCGCCGAGTCGTCGCCGAACGCGCGATCGCCGGCCATGGGCGTGAATTCGGTGATCAGACCCTTGATGTAGTCGTGCGCCTTCGGGCGGTCTGGATGCCGTGCAACCTGGGTTTTCTGCCAGGCAGTCAATTTGGCATAGGTCGTGCGCAACTGCCGGTCGGCCACGACCGTCAGACGCGCAACCTCATCGGCGATATTGATCCCGTCGGGCTCCGACATACGCCGGAGCTCCTCGATCTTGCCTTCCAATTCGGCGATGGGCTTCTCGAAGTCGAGGAAGTGGCGCATGGGGCGGGGCGTTTAGCACGATTCCCTCAAACGGGAAGACTTCTGTTGGCGGGCGGCAAATCTCATTGTGGTCCGGCACCGTGATGGCCGAGCGTGACGATAGGGGTGCGACGGGCGGCCAGCAGGAGAATCGCTGGTTCGATGTGTCGGCGATGTGCCCTTGGCGTGGGTCCGAGCTAGAATGGTTTCATGCTGACTGGAAACGGCAAACCGCTCTAGCTCTTTGTTTGATCGCGTGATTCACACGCTGTTACGTTCCGCTCATCGTGATCATGCTCTAGCCTGAACCGGCCGGAGGTACGCCGGCATGAGCGAAGCCATCCACCGGATGGAACCGGAGGAGTTCCTGGATTGGTGCCAATACCAGGACGACCGCTACGAACCGGTAAGCGGCGTACCGGTCGTGACGGCTGGCGCGCAAAGGCGACATGACCAGATCGTGGTCAACGCGATGCTGGCGATCGGGCCTCGGCTGCGCGGAGGGCCATGCCGTCCTTTCACGGCCGATACCGGTGTGCGCATTCCATCCGGCAACATTCGCCGGCCCGACCTTGGCGTCGATTGCGGACAATTCCTCGATACCGCGCTGACGGCGGACAGACCGATCCTGGTCATGGAGGTCCTGTCTCCGTCGACCCGGACCTTCGATCTGGTGATCAAGCTGGACGAATACAAATCGATCGAAACCCTGCGCCATGTGCTGCTGATCGACCCAGACCAACCACAAGTCATCCATTGGTCTCGCCCATCGAAGGGCCACTGACGACCGGATATGGCCGAGGGACTGGGCGCTGTTATCCAATTGGCAGCCATCGACCTGGAAGTGGCCCTTGCCGAACTCTATGCCGATCTGACCTTCAAACCTCAGCCGTATCTGGTTCGACCGGCCGTCGGATAGCCAACGGGTGGTGCGCCTCCACCAGGCGGCGCAACCGTTCGGCTTCGACATGCGTGTAGATCTGCGTGGTCGAGATATCCGCATGCCCCAGCAATTTCTGCAGGCTGCGCAGATCGGCGCCGTGCGCCAGCAGATGCGACGCAAACGAATGGCGCAGCACATGTGGCGACACCCGCGCCGGGTCCAACCCCGCGTCCAGCGCCACCTGTTTCAGCAACAGGAAGAACGCCTGCCGGGTCAGCGCCCGCTTGGGGTCGCGACCCGGGAACAGAAACCGTTCCGGCCGGGATGACAGCGCGATCAGCGCCAGCGACGCCTCCCGCGCCTGATCGGACAGCGGCACGATTCGCTCCTTGCCGCCCTTGCCCTTGATCAGCAGCACGGCCGCATCGCCGCTCAGCGCCGCCCGTGGCAGCGACAGCAGCTCCGACACCCGCATGCCCGTGGCATAGAGCATCTCCAGAGCGGCCCGCGCCACCGCGCCCGTGCGCCCAGGACGCCGGTTCGCGGCCCCCAACAGGGCCTCCACCTCCGCCTCCGTCAAATATCTCGGCAAGGTGCTCGGCAAACTCGGGGTGTCCAGCAGCGATGTGGGATCGTCGGGCCGGATCCCCTCCCGCAGCAGGAAGCGATGGAAATGCCGCAAGGCGGCCAAACGGCGGGCAGCGGTGCGCGCCGACAGACCCGCCGCACGCAGACCTGCCATGTATAGCCGAGCGGTCTCCGCGCTGGCACTGGCGACGGGTTCGCCCGCGGCGGTGGTGAAAATCGCAAAATCCGCCAGATCGGCCTGATAGGCGGTCAATGTGTTGCGAGCCGAACCCTTCTCGGCCGCCAGCATTTCGAGAAACGCCTCGACATGACGGTCCATCGGTCAGGTCGGCCGCATGACGATGCGGGCCGCCATTCAGCGCCCTTGAAAGCGGTCGTTCGGCAGGGTTTTCTCGACCGCCTGAGGCTGCGGGTTCGGCGGAAACGCGCCCAGCAACACCATGCCCACCGCCAGCAAAAGTATTCCCGCGGCCACGACGATCAGAAAAATGCGGGTCATGGCCTCGGCCGGTGCTCCTGTCTTGCCAACGTGTTGCGCTTTTGGTCGGCATCGCTCCCCTTGACCACCGCGATCGCCCCGCCCCGCCAATCACCGAGGTGAGGGTCGGCGCAAGCTGGTCCGGCGGACAGGCAAACGGCACCGATCCATCCAAGGCACGAACCGCGAGCAGACCGCATGGCCTGCCCGACGCAGCGTGTGCTAGCCTCCACCACCATGACACGCAACACCGCACTGCGGGAGACGATTCCGCTGCCTGACACACTGACCGGCCGCAGCATCGCGCTGGTCGGGCTGATGGGGGCCGGCAAGACCTCTATCGGTCGCCGCCTGGCCGCCCGCCTGGGCCTGCCGTTCCGCGACGCCGACACCGAGATCGAACTCGCCGCCGGCTGCACCATCCCGGAAATCTTCGACCGCTATGGCGAACCGGCGTTCCGCGACGGGGAACGCCGCGTGATCCGCCGCCTGCTGGCCGGCGATCCGATGGTGGTCGCCTTCGGTGGCGGCGCCTTCATGGACGCCGACACGCGGACCATCGCGCGGGAGGAGGCGGTCACCGTCTGGCTGCGCTGCTCCCTGCCCACCCTGGTCCGCCGGGTGGCCAGCCGCGACAACCGCCCATTGCTGGCCAATGGCGACGCCGAGGCCACGCTGCGCCGGCTGATGGAAGTCCGGCATCCCGTCTATGCGGAAGCCGACGTCATCGTCGATTGCGGCGATGAAGTGCCAGATCAAACCACAACCCGTGTACTGGACGCGCTGGCGGCGTGGAAACCCGCTCGGCGCCTGTCGGTGATGCTGGAAACGACCCATTACGACGTGGTGATCGGCGACAACCTCCTGGCGCGCGCCGGCGCTCTGCTCGCCCCCCGCCTGCCCCAGAAGCGCGCGGTCGTCGTCACCGACGAACAGGTGGCCCGCCTGCATCTGCCGACCCTGATGGCCGGCCTGGCGGAAACCGCCATCGCCGCAACCCATATTGTCGTGCCCGCCGGAGAAGCATCCAAGAACCTGGACACCTGGGCCGGCGTGGTCGATCAGTTGCTGGAAGCGCGCGTCGAGCGACGCACCGCGGTCATCGCGCTCGGCGGCGGCGTGGTGGGCGACCTGGCCGGATTTGCCGCCGCCACGACCTTGCGCGGCCTGCCTTTCGTGCAAATCCCGACCACTCTGCTGTCACAGGTCGATTCGTCGGTCGGCGGCAAGACCGGCGTCAACACAAGCCGCGGCAAGAACCTGGTGGGCGCATTCTACCAGCCACGCATGGTGCTCGCCGATACCGCCACGCTGGCGACCCTGCCGCCCCGTGAGCTTCGCGCCGGCTATGCCGAAATCGCCAAGGCCGGGCTGATCGGCGATGCGGCGTTCTTCGATTGGTGTGAGCAAAACGGCGCCAGTGTCGTCGGCGGCGATCGCGACATCCAGGCCGAGGCCGTCAAGCGCGCCTGCGCCTTCAAGGCCGCCGTTGTCGGCGACGACGAGCGCGAGGAAAAGCCCAACGACGGACGCGCGCTGCTAAATCTGGGGCATACGTTCGGGCACGCGTTGGAGGCGGAATACGGCTACGACGGCGGCCTGCTGCACGGCGAAGGCGTCGGAGTCGGCCTCGGTCTCGCCTTCAAGCTCTCCGCGCGCCTGGGGCATTGCAGCCAGGCGGATGCCGACCGGGTGGTGTCCCATATCGCTTCGGTCGGAATGGCCGCCGACCTGCGGATGCTGAACCGCCGGTTCTCGGCCGAGACATTGATCGGGCATATGCGACGGGACAAGAAAGTGCGCGACGGCGCGCTGAATTTCGTCCTGACCCGCGGCATCGGGCAGGCGTTCACCAGTGCCGACGTGCCGCCCCAGGCGGTTACGGATCTGCTGCGTGAGGAGGGCTGCGCGGCCTGACCCTCGCGGCCCCGGGAGAAAATCCTCCCCCTCCCCTTGCGGGAGGGGGTTGGGGGGAGGGGTAGTCCCGCACGAATATTGCGCGAGCCCCCTCCCCCCGACCCCCTCCCACAAGGGGAGGGGGAGGATTTTCTTCCGACAGAACCTCACTCCGAGAGGAGTGAATGCCGGGGGCAGCCGGCGCCTCGCATCCCAGGGACCGCCGTTGCAGGCATGCCCCCGGACCGATCGCGCTCATGCCCCGAGGCGATCTCCCAGCAGTCCAACCGCCAAGGCGTAAAAATCCGACGGGTTGTAGCGGCGAATCGCCCCGAAATTCGCATGCACGATAAACGCCTCCCCCCCAACCCCATCCGGAATCACAATCGCGCTCGGCGTTTCCGACCCCATGTCCCACACGCCTTCCAGCGGCCGCACCCCCTGGCCGGCCCAGGCACCGAGGGGCTTCCTGTTGTCGCGGCCAGCGCTGTTCGGGTCGAAATTCGGGGGCAGGACCACCTGCTGGCCCCAGCTTTCCCCGCCGCGCCAACCGGATTTCACCAGGTAGTTGGCAACCGAGCCGAACACGTCGCCGCGGTTGTTCCAGATATCGCGCTTGCCGTCGCCGTCGAAATCGACCGCATAGGCCAGATAGCTGGTCGGGATGAACTGCGGCTGGCCCATGGCGCCGGCATAGCTGCCTGTCATCCGCGCGGCGGCGATATTGCCCTGGTCGATGATTTTCAGCGCGGCCATCAACTCTCCACGGAAGAATTTCGCCCGCCGCCCATCCCATGCGAGAGTCGCCAACGCCTCCACCACGCGGAAATCACCGGTATGGGCTCCGAAGCTAGATTCCAGCCCCCAGATGCCCGCGATCACGCCGGGAGAGACGTTGAACCGGTCCCGCACCCGGGTGAGCAGGGCCTGGTTCTGTCCGACCGCCTGCCTTCCGTCGTCGATGCGCTTGTCGGTGATCAACAAGGCGCGATACCGGGTCCAGGTCATGGTGAATTCGGGCTGTTTGCGGTCGCGGTCCAGCACTTTCTGATTCGGCGCAATACCGGCAAGCGCGGCGTCCAGCGTCGCCTGCGAGACGCCGGCCTTACGCGCCTCGGCCCGCAAGGCAGTCAGAAAGGCTGGGAAACTGTCAGCCGCGGCCCAGGCAGGGACGGCCAACACGGAAGGCGCTGCGGCAAGCAGGATTCGGCGATTGAGCATACGCCAATACCTGCCATGGGCCGGGGTCCGCCCGCAATCGGACGTTGTCGACGGAGGCTGGCGACGGGGGTGAGAAAGGAGCAGGGCTCTGCCCCGGACCCCGGCCAAAGGGGCTTTGCCCCTCTAGGCACCCCACCAAGGGCGGCGGCCCCGCCCCTTTCTCACCCCCGTCCCCAGCCTCCCCCACAACGTCC
>CAMATI010000301.1 GCA_945861095.1 Asaia bogorensis | reverse complement strand
TGGTGCCGTGGAGGAGAGGGGCCTACACGGACGGCGATAGGTCCGTGTAGGCCCCTATCCTCCAAGGCACCAAAAGAATCGCATGCCAAAGGCCGCGCCTTTGGTGGGTCCAGGGCAAAGCCCTGGTCGGGGTCCGGGGCGGAAGCCCCGCCCTACCCCTCCGCCCTCAGCACCTCTCCCGCCAGATACAAACTCCCACAAATCAGCACCCGAGCCGGACCTCCCGCCCGAGGCAACGCCCGCAGCGCCTCCACCACCGTCGGTCCCACCCGGGCAACCCCGCCCGAGGCCGCGACAATTGCCTCAACCGGCAGCGCCGCATGCTGTCCTGGCTCCGACACCGCCCACAGCGTCGCCGCCAGCGGCACCAGCGGACGCAGAAACTCCGCCGAGTCCTTCGCCTGCTTCATCCCCACGACCAGATGCACCGGCCGATCCGACCACCCCCGCAGATGCTCCGCCAGGACAACGCCGGCACCCGGATTATGCCCGCCGTCCAGCCACAACTCCCAATCCGGCGGCAGTTCATCCGCCAGCCGTCCGCGCAGACGCTGCAACCGGGCCGGCCATTCCGCGCGCGCCACGCCGGTCCCGAACGCCGCGGCCGGAACCGCCAATCCCGAGGCACGCAAGGCCGCGATGGCAATGCCGGCATTGTCCCACTGGAACGCCCCCGGCAATGACGGCCGCGGCAGGTCCAGCACTCCCGCCTGGTCGCTGAAGCGGAACCCGTCCTTGCGTGCCTCCACCTCCCAGTCCCGGCCCCGCAGCAGCATCGGCGCGCCAACCCGTTCGGCTTCCGCGCGCAGGACGGCCGCGACCTCCGCCGGCTGCTCGCCGATCGCGACGGGCACGCCAGGCTTCATGATCCCGGCTTTTTCGCGGGCGATCACCGCCAGCGTGTCGCCCAGCAACTCCCGGTGATCGAGGGAAATCGAGGTGATCGCGCATGCCGCCGGGGATGGCGTGACATTCGTTGCATCCCCCCTGCCCCCTAGTCCGACCTCCAGCACGCACAGATCGGCCGGCGTGGCGGCAAACAGGTCGAAGGCGACGGCGGTGATCACCTCGAACACCGTGATGGGGGCGCCGGCATTGACCCGCTCGATCTTTTCCATCGCCGCGGCCAGGGCATCGTCAGAGACCAGGGCGCCGGCAAGGCGGATGCGCTCGTTGAAATGCACCAGATGCGGGGAGGTATAGACATGCACCCGCATGCCAGCGGCTTCGGCGATGGCGCGAACAAAGGCGCAGGTGCTGCCTTTGCCGTTGGTGCCGGCGACGTGCACGATCGGCGGCAGTTTCCGTTCCGGGTGGTCCAAACGGGCCAGCAGGGTCAGCAGACGATCGAGGCTAAGGTCGATGAGGCGCGGATGCAGCCCCATCAACCGGTCGACGACAGCGTCGATCCGGGTGCTCACGCCGCCGCCGGAAGCTCCCGGACCCGCAACAGTCCGATGATACGGGCGAGGGTCGCTTTCAGCTCCATCCGCTTCACGACCATGTCGATGATGCCGTGGGCGAGCAGATATTCGGCGCGCTGGAACCCGTCGGGCAGGATTTCACGGACGGTTTGTTCGATGACTCGGGCGCCGGCAAAGCCGATCATGGCGCCGGGTTCGGCGATATGGATGTCGCCCAGCATGGCGAAGCTGGCGGTGACGCCGCCGGTGGTCGGATCGGTCATTACCACGATGAAGGGCAGCCCGGCTTCCTTGACCAGCCGGGTCGCGATGACCGTGCGCGGCATCTGCATCAGGCTGACGGCACCTTCCTGCATGCGTGCCCCGCCCGAGGCGGTGAACACCACCAGCGGCGCATCCTGCAACACCGCCAGACGTGCCGCGGCGATCAGCGCATCGCCGACCGCGGCGCCCATGGAACCGCCGATGAATTCGAATTCCATCACCGCGACGACGGCCTTGTGGCCGTCAATGGTGCCATGCGCGACGGCGATGGCGTCATCCATATGGGTCTTGTCGCGGGCTTCCTTCAGTCTGTCCACGTAGCGCTTGCTGTCGCGGAAGCGCAGCGGGTCGACCGTGACCTTGGGCAGTTCGATCCGCGTGAAGCTGCCGGCATCGAGCGTCCAGTCGAAGCGTTCCGTGACATTGCCGCGGATATGGTGGCCGCAATGGGTGCAGACCTTCAGATTGGCCAGCAGGTCCTTGTGGAAGATCATCTGCTGGCAGGCGGGGCATTGATGCCAGAGATTGTCCGGCACTTCCCGCTTCGCGAACAGGGTGCGGATTTTCGGGCGGACGAATTCGGTGAGCCAGTTCATGCGGTCGCTCCTCCCCTCACCCCCGCGGCGAGGGCCCGCACCTGCGCCAGGACCGTTTCCACTGCACCCGGCTTCGCATGACCGGCTTCGTCCAGATTGGCGGCCAGGGTGTCGATCAACGCGGATGCGACCACGGCGCCGTCCGCGATGGACGCGGCTTCCGCCGCCTGCGCCGGCGTGCGTACGCCGAAACCAATCGCGATCGGCAGGTCGGTGAAGCGGCGGATACGGGGAATCGCCTCGGACAGTTGCGTGGTGGAGGCGCTGCGCGTGCCGGTGATGCCGGTGATGGCGACGTAGTAAACGAAGCCGGAGCTGCCGTTCAGCACATGCGGCAGGCGCGAATCGTCGGTGGTCGGCGCAACCAGGCGGATGAAGTCGATGCCGTTCGCATTGGTGAACGGCAGCATCAGGTCGGATTCCTCGGTCGGCAGGTCGACGACGATCATGCCATCAACCCCGGCCGCGGCCGAGTCGACGCAGAATTTCTCGACGCCGTAGGACAGGATCGGGTTCAGGTAGCCCATCAGCACGATCGGGGTGGTGTCATCCTCGCGCCGGAACTCCCGCACCATGTCCAGCACGAAACGGACCTTGGCCCCGGCGAGCAGGGCACGTTTGCCGGCGGCCTGGATGATCGGGCCATCCGCCATCGGATCGGTGAAGGGCATGCCGATTTCGATCAGGTCGGCCCCGGCCGCCGGCATCCCGCGCAACAGTGCCATCGAGGTCGGACCGTCGGGGTCCCAGGCTTCCAGGAACGGCATCAGGGCACCACGGCCCTGGGCCTTCAACGCGGCGAACCGGGCGGATATGCGTCCCTGGGGCCGACTCACAGCGTCACCCCCAGGTGGTCGGCCACCGCGAATATGTCCTTGTCGCCCCGGCCGCACAGGTTCATCAGCAAAATCTGATCCTTGTCCATCGTCGGCGCCAGCTTGGACACATACGCCAGGGCGTGCGCCGGTTCCAGCGCGGGAATGATGCCCTCGGTGCGGGTGCAGAGCTGAAACGCGGCCAGCGCTTCCTTGTCCGTGGCGGAGACATATTCGACGCGGCCGATATCGTGCAGCCAGGAATGCTCCGGCCCCACACCGGGGTAATCGAGGCCGGCGCTGATGCTGTGGCCCTCCAGGATCTGGCCGTCTTCGTCCTGCAGCAGATAGGTCCGGTTGCCATGCAGCACGCCAGGGCGCCCGCCGGTCAGGCTGGCCGCGTGCTCTCCGGTTTCGATGCCATGGCCGGCGGCCTCGACCCCGATCAGGCGGACCGAGGCATCGTCCAGAAATGGATGAAACAGGCCCATGGCGTTGGAGCCGCCGCCGATGCAGGCGACCGCGGCATCCGGCAGGCGGCCTTCCGCTTCGTGAAGCTGGGCCTTGGCTTCCTCCCCGATCACGGATTGGAAATCGCGCACCATCATCGGATAGGGATGCGGGCCGGCGACGGTGCCGATCAGGTAGTAGGTGTCGGTGACATTGGCGACCCAGTCGCGCAGCGCCTCGATCATCGCGTCCTTCAAGCTGGCGGCGCCGGAGGTCACCGGTTTCACCTCGGCGCCGAGAAGCTTCATGCGGAAAACATTGGGCTTTTGGCGCTCGACGTCGGTGGCGCCCATATAGACGGTGCATGGCAGGCCGAACAGGGCGCACATGGTCGCGGTGGCAACGCCGTGCTGGCCGGCGCCGGTTTCGGCGATGATGCGGGTCTTGCCCATGCGGCGGGCCAGCAGGATCTGACCCATGCAGTTATTGGCTTTGTGGCTGCCGGTGTGGTTGAGCTCATCGCGCTTGAAGTAGATTTTGGCGCCGCCGAGGTGCTGGGTCAGGCGTTCGGCGAACCACAGCGGGCTGGGCCGGCCGACATAATGGGTCAGATGCCGCTTCAGGTCGGCATCGAAGGCGGGATCGATCTTGGCTTCGTTGTAGGCGCGCTCGACCTCCAGGATCAGCGGCATGAGGGTCTCGGCGACAAAGCGGCCGCCGAATTCGCCGAATCGGCCGCGGGCGTTGGGGCCGGTTCGCAGGCTGTTCGGGGGCACCAGGGGCTGGTTCAACGCGGGGTACTCCTTGCGGTGTCGCGTCATAGCGCAGGGGGCGGTGTGCGTGGAAGGGCGGGGCTTCCGCCCCGGACCCCGACCAGGGGCTTTGCCCCTGGACCCCACCAAAGGCGCGGCCTTTGGAATGCGATTCTTTCGTTGCCTTGAGGGATGGGGCCCTACACGGACCTCTCACCGTCCGAGTAGGGCCCCATCCCTCAAGGCAACAATGGTCCGGGTTCCAAGGGCCGTCGCCCTTGGCGGGTCCAGGGCAGAGCCCTGGTCGGGGTCCGGGGCTGAAAGCCCCGCCCTCCTCGGCACATTGCTGCACTTGCGAACCTGCCTGCTTGCGCACCGCGACGGAATAGGATTCCTACCGGATGGTAGCCATCACGACACCCATCGCCTTATAGTGAGCGACTTGCTCCTTATAACGACCTGGACAGCCCAGTAGCAGGACACCGACCTTGACCCTCGCCAGCGCTCCGACCTCCAAACACTCGACCGGAAAAAGCCATACCGCCAAGGTACTGGCCGGCACCGGTGTCCATGCGACGCGGCCCGTGCACGCCAATCTCTCGCCCCCCGCGTTGGTGGCGGAGGCCCTTCGGCGGCACGAAGGCAAGCTTTCCTCCGACGGCTCGCTGATGGTGGCAACCGGTGTGCATACCGGCCGGTCGACCAAGGACAAGTTCGTCGTCGATGAACCGTCGGTGACCAACGACGTGTGGTGGGGCAACATCAACCAACGCATGGCGCCGGAAAAATTCACCGCGCTCCGCGGTCGCATCCAGGCCTATCTGCAAGGCCAGGAGTTGTTCACCCAGGATCTGTATGCCGGCGCCGATCCCGCCCATCGCGTGCGGGTGCGCATGGTCACGACGCAGGCCTGGAACGCGCTGTTCGCGCGCAACATGTTCATCCGCCCACCCGAGTCGGACCTGGAAGGGTTTGAGCCGGACTACGTGATCCTGCACGCGCCGCTGTTTCAGACCGATCCGGCGATCGACGGCGTCCGCTCCTCCACCACCGTTGCCATGTCGTTCGAGCAGAAGCTGATCCTGATCGCCGGCAGCGAATATGCCGGGGAGGTGAAGAAGTCGATCTTCACCGTGATGAACTGGATCCTGCCCGCGCGGGGCGTGATGCCCATGCATTGCAGCGCCAATGTCGGGCCCGAAGGCGATGTCGCGCTGTTTTTCGGCCTGTCCGGCACCGGCAAGACCACATTGTCGTCCGACCCACACCGCAAGTTGATCGGTGACGACGAGCATGGCTGGGGCGAGAACGGCACCTTCAACGTCGAAGGCGGCTGCTATGCCAAGGTCATCAACCTGTCGCAGGAAGCCGAACCGGAAATCTGGGCCGCGTCGAACCGATTCGGCACGGTGCTGGAAAACGTGGTCGCGGACGAGCATGGGCGAATCGACCTGAACGATGGCTCGCTGACCGAGAACACCCGGTCCTGCTATCCGGTCGAGTTCATCCCGAGCGTCGATCTGTCCGGCCGCGGCGGTCAGCCGAAGAACGTGGTGATGCTGACATGCGATGCGTTCGGCGTCCTGCCGCCGATCTCTCGGCTGAGTTCGGCGCAGGCGATGTATCACTTCCTGTCGGGCTATACCGCGCTGGTGGCGGGGACCGAGAAGGGCATGGGCGCGGAGCCGCAGGCGACCTTCAGCGCCTGCTTTGCCGCGCCGTTCCTGCCGCGTCGGCCGGAAGTGTACGGCAAGATGCTGTCGGAGCTGATCGCGCGCCACGGCGCCGATTGCTGGCTGGTGAACACGGGCTGGAGCGGCGGGCAGTTCGGCGTCGGCAGCCGCATGAGCATCCGCCATACGCGCGCGTTGCTGCGCGCCGCGCTGGACGGCAGCCTGGCCAACGCGCGCTTTCGCAAGGAGCCGTTCTTCGGTCTGTCGATTCCGGAGCATGTGCCGGGTGTGCCGGATGACGTGCTGGATCCTCGGGCGTCGTGGGCGGACAAAGCGGCTTACGATCGGACGGCGAAGAACCTGATCGAGCGGTTTGAGAAGAACTTTGCTGCGTATGAGGCGGGTGTGGGGGATGAGGTGCGCGCCGCGGCGATCAGGGTGGCGGCGTAGGGCGGGGCTTCCGCCCCAACGAAAACGGCCGGGTCGAAACCCGGCCGTCTCCGCCTCATCCATCAGATCGGTTCAGACCGAGTAGTACATCTCGAACTCAACCGGGTGCGGCGTGTGCTCGAACCGATACACCTCGGTCCATTTCAGCTCGATATAGCTCTCGATCTGGTCCATGCAGAACACGTCGCCGGCCAGCAGGAACTCATGATCCGCCTGCAACGCCCCCAGAGCCTCCCGCAGGCTGCCGCAAACCGTCGGAATGCCCTTCAGCTCCTCTGGCGGCAGATCGTAGAGGTCCTTGTCCATCGGATCGCCTGGGTGGATCTTGTTCTTGATCCCGTCCAGACCCGCCATCAGCATCGCCGCGAACGCCAGATACGGATTGGCGGTCGGATCGGGGAAGCGGACTTCCACGCGCTTGGCCTTCGGGCTGGTCGCATACGGGATGCGGCAGGACGCGGACCGGTTACGCGCGGAGTAGGCGAGCAGCACCGGCGCCTCAAACCCGGGGATCAACCGCTTGTAGCTGTTGGTCGAGGGATTGGTGAACGCGTTCAGCGCCTTGGCATGCTTGATGATGCCGCCGATGTAATAGAGGCAGGTTTCCGACAGGTCGGCATAGGCGTTGCCGGCGAACAGCGGCTTGCCGCCCTTCCAGATCGACTGATGCACATGCATGCCCGAGCCGTTGTCGCCGTAGATCGGCTTCGGCATGAACGTCGCGGTCTTGCCGTAGCTGTGCGCGACATTATGGATGCAGTATTTGTAGATCTGCAGATGGTCGGCCATGCGGGTCAGCGGACCGAACTTCATGCCGAGTTCATGTTGGCTCTGCGCGACTTCGTGGTGATGCTTTTCGATCGCCAGGCCCATCTCGCCCATGGTGGACAGCATCTCGGCGCGCATGTCGCTTTCACTGTCGACCGGCGGAACCGGGAAATAGCCGCCCTTGAGGCCCGGGCGATGGCCCATGTTGCCTTCCGGGTAGTCCTTCAGCGACGCCTGCGGACCTTCGATGCTGTCAAGCTGGTACATGCCGTAGTTGCCGCCGGTGCCGAACTTCACGTTGTCGAAGATGAAGAATTCGGCTTCCGGACCGACGAACACCGCATCGCCGACGCCGGACGCGATCACATAGGCCTCGGCCTTCTTGGCCGTGCCGCGCGGGTCGCGGGTGTAAGGCTGGCCGGTGGACGGTTCGATGATGTCACAGACGATGATCATCTGCGGCTTCGCCGAGAACGGGTCCATGACGGCGGTATCCGGATCCAGCATCAGGATCATGTCGGATTCATTGATCGCCTTCCAACCGGCGATGGAGGACCCGTCGAACATGATGCCATCGCGGAACACGTCTTCGTCGATCGTCGACACGTGCTGGGCGGTATGGTGCCACTTGCCGCGGGGATCGGTGAACCGCAGGTCCACGTATTCCACGGAATGCTCCTTGAGCATCTCCAGCACCTTGCTCACATTGGAGCTGGAGGTCGT
>CAMATI010000300.1 GCA_945861095.1 Asaia bogorensis | reverse complement strand
CCACTCGGGTAAGTGCCTTTCGGGGCGAATGGATGCGGACGAACGATGAGCGATAACGACAAGCGTGGCGGCGGTAACACGGAAGGGCCGAACACCGGTGTGGTGGTCAAGGCGCGTCCGAAGACCCGTAAGCCGGCCATGTACAAGGTCTTGATGCTGAACGACGATTACACGCCCATGGAGTTCGTGGTCCATGTGCTGGAACGCTTCTTCCAGAAGACCCGGGATGAAGCGACCCGCATCATGCTGCACGTGCATCGCCGTGGCGTGGGTGTCTGCGGCGTCTACACTTATGAGGTCGCGGAAACGAAAGTGACACAGGTCATGGACCTCGCGCGCCAGAACCAGCACCCTCTGCAATGCACGATCGAAAAGGAATAGGCGGTTTGACCCATCGGAGTCCCTGGGTAAGTCCATTGGTCGGTCCATCGGCGACCCCCTCCAGGTCTATCGCATCACCCACCGGCGAAAGCCTCGCTTTCGGCCGAGACCGGAGACACTCTCCGGATATCAGAGCGTAGGAGCAGCGACGACATGCTTTCACGTAACCTCGAACAGACGCTGCATCGCGCCCTTTCGCTTGCCAGTGAGCGTCGCCACGAATACGCCACCCTGGAGCACCTCCTGCTCGGCCTTGCGGAAGACACCGACGCGGCCACCGTCCTGCGCGCCTGTGGCGTCGATCTGGACAAGCTGCGCGCCGACCTGTCGGAGTTCCTGGATAAGGATCTGGCCGGTCTGGCGACCGACCGGCCAGGCGAGCCCAAGCCGACCGCGGGGTTCCAACGCGTCGTGCAACGGGCGGCGATCCATGTGCAGTCCTCTGGCCGCGATGAGGTGAGCGGGGCCAATGTCCTGGTCGCCCTGTTCAGCGAACGGGAAAGCCATGCCGTCTATTTCCTGCAATTGCAGGACATGACCCGGCTCGACGCCGTCAATTTCATCAGCCACGGCATCGCCAAGGCCCCTGGCCGGTCCGCGCAACGCCCGGTGTCCGGCAGCAGCACGCCGCCGCCGGAAGGCAACCAGGAGCCGGAGCGGGAGGAAAAGCCCAACCGGCGCGCCCAGGACGCGCTGTCCAACTACTGCGTGAACCTGAACAAGAAGGCGATGGCGGGGAAGATCGACCCGCTGATCGGTCGCGACCTGGAAATCGAGCGCACGATCCAGATCCTTTGCCGGCGCACGAAGAACAATCCGCTCTATGTCGGCGATCCCGGTGTCGGCAAGACCGCCATCGCGGAAGGCCTGGCCAAGCGCATCGTCGAGGGCGACGTGCCGGAAGTCCTCGCCAAATCGACGATTTTCGCGCTGGACATGGGCTCTCTGCTGGCCGGCACCCGCTATCGCGGCGACTTCGAGGAACGGTTGAAGGCGGTCGTGAACGAGTTGGAAAACCAGCCGGGCGCGATCCTGTTCATCGACGAAATCCACACCGTGATCGGCGCTGGCGCGACCAGTGGCGGTGCCATGGATGCGTCCAACCTGCTGAAGCCCGCCCTGGCGTCTGGCAACATGCGCTGCATCGGCAGCACCACCTACAAGGAATTCCGCAACTATTTTGAGAAGGACCGCGCCCTGGTCCGCCGCTTCCAGAAAATCGACGTGAACGAGCCGTCGATCGAGGACACGATCAAGATATTGCGGGGCCTGAAGGGCAACTACGAAAAGCACCACAAGGTCCGCTACTCGGAAGAAGCCATCCGCGCCGCGGTGGAGCTGTCCGCCAAATACATTAACGACCGCAAGCTGCCGGACAAGGCGATCGACGTGATCGACGAAGTTGGTGCCTCCCGGATGCTGCTGCCGGAGCATAAGCGGCGGAAAACCGTCACCCTGCGGGACGTCGAGGAGATGGTCGCGAAGATCGCCCGCATTCCTCCCAAGTCGGTTTCCGCCGACGACAAGGAGACCTTGCGCAACCTGGAACGCGACCTGAAGTCGATGGTGTTCGGCCAGGACAAGGCGATCGAGGCGCTGTCCGCCGCCATCAAGCTGGCCCGTGCCGGATTGCGCGAACCGGAAAAGCCGATCGGCAACTACCTGTTCAGCGGCCCGACCGGCGTCGGCAAGACCGAGGTGGCGCGCCAGTTGGCCTCCACCATGGGGATCGAACTGATCCGCTTCGACATGTCGGAGTATATGGAACGCCACTCGGTGTCCCGCCTGATCGGTGCGCCGCCGGGCTATGTCGGGTTCGACCAGGGCGGGCTGCTGACCGACGCGATCGACCAGCATCCGCATTCCGTGCTGCTGCTGGACGAAATCGAGAAGGCGCATCCCGATCTGTTCAACATCCTGTTGCAGATCATGGATCACGGCAAACTGACCGACCACAACGGCAAGAGCGTCGATTTCCGCAACGTGATCCTGATCATGACCACGAATGCGGGCGCATCCGACCTGGCAAAGGAAGCCATCGGCTTCGGACGCGAGGGGCGTGAGGGGGAAGACGGGGAGGCGATCAAGCGCCTGTTCACGCCGGAATTCCGCAACCGCCTGGATGCGACAATCGCCTTCGCCGGCCTGACGCAGGAAATCGTCGGTCAGGTGGTCGAGAAGTTCGTCATGCAGTTGGAAGCCCAGTTGGCGGACCGCAACGTGACGATCGAACTGTCCTCGGGCGCCAAGGAGTGGCTGGCGGAGCGTGGCTACGACAAGCTGTACGGCGCTCGCCCGCTGGCCCGCGTGATCCAGGAGTACATCAAGAAGCCGCTGGCCGAGGAGCTGCTGTTCGGCAAGCTGGTCAAGGGCGGCGCGGTCAAGGTGACCTTGAAGGACGGCAAGCTCGAATTCGAGATCGTCGAGGCATCCGCACCCGCGGTGGTGAAAACCGAAGGCGACGACGAGGGCGGCGCGGACCGCGAGCAGGAGACGGTGGAGTAGTCCCCACCGTCCAGGCGCCGAAACCTGGCTATCTTCCCCCATGACGGCTGTTGCCGGCACGGGGGAAGATAGCCAGCTATCATTCAGTCGTATGCCGTCAGGGGGGTGACAGAGCCTCGATCGCGGCCGCAATCATGCGCCCGTCGTCACTGTCGGGTGGAAGGATCGCACGCAGGCGGGTCCAATAACCGCGGGCGATATCGGGCTTCAGCCCTTGTGCCGCCGCCAATCCCAGATACCAGAGCGCGGCCGGCTCGTTCGGCTGGATCGATTCGATGCGACGCAGGATGGCGATGGCCCGGACCGGCACCGGTTCGCTGACCGCCAATCCGTCCAATAACGCCTCGACCGCCCGCAGCGGGATGGATAGGTCGGTGGGCTGTAGAATAGCTGCCCTTTCATACGCATCCGCGGCCTTGTCACGCTCGCCAAGCACGGTGCGCGCTCGCCCCAACCGTAACCAGCCATCCAGATCGTCGGGATTGGCATCCAGTCGATCGGCAAGGCGGGACACCATCGCGCCGACCATCGCTCGGCGGTCCGCTTCGGACATTTGCGCCGCGGCCGCGACAGCATCGGCATCCGGTCCAGGGGCTGCCGGCCCGGATGGTGTGGCCGATACCGGCCCGGATGGTGTGGCCGATACCGGCCCGGATGGTGAGACCGACACTGGCGCAGCCTGTGTCGCGGATGCCCTCCCCGGCGCGGTGACCGGCACTGGCATGCCCGCCAGACGGGCAAAAGCCGCGATCTGGCGGTCGATCTCGGTCCGGGCGGGCGTTTGCGCTGGCAGTTCGGTGGCCAGAGCTTGCAGCAGGTCAACAGCGCGCGCCGGCTCGCCCGATTGGCCGGTCGCCATGGCCATGTAGAACCGAGCCATCTGGTTTGCGGGGTCGGTTTTCAGGATGGCGGCGAAGATCTCCCGCGCCGGCGCGGTGACCGTGCCTTGCGCGCGCACCACCAGGATCTCGCCGTGGGTCGCGAGCGTCTCCAGGTCGGTCCGCCCCAACTCGATCGCACGCCGCGATGCGTCGGCCGCTTTGTCCCACTGTCCCAGCAGCATGTTGGCGCGAGCATACAACAGCCAACCGTCGGCGTTGTCGGGCTCGTCCTTCAGGCGCGCCTCAAGCTGTGCCATCACCTGGCGCATATCGGGACCCGCGTCGGACGCGGGCGGCGGACGGGACGCAAAGGGCATATCCGGCCGGTTCGGCTCTCCGATGGTCAGATAAATCCAAAGCGAACCGGACAGGACCAGCACGCCGAGCACACCCGCCAGTAATGGAGAGGGGCCGGTGGCGCTCGGCCGGACCGCGCCGGAATCGTGCGCATCGGTGGCCAGGATGCGGCGTTGGATTTCCAGCCTCGTGGCCTGCGCGTCCGCCTTCGTCACCAGACCGCGGGCGATGTCGCGGTCCAGCTCCCTCAACTGGTCCCGATACACCGCGCGGTCGAACGCGCCGTCGATCTGGGCCGGTGGAGCAGGGCGCAGCAGCGGCAGGACAAGCAGGACCAAGGTCGCGAACGCCAAAGCCGCCAGCAGAAACGGCAGGATCATGAACCGCCTTCCCGCAGCAATCGTTCCAGTTTCCGTTGCTCTTCCGGGGTCAGTGCCTCGGTTGCCTCTGGCGGCACCGAGCGACGCCGAAGCCAGAGTGCCGACGCGGTCAATCCGACGACCAGCAATGCCGCCGGCCCGAACCACAACAGCCACGTCGCGGGCCTTACTGGTGGGCGGAGCAGCACGAAGTCGCCATACCGATCGACAATCGATTGGATGGTTTCCGTATCGCTGTCCCCCGCGGTCAGCCGCTCCCGCACCAGGATGCGGATGTCCCGCGCCAGGCCGGCGTGCGACTCGTCGATCGACTCGTTCTGGCAGACCAGGCAGCGCAGTTCGGTGCTGATGGCGCGGGCCCGAGACTCGAGGGCGGGATCGGTCAGGCGTTCGTCTGGGTCGACGGCGTGGGCGTGGGCTGACAGCAGGAGGAGGCAGGCGGTGAGGAGGGTGCGGTAGCGCTGGGCGCTGCCCCGAACCCCACCAGGGGCTTTGCCCCTGGACCCCACCAAAGGCGCGGCCTTTGGAATGCGATTTATTTGTCGTTTGAACTCCTGGGGCCTACCCGGACCTATCAACGCCTCGGTAGGCCCCAGGAATTCAAACGACAATGGTCCGGTTCCAAGGGCCATTGGGGCGGAAGCCCCGCGCTGCCGCACGCTTCTCATGATCCGGCCAGCGTCCGCAGCAACGGCAGCAACTCTCGCTCCACGGTCTCGACGCTCAGCGGCCCGACGAAGCGTTTGCGGACCCGCCCGTTCGCGTCCAGCACATAGGTCTCCGGCACCCCATAGGCGCCGAAGTCCAGCCCCGTGCGCCCATCCCGATCCAGCCCGATGGCCCGGTAAGGGTCGCCGAGCTGGCTCAGGAAGCGTGCTGAGTCCTCCGGCTTGTCCTTGTAGGCGATGCCGTAGAGCGGGATTTTCTCCTGTCTGGCCAGGCGCATCAGCACCGGGTGCTCAATGCGGCAGGGGGCACACCAGGAGGCGAAAAAGTTGATTACGACGGGTTGGCCCCGCAGTCCGTCGCGGCTGAGTGTGCCGGTGCCGTTCAACGCTGCCAGTTCGAAGGCGGGGGCTTCCCTGTCGATCAGCGCGGATGGCAGGACACGCGGGTCGTGCCCCGGGCGCAAGGCCCAGCCGAAATAGAGCGCCAGCACCACGAACAGCCCGGCCGGAAGCAGGTACAACAGGCGGCGCATCTCAGTCCCCGGCGGCGGGCTGGGCGACAGCGGGGCGAGCCCGTTGAGCGATGCCGATGCGCCAACGGCGGTCGCTGAGGCTGACCATGCCGCCAAAGGCCATGATCATGGCGCCGATCCAGATCCATGGCACCAGCGGCTTCCAATAGGCGCGGATTGTCCAGTTGCCGGCCCCGTCGGCGTCCCCTAGCGCGACATACAGATCGGCCAGGAAGTTGGTGCGGATCGCGGTATCGGCGGTGGTTTGCTGCTGAATCGGGAAGAATTTCCGCTGCGGGCGCAGTTCGGCCACGAACCGCTCGCCGTTGCTGATGCGGATCACGGCCTCGTCGGCGGTGAAGTTGGCGCCCTGGCGTCGCTCCACCCGTTCCAACCGGACCGTGTAGCCGGCGAGTTGCAGGGACCCGCCGGGACGCAGGACCTCGATGGCTTCCCGGTCGAAAGCGGAGGCGGCGAAACCGGCAACGGACACGGCCAGGCCAAGATGCGCGAAGGTCATGCCGTAGGCGGATCGGGGCAGTTGGATGGCGCGTCGCAGGCTCTGGCCGAGGGGGATGCGGAACAGGCGCACGCGTTCGGCGAGTTCAACCAGGACCGCGGTGAACAGCCAGGCGGCCAGTCCAAGGCCCAGGATCGCGAGGATCGGGCCGCCCTGCGTGACGTAGAGCATGATCAGGATCACGAGGCCGGTCGCAAGATAGGCCACCCAAAGCCGCTGCAGGGCGCCCAGGAGATCACCGCGCTTCCAGGCCAGCATGGGGCCGATGCCGACGGCGATCACCAGCGGCACCATCAGGGGGGTAAAGGTGGCGTTGAAGAACGGGAAACCGACGGACAGTTTCGGCCCGCCCACCGCGTCCAGAAACAGCGGATACAGCGTGCCCAGGAACACCGTCGCGCAGCCGCAGGACAGCAGCAGATTGTTCAGCACCAACGCCCCCTCACGCGACAACGGCGCGAACAGGCCGCCGCCTCGCAGGGCCGGGGCGCGGATGGCGAATAGGACCAGGGATCCGCCAATAGCGGCTACCAGCAGCAGCAGGATGAACATCCCGCGCTCCGGATCGGTGGCGAAGGCATGGACGGAGGTCAGTACGCCGGACCGCACCAGGAAGGTGCCGACCAGGGACAGGGAGAAGGTCAGGATCGCCAGCAGGACGGTCCATGCTTTCAGCGTGTCGCGTTTTTCCACGACGATGGAGGAATGGATGAGCGCGGTGCCGAGCAGCCAGGGCATGAAGGAGGCGTTTTCGACGGGATCCCAGAACCACCAGCCGCCCCAACCGAGCGTGTAGTAGGCCCACCAGCTTCCCATTGCGATGCCGATGGTCAGCGCGCACCAGGATGCCAGGGTCCAGGGCCGCACCCAGCGTGCCCAGGCGGGGTCGACCTTGCCCTCGATCAGGGCGGCGACGGCGAAGGCGAAGGCGACGGAAAACCCGACATAGCCGAGGTAGAGAAACGGCGGATGGAAGGCCAGGCCGGGGTCTTGCAGCACCGGGTTCAGCCCGCGTCCGTTCGGCGGAACGGGGAAATTGCGGGCGAACGGGTTGGATGTGAACAGAATGAACAGCAGGAAGCCGACCCCGATCATGCCCTGCACCGCCAGCACCCGTGCCTGCAACGCCGGCGGTAGGTTGTGGCTGAACAGTGCGACCGCGGCCGAACAGACGGCGAGGGTAAAGACCCAGAGGAGCATGGAGCCCTCATGGTTGCTCCAGGCTCCGGTGAGTTTGTAGAGCAGCGGTTTGTCGCTGTGGCTGTTCTGATAGACGTTCACCAGGGAGAAGTCGGAGGTGACATAGGCGTGCACCAACGCGGCCATGGAAAGCCCCGCCAGTAGGAACCCGGTCAGCGCGCAGGACCGGCCGACGCCCATCCATGCCGTGTTGCCGCGGGCCGCGCCGATCAATGGAATGACCGACTGCACCACGGCCACCAACAGCGCCAGAATCAGCGCGAAATGCCCCAGTTCAGCGATCACGGCGCCGCTCGGCCGGCACGTCCCGGAGGTCGCGCTGTAGGGCCGCCGGCTGGCGGCGGGTGGGAAGCGTTGCGGTGACATGAGCGCGCATGGCGCGTACGTGCGCCAGCATCGGGTGTCGGGTCAAGTCCCGTCGCGAGGACGGCAAGGATCCTGGTTTGATGGACCACCAGATGAGGCCGATCCAGGGGGCTTACCGCGGTTCCGGTTCGGGATTTGCGGCGGTCGTATGCATAGGTAACGGAGAAAATCCTCCCCCTCCCCTTGCGGGAGGGGGCCGGGGGGAGGGGTCT
>CAMATI010000299.1 GCA_945861095.1 Asaia bogorensis | reverse complement strand
GCCTCCTCAGGTGTATCGGCAGCTTGCTCGTCCGGTTCTTCCGGCAGGTCGCCAGCGGCTGCGATCTCCTCCCAGACCGGGATGGCCCAATCGATGCGCAGGCCGACCAGAACCCCGAAACCACGACGCGCGAGTTCATCCGTGTCGCCTGGGGGCAGATCACGCGGAGCCTTTCCATCGGCCATGTCGAGCAGAACGCGGCGCACGGCCCCGAAGGACAGCTCCGCGAGGGCGTCGGGCGACCGCCAGCCAGGCAGCAGGCGCAGTTCATCGCTGTCCGCCAGTGCGCCCGACTGGATCAATCCCTGGACGATCTCATCGCCGTCCGGCACGTCGCTGGCGGGCAACGCCACGGGCAGGGCAACCAACTCCGTCCATCTCGACGGACCGATTGCCGCTCCTTCGGCCGCGACCAGCAATTCCCAGTCCAGGTCGTCGCCGGCCTCATCGCCGTCGCGTTCCCCGCATTTGCGGACCGCGAGGTCCAGAACGTCGATCCGGCCGGCAGTCATGAGCGCCTGGACCAGGTCGTCGAAGTCTTCGCTGTCCTGGTCATTGTACGCCTCCAGCAGTTGGTCCGCGACCGGTCCCGGTGCCTTGCCGAACGTCTGACGCGGGGATCGGGCCGGCTCCTTCACGCCGAGAACCGCCAACGCCGCTGCCCCGCGTAGCAGGCGGCCGCGGTCGATCCAGCGAAGACGTTCCTCCGGCGTATCGTCGCGGTCCGACATCCAACGGCGAAAGGCGGCCCGGTCGGCGCGCTGAACAAACACCTCCACGCCCGCATCCAGCATCTCCAGGGCGACTGCGCGATTCACGGCCTGCACCGCCGGGAGATCGGTTTCACCCGGACGCAGCGTGTCGAGAGTCTCGACGTCGGGGTAATGGGTGAGAAGGATCACATCGATATCGGGCGCGATGTCCCGCGCGAGATCGGCGGCGTCGGTGATACGGTCGTCTCGGGTCGTGGGCTTGGGCATGGGGTGTTCCAGAGCGGGGGCAGGCTATTCTTTTGAATCAGGCCACATTGCAATGGCCAGCGGAAGCTGCGACCCAGGTTTGCACTGCCGGCCGAGCTCTGACACGCGTCTTCTGGCCGGGCCGCGCGGAAAAGCGGCGGAATTCGCCCGAGCGATCCACTTGGGCGCAAAGCAGCCGCCGAGGGCGCGAGGAGCCTGCCCCAAATTGAGTGCTCAGTGGGCGGCAAGGCTTCGCCGCAACCGCGTGATGGCGCCGGGCAGGCCGCGCACCTTCAGCACCCGACCAGCCTCGTCGTACTCCTCGGATAGGACCCGGGCGCTTTCATACACCTCGCCGATCAGCCCTTGTTTCGCATAGGGTAAAACCAGGACATCCTCCACCATCGCCGCCTCGAAGAATGCGATGATGGTATCACGCAGCGCGCTGACATCCCCAGGCGCATGGGCGGAGAGGAGGATCGCATCTGGATGCTTCTCCATCAGAGCCGCGCGCCCGGCCGCGTCCACCCGGTCTAGTTTGTTCAGCACCAGGCGGGAGGGGACCACATCAGCCCCGATCTCTCGCAGCACACTACGGCTCACCTCCAGCTGCGCCTCATATGTCGGGTCCGATGCATCGACCACGAACAGCAGCAGCGAGGCCTCCAGCGCTTCTGCCAGGGTGGAGCGGAAGGAAGCCACCAGGTCGTGCGGCAATTGCTTGATGAAGCCGACCGTGTCGGAGACAAGCACGCGGGGACGGGTTTCCGGCTGCAGCGCGCGAACGGTGGTGTCGAGCGTGGCGAACAACTTGTCCTCCACCAGAACCTGGCTACCGGTGAGGGCCCGCATCAACGACGATTTGCCCGCGTTGGTGTAGCCGACCAGCGCCACCCGAAGCTGGTCGCGACGAGCGGAGCGGCGCTGGTCGCTGTCGCGCTGCACCGCTTCCAGTTGGTCCTTCAGCTCCGAGAGACGGTCTCGGATCTTGCGGCGATCGAGGTCCAGGGTGCTTTCACCAGCGCCCGGGCCTTGCTGCCGTCCGCCACCCGCCGAGGATTCCCGCATGCGGGGGGCGACGTATTTCAGCCGCGCCATCTCCACTTGCAGCTTTGCCTCGCGGGTGTTGGCGTGGCGGTGGAAAATCTCGACGATGACGCCAGTGCGGTCCAGCACCTGGGCGCCCGTGGCGCGCTCCAGGTTGCGGATCTGGCTGGGCGAGAGCTCATGATCGACAATGACGAACTGGGGCTTTCGAGAAACGCCCTCAGCGGGTTCGGCTGGATTGATCGTTGCGGCGCCGCCTTCAAACCGTTGCCGCGCCTTGGATTTTGGGGGTGGCGCCATCGAGCCGACCACACCGGTACCACCGGTCAGTGCCGCCAGTTCTGCAAGCTTGCCGCTGCCCAGCAGCAACCCCGCACCGGTGCCCTCCCGCTTTTGGGACACTGTCCCGATCACGTCATAGCCCAGCGTCTTCACCAGGCGCCCCAATTCCTCAAGGCTGGCTTCGTGCGCCACGTCGTCGACATCAGGCGTCTGAATGCCAACGAGGACGGCAAGCGGGATCGGTGGTTTGGTTTCCATGGACGGTCAGGTAGCACGGATTGGTCTGAAGCGTCGCAACCGCACCTTGCCGTCGAACCCGACGCCTCTGATACGCGCGTGATCCCCGTCCACACCAATAGCCGCCCAAGAGCGTTGCTCCCGGGGCGTTCGTTATCGGGCGGTGACCCCTTTGCGCCACGGGTCGGCGTGACTATCTGGTCTGTCAACCAACCCTTCCTACATCAGGGGTCCGGGCGAGCAAGACCATCGCGACCCGCAAGCTTCAATCCCAGGAGCGCAGCCGGTCGCTCAAAGCGCCCCCACTCATGATAGAAGAGATCACGATGACCCAAGCGCCGCGGACCCGCCGTACCATCCTGCAAGCCGGTGCCACGACGTTCGGAGCGGCTATGCTGACCGGTGCCTCCGGCCTTCTGTCCCCAGTCCGAGCACAGGGTCTCACCCCAACGACGACGATGCGGGGCGGCGCCAACAACTACCTGCCTGGCGCGCCGATCGTGCAGCGGATCGGCGGCGGCGGCTTCTGGATGACCGGCACGGTTCGGAACGCCGGCGATGGCGCGCCGTTGCCTGGCATCCGCATCCAGATCTGGGCGCACACGACAGAGGGGCATGAGCGCGACCCGCACAGCCACGGCGCCACGCTGACAGACGCGAATGGCGGGTTCAGGTTGGAGATGCCGCAGATCGTGCCCGCCTTCGGCCAGCCGCACGGGCACCTCGCCTACGACGCAACCTTCGATGGCAACCGCTTCGAGACGGTCTTCCTGCGGCCGATTATGGCGAGCGCCCGCGACACCAGCCTGAGCGCACATTTCGTGTTGCAACCGGCGTGATTGGTGCCGGGCCGCTGCGTGGGGGCCTGGTCTGGGTCGCCCTCGCGGCCGCTTTGGTCGTCCCCGCCGTGGTCGCGGCCACGAGTCCGCTGCTCGCATGGCGCGACCCGATCTACATCGCGGCCAGCTTCGCGGGGGTGGTTGCGCTGGGGCTGCTCCTGATCCAGCCCTTGCTCGCCGGGGGATACCTGCCGAACCTGCCTGCGCGGAGCGGCCGGCGGCTGCACGCCTGGGTGGGGGCCGGGCTCACGGCGGCAGTGGTAGCCCATGTCGCGGGGTTGTGGCTGACCAGCCCGCCGGACGTGATCGACGCGCTCCTGTTCCAATCGCCGACGCCGTTTTCTGCTTGGGGCGTAGTCGCCATGTGGGCGGTGTTCGCGGCCGCGCTCCTTGCCATCTTCCGCCGGCGGCTGCGGCCTGTTGTCTGGCGCGTGTGCCACATCACCGTTGCGATGGTGATCGTCGTGGGCAGCGTGGTCCATGCGATGCAGGTCGAGGGGACAATGGGCACTGTGTCGAAGGCCGCGCTCTGCGTGCTGGTTCTGGCGGCAGCCGTGAAGATCATGCTGGATCCGCGGTTACGGGCCGGCCTTCCTCGGATGGCAGGGCGCGCCGGCCGCTGAGCGGCGAGCGCAACGTACATGCGGTTCAGAGGCGTTCCCGTCCGATCTCAGATCGCGATGGCGCCGCCATCGACGACAAGTTTGGTGCCCGTGATGTAGGACGCCTCGTCGGAGGCGAGGAACAGCACGGCGTTCGCGACCTCTTCCACCTCGCCGGCTCGGCCCATCGGGATCGTCTTCATCCGTTCCGCCCGGATCTGCGGATCGCGGGAACGGATCGCCGTTCGCATCGGCGGCATGGTGCCTGGATGGACCGAGTTGCAGCGAATGCCATCCTTGGCGTGCTGCACGGCGGTGACCTTGGTCATCATCCGCACCCCATCCTTGGGCGCATGATACGCCATGTGCACGCCCTCGCTGGCGACGAAGCCGTTGATGGACGACATGTTCACGATCGCGCCACAATTGCCGAGCATGGCCTTCACGGCGTGCTTGGGCCGAGGAAGACGCGGGTTGTATTGATGGAAATGATACGGTGCCACCCTTCGGTCGAATACAGGTCGGCCACCGAATTGCCGGAGATGCCGGCGTTGTTGACCAGGATGTCCAGCTTGCCGAAGTGCTGGATGGTTTAGGCCACCACCGCTTCCCACCCCGCTTCCTCGGTCACGTCAAGTCGTTCGAAGCGTGCGGCCGGCCCGATTTCCTGTGCCATCCTGGTGCCTTCGGCGTCGAGTATGTCGGCGATGACGACCTTGGCGCCTTCACGCGCGAACAGGCGTGCCGTTGCCTCGCACATGCCGGATGCCGCGCCTGTGATGATGGCGACCTTCCCTGCCAGTCGCAGGGATACTCCTTCCCCGTTAATGCTTTATACCAACCGACGGAAACATTGACTCTCCTGTCAGTGCCACCTCGTCATGCCGGTGCAGGCCGGCATCCACGAATTTCCCAGGCTGCAACAACGGCAGGCGTGGATGGCGGCCCTCCCGCCGCCATGACGGGGTCGCAACGCCGATGCGTCATTGTTTCGGCCGGTTGGTATTAGACGGAAGCCTGGCCGTCCCCCTGCCGGCGTGTGGTGCGCGGCGGTTCGTGGAACAACAATCCGTGGAACGTCCGCGCCGGCTGCCGCGACTGGAACAACACCGACAACCGGAACACGACTTCCGGCTTCCGGGTGGCCAGCACGCCTCCATGCCAGAGCCGGCGGGATCACGGTCCCTCCGGGCGTGCCGAGGATGCGTTCAGGGGCGGTCATGATGAGTGGGGGGCTGTAAGGTCTCCCCTGAAGACGGCGCCCGCTTTGGCCCTCGTGGCGGCGGGCGCCGGTTTTCGCTTGGGCGGGTTGGCCGCGAGGCGATGGATTAACCCCTGGATGGGTCTGGCGGCACCAAAATTGCCAGTTCTTCGCGGCAAATCGCCTCCAACGGAGGCAGGTCTTCCCGGACCAGTTTCCACAAGAGCGGCGCGGCAATGTTTCCGTAGTCGTGCCGCGGAACATTGCCGATACCCGCAACCTTTCGCCACGGAATTTCCGGATGTCTGGCCTTCAACGCCTCTGGCAGGCTGCGACTGGCTTCGGACAGTATCTCGATACCGCGCTGGACCAGCCATTGCGTCTGTCAGTCCGCTTCAAACTCATCCAGGGAGAAAACGCCCAGGACGCCACGGACGCGCTCAATGGCTTCAACGATATCGAACAGGCGCGGCGAAACCGAGTGCTCGGTCATCAGAAGATGGGTTCGGCCGTTGCTTCGATCCGTTCCAGCAGAAGCCGATGGATGCTGTCGCGGGTCATGATGTCGGCCGAGCGGCCAAGGATGCGCGAAGTGGCGTCCCTGACGTCCATCAGTTCAAACAGACCGAAAGTTCCCTTCCGGTAATCGAAGAACAGATCAACGTCAGAGTCTGGACGCGCGTCTCCCCGTGCGGTGGAGCCAAACAGGAATAGATGTTCGACCCCGAGCCGCTTCAGTTCGTCTTCATGCTGCCGCAGCCTCGCGATGGCCTCGCTACGATCCACGGTCCTCTCCGCTGCCGCCTGCCCGGGAGGATAGCATGTCTCCGCTGTCAAATCATCGCTCGGCTTTGGCTGTCACGGTCGAATCGCACAGCGGATTTTCTTGTTTGTGACGACGAATCCTGGTGGAGGCGATTCCGGGCGACACAGTGCTCACCGGTGGCTTGCGCCAGTTTCCGCGGCAATGTCGGGTGCAAGGTGCTTGCCAGCGCGGCAACGCTACCCATAAATACACACATGGAAAGCAGGGTCGTCATCCGGTTGCTGGAAGCGGCGGGCTGGCATTTGGTACGGGTCACCGGCAGCCACCACCATTTCCGCCATCCGGACCGGCCAGGGACCACAACGATTGCGCATCCGGTCAAGGACATCCCACCGGGGACCCTGCGTAGTATCGAGCGGCAATCCGGTGTGAATTTGCGGAAGGACTGACCATGGCACGTTACTATCCGGCGATCATCGAACGAGCCGACCAGGGCTTTGGCGTTTTCTTCCCGGACCTCCCCGGATGCACCAGTGCCGGCACCACAGTCCAGGAAGCGGCGCGCAATGCGGAGGACGCGCTGCAATCCCACATCGACCTGGCCGCCGAACATGGCGACCCGATCCCCGATCCATCCGAACTCGATCAGATCGCGGTTGATCCGGACATTGTCGAGGCCGCCCGCATCCTGGTGCGCGCCGAAATGCCCGGACGGTCCGTGCGGGTGAATATCACCCTGCCGGAAGAACTGCTCGCGACGGTCGATCGGTACGCGACCCGGGCCGGTTTTTCCCGCTCCGGCCTGCTGGCGCAGGCCGTGCGGGAACGGATGCGACGGGACCGGGACGCCGCGTAGGCGCCCCTACCGCCCGATAATCTTCCGCGCAATCGCCATCCGGTGAACCTCGGACGGGCCTTCATAGACCCGCATCGTGCGCACCTTCTGCGCCATCAGCTGCAGCGGCAATTCCTTCGCCACACCCATCGCCCCGAAGGACTGCATGGCGTGGTCGATGATCTCCGTCGCCATTTCGGTGCCATACAGCTTCACCATGGACGCTTCGGTGCGCACGTCCTTGCCGGCATCGGCCTTGGCGGCGGCGTCGTAGACCATCAGGCGGCAGGCGTGGATCTTCATCGCGGCATCGGCGATCCACCACTGGATGGCCTGGCGGTCCGCCAGCCTCTGGCCGAAGGTCACGCGCTGCTTGGTGTGTTCCACCATCATGTCCAGGGCGCGCCGGGACATGCCAACGCTCCACGCGCCCATCTGTAGGCGGCGGACGGTCAGGCGCAACTGCATGGGCGCGTAGCCCTTGCCCTCGGTGCCCAGGATCTGGGTGGCGGGGATGCGGCAGTCCTCGAACACCAGTTCGTAGGTGCGCTGGCCGCCGAGCATGGGGATTTCGCGCTCGATGATGAAGCCGGGGGTGTTGCGCTCGACGATGAAGGCGGTGACGCCTTCGGCGCGCTTGCCCTCGCCCGTGCGAGCCATGACGATCACGAAATCGGCTTGCGGCACCCGGCTGACCCAGATTTTCCGGCCGTTGATGATCCAGTCGTTGCCGTCCTTCACCGCGCGGGTGGTCATGCCGGCCGGATCGCCGCCGGCTCCGGGCTCGGAGATCGCGATGGCCGAATGCGCCTCCCCGCGGGCGTAGGGTTCGAGGTATTTGACCTTCTGTTCCTCATTCGCCACCGCGATCAGCATGTGCAGGTTGGGGCTGTCGGGCGGGAAGGTGAAGGGCACGCAGGTGCGGCCCTGCTCCTCATACACGCCGACCAGGGCCGAGTAGGGCAGGTTGGCGCCGCCGTATTCCTCCGGCACGTCCAGGCCCCACAGGCCCAGTTCCTTGCAGGTGGCGAGGATTTTCGTTTCCTCCTCCGCCGTCAGGCCGGATTTCTGCCCGGACATTTCGCGTGCCAGCACCGCTTTTTCCAGCGGGATCAGGTCGCGGTCGACGAATTTCGCCACCAGGTCCTGCAGCATGCGGTGTTCTTCGGGCAGTTCGAACATGG
>CAMATI010000298.1 GCA_945861095.1 Asaia bogorensis | reverse complement strand
TGCCGAGGTTGTTCTGCGTCCCCGCCCAGTTCAGCGGCACGCGATCGCGGGTCCATTCCAGCAGGGCGGCGCGATAGGCCTCGACCGCCTGATCCAGCCGCGCCGTCCCGCTCTCCCGCGCCCCGAGTGTCTGAAGCGCGGTGCCGAGGTTGTTCTGCGTCCCCGCCCAGTCCAGCGGCACGCGATCGCGGGTCCATTCCAGCAGGGCGGCGCGATAGGCCTCGACCGCCTGATCCAGCCGCGCCGTCCCGCTCTCCCGCGCCCCGAGTATCCGAAGCGCGTTGCCGAGGTTGTTCTGCGTCCTCGCCCAGTCCAGCGGCACGCGATCGCGGGTCTGTTCCAGCAGGGCGGCGCGATAGGCCTCGACCGCCTGTTCCAGCCGCGCCGTCCCGCTCTCCCGTTCCCCGAGCGTCTGAAGCGCGTTGCCGAGGTTGTTCTGCGTCCTCGCCCAGTCCAGCGGCACGCGATCGCGTGGGGCGAGGCCGAGCGCGGTTTGGTAGGCGGCAATGGCGTCGAGCAGGGCCGGGTTGTCGCCAAACTCGCGGCCGTGGTCATAAAGCGCGATACCCCGATACACGGTGTAGTGCCACCGCGCGGCCGCGTGCGTTACCGGCACGATGGTGGCGGCTTCCGCGTAGTGGGACGCCGCGCCGCGATAGTCCAATTGCAACCGAGCGGCGGCAGCGCGTTCGCCACGAGATTCCGCGGCACTCAGGCGGCGGCGGATGGCCAGGGTTTCCAGTTCCTCCACCACCGCCAGGTCACGATGCTCGGCTTCGGCCAGGAACCGGTCGGCCTCCGCAAATCCACCGGTGGCGAGGGCGGCGGCGGCCTGCTGCCGCAACGCCTGGACCCGAGGATCGTCATTGGTCAGTCGATTCAGCCGGTCACGCAGAGCGATATACTCGTCGACCTTGGCGCGCAGCACCTGTTCGGCGCGGGGCGGGTCGGCGAGGGCCTCGGAATGGCCGAACCCGGCCAGGATTGCCTCGATCACCGGCAGCGGGACGCCCTTGTCCCGTTCAATCGCCGCGGTCATGCGGTCCAATTGGGCCTGGTTGGCGGCGGTGGCTGCGATCACCTCCGCATGGCGGCGTTTGGCCTCTGCCTCGGCAGTCGCAGTGTCCCGCGAGATCGCCGCCTGACCTTGAAGCAGCGACTCCTGCCCCTGGCGCAAGGCGCCGATCCCATCCAAGGTCGCATCGAGTTTGGTGGACAGCCCGTCCAGATCGTTCCGCAGGTGCGCCAGCCGCGAGGTGACAAAGGCAACCAGTGCGCGGGGGTTCTTCTTCATCGCCTCCCGCATGAAAGCCTGGACGATGAGCGACCATCCCGGCTTACCGTCGATCTCCCCCCGGAACAGCGCGACGAACTCGACGGGCGCGGGTCCGCCGCCATGCCCCGTCGCGCCTTCCGTCAGTTCACGCCACATCTCGGTCTCAGCCGCTTTCAACGCGGTGCGCAGGGCATCGACATTGTGGGTGGTCAGTGCGGTGTCGAGCTCGGCTTCCAGGTCGGTGACCAGATCGGCATTGGTCTTGACCGTCAGGGGGCCGCCGATACCCAGGGCATGCCGCAGCCAGGTCTCGGCGGCACTGATGAACGGAGGCGCCTGCGTGGTGCGGTTGTCGAAGCGATCCGCCTCCTCCGTTCGGCTGTAGCATTTCAGCACCACGAGGGTGCTGGTCAGGGCCACCAGCCGAAGCGCGTTTTCCAGATCGTGGTTCGCCGGAATCCGCCCGAGATAGCCCTGCAGTTGGCCCTGCACGCCTTCCAGCACCGACTTCCCAGCACCGTCGAACAGCAGATCGGCGGCGGCTTCCACCAGATCGGCGGACCAGCCGAGCGCTTCCTTGAAACCGAATGCCCCTAGCAGAACGCCGGAAACGGCCATGGATCATGTGCCCTTGAGCGATTGCCAGAAGTATAGCCGGCGGCGGCACGATAGGGAACGGGTTGAACACCCCCCAATAGACGCCGCCCCCCGGATCGGCTTCAACATCCCCCGCACCCAAGGAGACCCGCCCAAGCATGACCCGCCAACCGCCAGGCCGCCGAGCCGAGTACCATTACTACCACGCGATCACGACGCGGTGGATGGACAACGATGTGTTCCAGCACGTCAACAACGTCAATTACTTCTCTTACTTCGACACCGCTGTCACCTACTACGAAATGACCGAGCATGTGGTCGGCCTGCTGGACGGCCCGACGCATTGCGTGGTGGCGGAGGTGGCGTGCCGGTATCACAGCTCGCTCGCCTTCCCGGACCGGGTCGCGGTCGGGATCCGGGTGGCGCATATCGGGCGCAGCTCGGTGCGGTATGAAATCGGCGTGTTCCGCAACGATGACGACATCGCCGCGGCCGAGGGTCATTTCGTGCATGTGTTCGTGGAACGCGGCTCCCAACGCCCGGTGCCGATCCCGGACGAAGCCCGTGCCATCCTGCAAAAGATCGCCGTGCCGGGGGCGTAGGACCGGCCGCCTATGGCAGTCACACAGCAGGGCAAGGTAGAAAATTCTCCCCCTCCCCCTGCGGGAGGGGGTTGGGGGGAGGGCTTGCACGCAATATCCGTGCGAAATTGCCCCTCCCCCCGGCCCCCTCCCGCAGGGGGAGGGGGAGAATTTTCTACTCTGCCGCTATGTGTGAATACCGTAGGGCCGGAGCCACAATCAGAACGGCACGTTGCCCTCGACGATGACGCGCTGCATGAAGCGGCGCTCGCCTTCCGGGTAATCGCCGTTCGCCTTGTGCATCAGGCAACGATTGTCCCAGATCACGAGGTCGCCCTGGCGCCATTTGTGACGGTAGAGAAACTGGGGCTGGATGCAATGCGCCAGCAGGTCGTCGATCAGTTGGTGGCCGGAATCACGCTCCATCCCGACGATCGCATCCATGCGGCTGCGCCCGATATACAGCGCCTTGCGGCCGGTTTCCGGATGGGTGCGGACCAGAGGATGGATGGATGGCGGGCGCTGGGCCAGAAGCTCCGGCGCGATGGTGCGGGTGCGTCCGGCGGCGGGGCGGTTCGGGCGCATCATGTGCACGGCTTTCAGGCCGTCGAGGCGGGATTTGGTGGCCTCGGGCAACGCGTCATAGGCGGCATACATGTTGGCGAATTCGGTGTCGCCGCCGACCGGCGGCACGACGATCCCATACAACGCGGTCAGAGCGCTCGGTGCGGCCATGAAACTGTCGTCGGTGTGCCAGTTGGCGCCGGCGACCAGGCGCTTGCCGTCGCCGTTGGAGTCGCGGTCCTCGCTGGACAGGGTGGTGACGGGCGGGAAACCGGGCACATGCGGGATTTCCGGGCGCATCTGAGGCTCCCCGAACGCACTGATGGCGCGCAGGAATTCGCCGGGGCCGATGATGGATTGGCCGCGGATGCACAGGACCTGGTGATCGAGCAGCGCCTGGCGCAGGCTGGCGATCAGGGCGGGGTCGGGGGCGTGGTTCAGGTCCACGCCGTCCGCCGCGACCGCCATGTAGCCGCCAAGACGCGTGAAGGTGACTATTGGTTGCGCGAGTGATGCAGACATGGGACGTCCTCCGCCACCCAACCTGCGCCGGTGGGCGCCCCGGGGCAAGAGCGGCGGGCCGCCCCTGCCCTATGCCTCGCCAACGGCCACCCTCCATCCCGATCCGCTCGGTGGCGGCCCCAGGGCTGACGCCGCCGCGCCCCCTGCCCTTACGCGGCGCCGCGGCGGGACCGGATTTCCAGCACGCTGAGGAAGAACGAGCCGAACGCGATCTGGAAGGCCAGCAGAATGGCGGTGCCGGACGGGATCACCAGGCGCATCGCGGTGGCCGGCACCAGGCCGCCGAAGGCCGCGTCGCTCCAGGTCGACAGGGCGTAGCCGCCCAGGCCCAGGCCGAACAGCAGCAACGCCAGACCGGTCAGCAGTCCGGCTTCCAGGGTGACGTTGCGCATGGCGCGCAGGAAGGCGGGATCGGCCGGGACCAGGCCCTCTCGCATACCGTAGATCTTGGCGAATACCCAGAACAGCGTGGAGTGAAACCCAAGCACGACCGCCAGGGACGCATAGAACAGCGTATGAATATCCAGGTTCACCCCAGCAACGGTGCGTGCTCCGGGCAGCAGCCATGCCATCGCCCCGACCCCGCCCAGGAACAGCGCCAGGCCGGGAAACAGGAACAGCCAGCGCGGGCTGAACAGCAGCAGGAAGCGCAGATGGCGCCAACCGTCGCGCCAACTGCGCAGGTGCGGCGGCCGAGACCGTCCGTCCGGCGACAGCGTGGTGGGCACCTCGGCGATCGACAACCCGTTGATCGTGGCCTTGACGACCATTTCGCTGGCGAATTCCATGCCCGGGGCTTGCAGGTCCAGGTCCAGGATGGCGGCGCGGTCGAAGCCGCGCAGGCCGCAGTGGAAGTCCTTGCACGGGCTGCGGAAGAACAGCCGTCCGATGGCGGTCAGAACCGGATTGCCCAGGTAACGATGCAGCGGCGGCATGGCGCCGGGCAGGATGCCGCCCAGGAACCGGTTGCCCATGACCAGAGCGTGGCCTGCCCGCAGTTTCTCGACGAACGGTTCCAATCGGCTGAAATCGTAGCTGTCGTCGGAATCGCCCATGATGACGTAGCGGCCGTGGGCGGCCTTGATGCCTCCCAGCAGCGCGCTGCCATAGCCTTTCTGAGCGATCGCCACGACGCGCGCGCCGTTCACCGCGGCAATCGCCTGAGAGCCGTCGGTGCTGCCGTTATCGGCGATCAGCACCTCCCCCGCGATGCCGCTGCGGCGCAGGAAGTCGCGCGCCTTGACGATGCACCGCGCGAGGGTTTCGGCCTCGTTCAGGCAGGGCATCAGAATGGTCAGCTCGCATGGACGTTGCGGCTCCAGGCTCGCATCGTCAGCGAAAATGTCGTCGGGGCGGGTTTGCAGGTCGAGCATACGATCAGGGTGATCTGGATCAGGTCGGTTGGAAACTCGGCCGGTTGGCCAGAGACGACCTAGGCCGATCGGCCTATGGGCGATGGAAAGCCTTGGGGCTCTGCCCCAAACCCCGCGAGGGCTTTGCCCTTCGAACCAACCAGGGGCTACGGCCCCTGGACCGCGATCAATTGGGTCGGGGGCGAAAGGGGGCCGACACGGACGTTGAAACGCCAGGGTTGGCCCCCTTTCGCCTCCGACCCAACAAATGGCATCCAAGGCCCAGCCTTGGTGGGGGTCGAGGGGGCAACGCCCCTCGCGGGGTTTGGGGCGGAGCCCCAAGACTTTCCCTCCCCCCGGCTCCATGATGCGGGACCGGGGCGCTTCGTGATAAGACCCTGTCATGGACCGCGGCCCGAGACCGGTCCAGGCCATGGAGGAAAATTCGGCTGAACAACGATGTCACATGCGTCCGCCGGACAGGCTCGCGATGACCCACCGATTGCGCCTCGTCGCCAGCCTGGCGCTGCGCGACATGCTGCATGATCGGCGTTTGGCGATCTGCTCCCTGATCGGGCTGGCCGCGGTGCTGGCGCCGCTGATCGTGCTGTTCGGCCTGAAGCACGGCGTGATGCAGGGCCTGCGCTCCGACCTGATCGAAAACCCGCGCAGCCGGATGATCGTCAACGCCGCCAACCGCAATTTCGACCAGGCGTTCATCCGGTCGTTGCGCGCCAGACCCGATATCGAATTCGCCATCCCTCGCATCCGCGGCCTGAACACCGAAGCCCGGTTGGAGCGTCCGGACCGCCCCGGCACCGTCGTGCGCGCCGAACTGCTGGCCACCGACCGCGGCGATCCGCTGCTGCCCGGACTGTCCCTGACGGACACGATGTCCGTGATCCCCAGCGCGTCCCTGGCCGCTCGCCTGGGGCTGACACCCGGCATGGACGTAACCTTGCGGGCGATCCGCGGAGACGCCGGCGCGCGCGAGGTGTTGGCGCTGCCCGTGCGGATCGCCGCCATCGCGCCGCCAGCGGCGTTCGGGCGCGATGGGATGTTCGTCGATCTGAGGCTGCTGCTGCTGGTCGATGGGTTCACCGACGGCGTGCTACCCGCAACCGCGCGCCCCGCCGATATCGTCGACGATCCAGCCCGAATCTTTGCCGGGTTCCGCGCCCATGCGCGCCGGCTGGACGACGTGATCGCGATCGACCACGCCATGCGCGCCGCCGGGGTGGACGTCGAAACCCAATCCGAGCAGGTTGCCAGCCTGCTAGGACTGGATCGCGGGCTGACCCTGCTGTTCGGCCTGCTTGCCGGTCTGGGCGGCGTTGGCTACCTGGTGTCGCTGGGCGTTGGGCTGTATGCGAATGTGGAACGCAAACGCCGCGACCTGTCCCTGCTGCGACTGGTCGGGCTGCTGCGCCGCGACATGATCCTGTTCCCGCTGCTGCAATCCGCCGCCATCGGAGCCGCCGGCGCGCTGCTGGCCGGTGGCGTGGCCGCGGCGGTGGCCTTCGTCGTCAACCGCTTGCCTTTGGGACACCCAGCGGGGGGACACCCAGCGGGGGGACACCCAGCGGAGGGATACCCAACCGGGAGATACCCAGCGGAGTTCGGCGCCGAGAACCACGCCATCTGCGTCCTGGAACCGCTCCATCTGGGGATCGCCCTGGTGGCGACCCTGGTGGGCGCCATGATCGCGGCCGGGTTTGCCGGTGCGCGCGCGTCCCGCATACTTCCCTCGGAAGGACTTCGTGATGTCTGACCACCGAGCCTTCCGCCAGCCGGCCAGAAGAGTGACCGATGCCCCGTCCCGTCCGTCATTGTGGGGCCGGACCCGGCACCCCGTGCTTCAACGGCGGGAATCGGGTTGCCGGGTCAGCCCCCACAATGACGGTCAAAGAACGACCATGGGTTATTATTGCGGCCGGTTGGTCGTGTCGGCGATCCTGTTCGTGCTGGCGGCCGGTGCGGCGTTCGCGCAGACGCCCGCCCGCTGGTCCGACGAAGCCTGGAACCCACGCCCCTTGCCGGACGACCTGGTGCTGCCCCTGCCCTGCAACGGCGCCATCGCGTTCCGTCCCGTTCCAACCCCGGTGGGCTCCGGCAACCTGTCCGACCGCCCCACCGTACTGGGCCAATCCGACCCCGAAACCGACTACTCCGAATACCTCCGCCAAACCTTTCTGCTCGGCCCCTTCCGCGGCGCCGACCCGACAGCCCCGCCGCGCTATTACCTGGGCAAATACGAAGTCACCCGAGACCAATACCTGGCCGTAACCACGACACCCTGCCCCGCCCTGCCGTCCCAGGGCGGGCGCGTGCCACAGTCGGACATCGCCTGGCATGAGGCAGTCGACTTCACCGTCAAGCTCTCCACCTGGCTGACGCGCAACGCCCGTGACTCCCTGCCGACCCACGACGACGCCCGCGCCTTCGTCCGCCTGCCGACCGAAGACGAGTGGGAATTTGCCGCGCGCGGCGGGGCCGCGGTGTCGGAGGCCGATTTCAGCGCCCGCACCTTCCCGATGCCGGAAGGAATGCAACGCTACGCCTGGTTCCAGGGCTCCCGGTCCGCCGACAATCGCATCCGCCCGGTCGGATCGCTTGAACCCAACCCTCTGGGCCTGTTCGATATTCTGGGCAACGTGTCGGAATGGGTGCTGGACCCGTATCGGCTGAACAAGGTCGGCCGCCCGCACGGCCAGGCCGGCGGTCTGGTCGCACGCGGCGGCGATCTGCGCACCGCGGAATCGCAGATCCGATCCAGCCTGCGCGTCGAATTGCCCCCCATGAACCGGGAAGGCGAGCCGCTACGCCTGCGCAATGTCGGCTTCCGACCCGCCCTCGCCATGGTCGCGACCTATAGCGACCAACGCCCCGCCGCATTGCGGGAGGCTTTCCGTCAGGAAGCCGACGCCCGTACCGCCGCCGCCGACGATCCCGCCAGACTGTTGGAAGTGCTGCGCAACGAAACCCAAGACCCGGCCCTGCGACAAGGAATCACCCGCATCGAGGGCGCCTTGCGGGCCGAAACCCGCGCACGCAAGGACCAGGAAGGCCAGACCCTGCGCGCTCAGATAGAGGCCGCGGGCTTC
>CAMATI010000297.1 GCA_945861095.1 Asaia bogorensis | reverse complement strand
CCGAACAGTTTCACCAGCAGAGCTTCAAGCTCTGGACGGCTTAGCGCGGAAACGGGCGGTGGCGATGGCACATGACGTATAGACTCGGTCGCGCCGAATCGCGGCAAGAAAATAATGCGCGGCCGCCCACGGTTTTGCCCCTCTTACAGTTGAGTTTTGCAAGTGGCTCAGGAGGCTGACAATTTCATGCGTACTGAACCTGAACTCGCCCACGTAGCCGGCCGGGGGCGACCTGCGGTCGTTCCTTCGTGGTGGCGTCAGCGATATCGAGATTTCGGGCGCCACCTCCGAGGTGTGGCGGGACCGAAGCGGCCGCTACGCGGAAATGCGGGCGGCGGCGGCGGCCGTCAGGCTTCTAAAAATGGAGATGTCGTACGTTGTAGATAGATGAGCCTGTCCCGTTTACCAGGGAACTCCAGAATCTAAAAACAACGAGTATCCCAGCCTCTGTCCGGACAATCCTGACAGAGCCCCAACAGACCCCAGAGGAGCCATCATGTCCCTAAGCGAACCCCTCAACAAACAGATTTCCGAACTCGTGGCACAAAACAGGGTTGTTCTCTTCATGAAGGGAACTCGCAGCATGCCGCAGTGCGGGTTCTCCGCCCAGGTGGTGAAGATCCTCGACGCGCTGGTGCCGGACTACGCAACGGTCGATGCGCTGCGTTCCACTGAGTTGCGGGATGGGATCAAGATATTCTCCCAGTGGCCGACGATCCCGCAACTCTACATCGACGGGCAGTTCATCGGAGGCTGTGACATCGTCAATGAGATGAATGCGTCCGGAGAGCTGCAGACGCTACTCGGCGTGCAGGTCTAGGGCCCGCAGCATGCCGAAGATCACCGTGAGCAAGGCGGCGGCGAAGGCGTTCGAGGCGGCCAGAGCCGGTTCAGGTGGGAATCCGCTGCGCCTTAAGATTGACGACGACTTCCAACACGAGCTGTCCTTCGGGCCGCTCGAACCGGGAGACGTTGAGGTCTGTATGGAAGGGCTGGTCTTGCTGCTCGATCAATCGAGCGCCCGCCGCGCCGACGGCGTGAGTATCGAGTTCACCGCTGGGGCTGGCGGCGAGTACACGATCTACAACCCGAACGAGCCACCGAAGGTGCAGCAGCTGAGCGCACCAGAACTCAAGTCAATGCTCGACCGAGGACAGATCATCCTCTTCGACGTCAGACCGGAGAACGAGCGCGCACTTGCCACAATCGAGGGGGCGCGCCCCCTCGATGCGGCCGGCCAAGAGTACCTTCCTGGGCTCGACCGCGACGTTCCTATCGCCTTTCTCTGCCACCATGGAATCCGCAGCCAAGCAGCCGCCCAACAGCTGCTGCACGAAGGATTCCGGCGCCTCTACAATCTCAAAAACGGTATCGATGCATGGTCGCTGACCATCGATGCCTCAGTGCCGCGTTACTGATATACAAAGGAGATAAGCATGTCGTCCCATCCAACTGACTTCCAAGGTTCCATCATCGATGCGGTCCGCGCGGCCATCGAGCGCCAGATCCCCGATTCACGGGTCGAAGTGAACGGCGGCGGCGGCCACTTCAACATTGAGGTGACATCCCCCGTGTTCGCCGGCAAGAACATGCTGGAGAGCCAGCGCATGGTGTACGGCGCCATCGCCGATCTGATGACGGGGGACAGGGCTCCGGTGCATGCCATCGACAGTCTGAAGACCCGGACGCCCACTGAGCAACGGTAGCCTGGAGAATGTCAGGAATGACTTTCCGCGACGCCCCGCATTAATTTGCCTGCTATAATTCGCCTGTTTACAACGCGGTGATCTTCTGGTGCTCGACACATTTCATTTCGATAGTCGCTTTACCCGCGAACTGCCCGCGGACACGCCGGCCGCCATTTTTCGGCGCCAGGTGCATGGCGCCTGTTATTCGCGTGTGGCGCCGACGGCACCTTGCCGCACCGCGCCTGATCGCCTAGCGCGCGAAGTGACTGAACTGATCGATATCACGCCTGCGGCCTGTGAATCGCCTGAATTTATGCAATTGCGGCGCGCCGATTTCACATTCGAGGGGTCGGAAACATCCGCGCCGGCGTACAAATGGCCCGAAGCCGTCGGTCCGTTCCCGGCCATACGCGGCTGTTCGGGGGACACCCCACCTACCAGGGCATTGGGCTGGTCGGAAATTGACCAAGAAAAACCTCCCCATCGTAGGGGAGGTTGAAAGTTATGCTGCCATCGGCTCCTCCTCCTCGATCGATTCGGAGAAGGTGCGCAAGTAGTCGGCTGCCTGTGACGCGCGCGAGGCGGCCGTGAAGATCGCGCGGTTGTCTTCCTTGAGAAGCTCCAGCCAGTTCTGGATGTAGCCCGCGTGCCGGAGTTCGCCTGCGATGGTGAGGTGAGCACACAGAAACGCTGCGCCCATTTCCGCCACCAACTCCTCGGCCGCGTAGGACCTGGTGCGGAAACGCCCGGTCAGGTCACGGTCGAGCCTGGCTTTGGCACCCGTCCAGTGCGCCAACTCGTGCAGCCCGGTCGCGTAGTAGTGCTCGGGGCTTTTGAACGCCGCGCGCGGTGGCATGTTGATAAAATCCAGCGACGGCACATAGCACGCCATGTCTCCGCCGTGCCGGATGTCCGCCTTGGTCGCAGCTATGAAGGCGTCCAGGGTCTCGTGGCGTTCCTCTGCGGGAACGTCCGCGATCACCGGTGTGTCCGGCAGTCCATCCACTTGGCTGACATTGAAGACGGGGAAGGTCTTGAGCATCGAGATTGCCTTCTCGTCCTCGGTGTCGCGATCCTTGACCGTGATCCGTTTGGTGAAGACGATCGTGGTGCTCCTCTCCCCCTTGCGAACCTGGGCATTGAGTGCCTCGGCTTGCTTGTAGGTCAGCCAGGCATGGGTGGCGTATCCCTTCGCTGCGGCGGCGTGCCAGAGCAACGGAATGTTGATGCCGTGATACGCTCGCCCGGTGGCGGCGTTCTGCGGCATGATGCCGGTATGGTTTCCCGGCTGCGCCTTCCACGGCTTGAGCCACGGCACCGCCCCGGCTTCCATCTCAGTGATGATACGCCTGGTTACTTCCTCATAGAGCTGGTTGATGTGCATCAGATCACACCTGCCAGGACCAGCGCCGCCTTCATGGAGTTGGTTTGGCACTCTTCGCACCAACCGCGATCCTGGTCAGGCTCCATCTCGCAAACGTAGTTGCACCCCTCGTTCATGCAGATCGCGGGGCACACACTGTCTGTGATACTCGCCGCCAGTAGCTCAGTGAGATTGGTGTAGCCTTCGATCTCCAATAGCTTTTGTAGCTTCGTCATAGGAACTCTCCCTCGCTAACGACACACCAATTGCGATGTGCCGATTTGCAGGGGAGAGAAAAATGGAGCGTCGATTGCTACCTGGCTTTAAGATAGACGCGTATAAAGAACATACTGCAATCAGTATAGCGTATTAGAAGTCACAGATCACGCAACAGGATCACTAAAGGAAAGGCCCCGGTAAGGGGGCCTAGAGTTTGGGCAGGCTAGATAAGAAGTGTGGTGGTTCGCGTATCCAGGATGTCGGCAAGCGCCTTGAGTTGGATGGGGTCGATGCCGGTGTTGAAGAAGCAGATCGGTTGGTCGATCCCGTTCTCCATCGCCCTGAGCACATCCTCCACCGTAGGGAGAAGGTAGGCTTCCCCCGTGATCACACGGTGGATGTTGAAGATGTGCGCGGTGCGGAGGAAGCCCGCGGGGAACCGGTAGGTTCCGTCCTCCTCGATGCCGACATAGGCGGTGAGTTTACCGTCGATGTCGTGGATCGGCACGGCGACGGTGCCGCGCATGACGCCTTTGGACGCCCACCCCATGCCAACGAAACGGGCCGTCTCCTCCGACACGATGGCGAGAACCTTCTCATGCGTCGGGTCGAGGTAGTCGAGTGGCTTGAGGCCGCCGCTTGCCGAATTCGCGGGTGGCTCTTGTGTAGGCTTTAGAAGCCACTCCGCGGCCTCTTTGACCGATGATCCCCGAATGTGGGCGGCCAAGGCGATTACATCGCCCCCCGCCTTCTTCGAGAAGCAATAGAAGCCCGTGCCCGGAGTGACCACCAATGCACGCTGCCCGCCTGTCTGGCAGTGAGGGCAGGCGCCGCGGAACACTTTCTTGCCGTTGCTCTCGCCTTCCGCCAGATTTACACCGAGAAGCTTAATAGCATCCTCGAAACTCACGCGCTCCTTCACGTCGTTAAAGTTGACCACTGATACCTCCTGTTGCTGGTCTACCAGAAGTATACCACCTAGACCAATTAGAGCTTAATCTACCTGACCTCCAGAATAGCGACCATTTGTTAACCGTCTAAGTTATGCGCTCTGGCGTATATCTCTGCCCAAGCCGATCATCCACCTAAGTCTGCATCGCAGACTTTAAAGTTTGATTGCTTCATTCATATGTTTTCTTCTGGCTCCAAAAGTATGAAGAGGCCTGATATAACGTCGTCAAACGAAGAGCTATCCCCATGCACTCTCATTTGATCCCTCTTTAATTCAGCGAGGATTTTATAAGTAGATTCGCTTACTCGAATATTTTTGGTCGTTTTCATATGTATACATTGTATACCAAATATACAATTAATCTATATGGCGAAAGCACTCGCATACAAGCAAGAAGAAATGTCAAGCGCGGGATATATTAAATGTCCCTGCGGTAGTAAGCCACGACTCTTCAAACAAGTCATGCATCACAGGAGGCACAAGCCACTGCACGTCGAAATGGTCCTTGTGACGAAAGAGGAAGTGATCTTCGTTTTGCAAACCTTCGAGCGGTTCCATCATCTTGCGGGTGCGGCTCGGGCTGGCGGTGAACACGAGCACTCGCATGTTTGGAATCCCCCACTCACTGCGAAAGGTGCGATTCTGAATGATGGCGTCGTAGGGGCGCAACTTCTCTACATAGCGCGCCATGCTCTTCTCGGCACGCTCCGCTTCCACCGCAAAGAACCGCACCTTTTCATCCGCATACCTGATGCCGAAAAACTGGTCTGGTTTGATGATGCTCTTTTCGAAGGGGAGGGTGAGCTCCTTTCGTGCGCACCGAGCGTCTTGGAAAATCTCCTCCTGTGAGATGTAGGTGATACCATGTTTGATACACGAAAGATGGATGGAAGCAGTGAGGCAGGAAACCATGAACTGATGAAGAGTGTGCCCACGGAATGAGGTCGTGAGGCTGTCGGCGATACCCCTGCGCTCCAGTATGGCCCATCCTTTGTCAGCAAGCTGATAGGACACCGGTTGGTAGTTGGCGCGATCGGATCGGCGCTGGTCGCGCGGGCGCACCACATAGCCGGCATGATAAAGCTGCTTGAGACGGGTTAGGGTTCCCTTATAGGAACCGCCGCCAAACGCGTGGACATAGGTAGAGGGGAGCGTGCCGTGTGTCTGCAACGCGGAGAACCACACGATGTCGCGCGGCGTGATGTCCTGACGTTTGACCTGGCCGTCTTTCCGTTCGTCAAAGTCGGGCGGGTCGAAGCGTTTCCGTCTGTTGCGTGTATCGAGCATACCATAGCGGCTAGCCTAGACTGGGCTTGGTGTCACCGTTTGGTATGAGTATACATGCGTAAGCTTGAGCACGTATGGGTGGTTATCACCACTTCATGTCTTCTTGCTTCGGGGGCGATTTTTGCGGTGCGGCAGGTTCCTCCGGTGCCTCCCCCGGCTCCTCTTCCGAGATTGAAAGACGGTCGCGGTTCTCCCTCCGATATTGCTGTAGCTCCCGCTCGGTGATCTGCGGTTCGGCGTCGAGCGTTCCCACGGCAACCGGCATGGGCAAGGCGGTAGGTGTGACGTTGCGGACGTAGCACGCGAAAACCAGGCGCGGCTGATCCAAGAGGAATTGCGGCGATGTTCGCATATCCGAGGCGATGGAACGTGCGTCAGCCGCAGACAGCCCGCCTGCGTATTTGGTCGCGGTGTTGGCGGCGACCGAGCCTCGAAACTCGGGCGTCATTTGCCCCAGGTGTTGGTGGGCAAGGGTGATGCCGGTGCGATGCTTTCGAGCCTCCGTCAGGAACGTCTCGATGGATTTGTCAAAATACTCCCCAGCCTCATCTATGTAGATTTGCACGGGGCGATGGGGGCCTTGTGTTGCCGCGCGCTCCAGGATGGATTGCAGGAGTAGCGTGATAACAATGCGACCAAGGTAGCTGGAGTTTTTCGCGCCTAGGAATGCCTTGTCAGTGTCCACCAGAATGATCGCACCATCCGCGAGCATGTCATAGAAATCTATGGTGTTGAACGGCGCTAGAAACAGACGTGCGAGCGACGGGTTGCCGAGGATCGCGTGGAGCCTATAGCGTATCTGCTCGCGAGTTTGTTTATATTGCGTGCCGATAAAATCCGTCTGGAAGAACCGTTGGGGGATGGGGTCGAGAAGTGCGATCGCATCTTTGTAGTCGCTTGGGTCTTCAGTGAATGCGATTAAATCATACAGCGTGGCATTACGCCCCTTGGCAGCGGGCATCGCGAGCATGAGCATGATGATGTAGTTGAAGAGCGTCCCTTGCCTGACAGTCAGGTCGGCACCTAGGAGACTGTCAAAGAGGTAGTGAAAGGTTTCAAGCGTGTGATTGAAAAGTTGCTCTTTCGCCCTGTCATCATAGTGGGAGAGGCGGTCAACTGGTAGATCGAAGGGGTTGAGCGCAGGTGCATCCTTTGGATCAATAATGAACATCGGACGCTCATGGCACACTGCGAGGCGCGAGAGCTTACCTATAAGAGCTTGTTGGCTATCTATCACCACGATCGCTGGGCGCTTCGGGTTGGTGAGGTCTTTCAGTATGAGGTTCTCAAGCAGGGTGGTTTTGCCATGCCCTGTCCCGGCCGTGATGACGGCGTGCTCGTAAGCCACGTGCTCGGGAATGTCGATTGGTATGGAGACCGCGAAGACCTCACGGAGCAGTGTATCTTGGAGATACGCCTCTACCACGTCGGCGCCCTTGTAGTCCGTGGGCATAACGTAGCGGTTTGCTTCAAAGCCCTTCTGTAATGCCGCACCTGTTTTCGGGGTGAGCGCCTTCAGATCGGAGGTCAGGAAACCCTGTGACAGGCGCTCGATGGCCCTCGGGAGGTCTGAGAAGAGAGAGGAGATCGGGACGGCGAGTGGCCCTTGGCCTGGCTGCACATTTCGGATGCCACGGAAGCAGTTGTTGAAGGCAGCCGCGAGTGACGACGCGGCCCCCTGCAACATTGCGTCGTCCACCACTGAGGCGGCGGCAAGGCGGTCGCGGTATCGGCCAATCTCGATTTCGGTGGCAGCGGCGGGCGGTTTGGGTATCTCTCGGGCAAAGCCTTCGTAATCGTAGATGTTGAGCGTGGTTATCAGCGCGGCGTCGCTCACGGTTTCGGGGATGCTTTCGTCTAGCTCCGCATAAACGATGGTCGCAAACTCCTTCTTCCCGATCGTCCGGTTTGTGCCTGCAACCGCCCGGTCATACAGAGCCTGAAGCTCCTGGCTTTGTTTAGCCGCGAGCTTTTCCGGCGTATTTTGGGAGTTATGATAGAGATGGTATGCGGCATAGAGAATGCCGCACGCTATCAATGGAAGGATCAGGTATGCGGCTAAGAAGATAGCCAGGCCCGCAAGCAGGCCAAAAACTATCGCGAAACCGAAGAGCTTCTCAAGCACTAGAGCTCGAACGTCTTCTTACCTGTGTCCGCCCCTCCATGCTGCATGATGAAAACCTTCATCTCCTTGATGCGTTCGGTGATCGCCGCTTCATATTGCACAGCTTCACCCTTGGTCGCGTAGGCTTGCCAGTTCCCGTTGTCTTTCACCAGGTCACCGATGGTAAGCTCGCTCGGCTCGGGCGGGCTAAGCAAGGTGGTAGGGCCGCGAAGAATCACGCGATAATCTTCCAGGCCCATATTTTGTAATTGCTCACCCCGGGGTAGCGGTGGGCCGCCGCTCCCCGGATGCAGCGGCGAGCGTCGGTATGTGAGTTCGGCGTAAAACAACGCTTGACACGGTCACGCTCGAGTCGGGTCTAAGCACTGGGTGATCGCGTGCCCCAACCTCA
>CAMATI010000296.1 GCA_945861095.1 Asaia bogorensis | reverse complement strand
ACGGGTCAAGCCCGAGGACAGGCTCCGGGCCGCCATCCACGACTGGCGGTGGCGCAGCCTGGGAAATTCGTGGATGCCGGCCTGCTCCGGCACGACGAGGAGGCACCAACCGAAGAGTCGATCCTTTCGCGGCTTGGTATAAGCACAGGCCCCGCTTCCGGTTGCCTCGGCGCCGTTCCACTATCACCCAAGGGAATCACGGACGGGGAGTCACCCAAGGGGACGGTCGGCGAACCCGCGACCGACCGTCCCGGCCGCGTATTCGGCGCGCTCCAAACGGTCGGCCTCGTGCGGCCTTGCGCGTCCCGCCGAGGGTACGGAGTCGTCATCGGACTGTCCCCTGTGGTCCGGTTGGCGGTCGCCGACCAGGCCATAAGCCGTCATGCCGGCCTGCACCCTGGCCCGCACATCGTCCTTTGAAAGTTGCAGGGTAGCGACCGTGGCCTCGGCCGAAACCGGTGCGCCAGGCGAACTCGGGGCCAAACTCACCGGCGGCACGGTCGGCGCACCCGGCATGGTTTGCCCGGCCATTTGTGCCGACAGAGCGGCCTGGAACGGCCCGGAAACCGCCGCATCACCGGGCTTTGGCGCCCCCTTGTCGGCAATCTGGCCGGCCTTGCCGTCGCTGGACAACTGGTCCGCCAACCAGACGGCGCCTTTGATAACCGCGGCCGTTGCACTCACGGCCGAGGCAATTGCGAGAATTGGAAACAAGCTTTCGCCTCCTGTCTATGAAGCCACACCAGGATCGCTATCCTATCCGGGCCACGTGCCGGCCAGTGGCGGAACGGGGTCAACCGCGGCCAAAGTCCGCAAGGGATGGAGGAAAATGTCGCACCGCCGGCGCTCTCCGGCGCGGCCGACCGATCCCCCTCCCCCCACGCCGGGATCAGCACATTCCGTGCCAAGCGCGGCCCATCTGTCCAGGAGCCGCAAGCCGTGGCACTCTGCGGCTTATGCGCATTCATCTGCAGAACCCAAACAATGACCCACTGTTCCACTTCTCGGCGTCCATGTGGGACGCGGCGGCCGAACGGGCGCGGGATATCGGGAGCGGTCATACGATCACGGTCGGCGGCGATGCCAACGACTTCGCCACCGCGATGCAATCCGCCGAAGCCCTGATCTGCGATGCCGGCGTCGTCCGCGACCGCTTCCCCTGCGCGGCGCCTCATCTGAAACTGCTGTTCGTCACCAATGCCGGCCTCGATCGCCTGGCGCCATATGATTGGCTGCCCCCGGGTGTCGTCCTGATGAACAACCGCGGCACCCATGCCACCAAGTCCGGAGAGTTCGGGATCATGTCGATCCTGATGCTCGCCAACCGGGTGCCGGAAATGGTGACCCATCAGAGAGCCGGACAATGGCGCAAAATCTGGGGCGCGGTGCTGACGCATCGATCCGTCACGGTGGTGGGGCTTGGTACCCTGGGCGGCGCCATCGCCCAGCAGGCCGCCCGCTTCGGCATGACGGTGACCGGCGTGCGCGCCAACCCGGCGCCGCATCCGGCTTGCGCGCGGGTCGTCGACACCGGCCAGATCGATGCCATCCTCCCGGAAACCGAATTCCTGGTGCTCGCCTGCCCGCTGACAGCCGCCACCAGGGGCCTTGTGGACAGACACCGCCTGGGCCTGCTGCCGGCCGGCGCGGGTATCGTCAACATGGGGCGGGGAGAGTTGGTCGATCAGGACGCGCTGTGCGACCTGCTCGATACCGGACATCTGTCCGGCGCGGTTCTGGACGTCTTCACGCCGGAGCCGATTCCCGACGGGCACCGGCTGTGGTCCACGCCAAACCTGATCATCAGCCCGCATACCTCCGCTGACGATCCAGCGACCTACAATCCGTACAGCCTGGATATTTTCCTGGCCAACCTACGCGCCTATCGCGACGGCAAGGACCTGCCAAACCGGTTCGATATCATCCGCGGCTATTAGATCGATGTCCTCCTGACTGAAAATCGAACGGACGGAAAACCGAACGCCGCTGCGGAAGTCTGGCTCATCACGCAGTGCACGCGGAGGCATGCTCGGTTCCGCGTGATCACGCTCTAATGGACCCATGCCCATGAAACTCTATTGCTTCCCCAAGGCCGCGGGAATCGACACCCTGGAAATGCGGCAAGGGGACATGCCCCGACCCGGGCGCGGTCAGATCCTGGTCCGCATGCATGCGGCATCCCTGAATTATCGCGATCTGAACGTCGCCAAGGGCAGCCCGGCGCGCGGCCCGCTGCCAACCAACCTGATCCCGCTGTCCGACGGCGCCGGGGAGGTCGTGGAAGCCGGCCCCGACGTGTCTCGCGTCAAGACCGGCGATCGCGTGGCGGGGCTGTTCATGCAGGATTGGCTGGGCGGGGATATCGAGCCCTATCACGTGGATAGCTCCCGCGGCGGGTCGATCGACGGGGTGCTGGCCGAGTATGTGGTGTTCGACCAGCATGGCGTCGTGCTTCTGCCGGACCACTTGTCCTACGAGGAAGGCGCCACCCTGCCCTGTGCCGGCGTCACCGCGTGGAACGCTCTCTACGCCGGCAAACCCCTCCGCTCCGGCGAAACCATCCTCGTGCTCGGCACCGGCGGCGTCTCGATGTTCGCGCTCCAGTTCGCGCATGCGGCTGGCGCACGGGTGATCGCCACATCGTCGTCGGACACGAAGCTCGCTCAGGCGCGCGCCCTCGGCGCGTCGGACGGGGTGAACTACCGGCAGCATCCGGAATGGCAGACCGAGGTTTTGCGTCTGACCGGTGGGCGGGGCGTGGACCATGTGGTGGAAGTGGGCGGCGCGGGCACCCTGCCCCGATCAGTCGAGGCAACCCGGATGGGCGGGCAGGTGCATCTGATCGGCGTGCTGACCGGGGGGGAGATCAACCCCACCCCGGTGCTGCGCCGTAACGTCATCCTGCGCGGGATCTATGTCGGCTCTCGCCAGATGTTCGAGGCGATGAACCAGGCGATCAGCCTCCACGCCATTCGTCCGGTGATCGACAGGGTGTTTCCGTTCGCGGAGGCACGCGAGGCATACCGCTATCTGACCGGCCAAACCCATGTCGGCAAAGTTGTGATCCGAATCCCATAAGACCAATGATCGCAACCATGGTTCAATACCGATAATATAGAGCGGGTGGGAGCAGCGACTCCGATGGATGACAGCATCGGACGGGAATGCTCGCGCCTTGATGCGGTGCTCCCCGTCTCGTGACCGGTGGGACCGGGCGTCGCGGTCGGCACGCCTGGGCCTGGCCGTTTCGGCATTGAACACCTGCTTGGAAGAACGCCTGCTTGGAAAGATGGTGAGCGCTTGCATGGGACAGGGCGACGAAGCTGACGAAATCGCGGCCCTGCGTCGGGAAAACGCCATCCTTCGTGAAACCCTGGATGCGATCGACGGCACCGTCGTCGTGTACGATTCGCACCGGATGTTTATGCTGGCGAACCGGGCCTATCACGCATTCTTCCCGCACCTCCCGCCCGACTCGTCCTTGCGCGGACTTCGCTATGAGGACGTGTTGGGCCTTTCGTTACAGGCAGGCACGGTTGTGGATCCTCGCGCCCAGGCCGATCACAGCGCCTTCACCGCCACCCGCATCCGGGAATTCGAAGCACCTGATGCACCGCCGCGGGAGATCCGGGATCCTCGGACCAACCGATGGTACATGATCCGCGTGCAGCGCACGTCAGGCGGCAACCGCGTGGCGCTGCGGGTGGAAATCACCGACCAAAAACGGATGCAGGAAGACCTGCGTCTGGCGCGGGAGGCCGCGGAACAGGCAAGCCGAGCGAAATCGCAGTTTCTGGCGGCGGTGAGCCACGATCTGCGGACGCCGTTGAATGCGGTGATCAATTTCGCTCATTTGATCGCCGAGGAAATCCACGGCCCGATCGGTGCCCCTGAATACGCCGAATATGCCCGCACGATCATACGAAGCGGCGGGGATTTGCTCGGGCAGATCGACGATGTGCTGGAATACGCCCGTGCCGACGCGGGCCAGATGGATCTGAACCGCCAGTGGGTGAATATGCGCGGACTGGTCCAATCGCTCACGCGCAATTTAGGGGACGACGGATCGAAGGACGGCGTCAAACTGGAAGCCGACCTGCCCGCGATCCTGCCCCCCATATTGGGCGATCGGCCGCGGCTGTGGCGAGCACTGTCCAGTCTGGTCGGCAACGCCATCAACCTGACACGGCACGCGGACACGGTGCGGGTATCCGCTTATCCAACCGACGACAACTGGTTGGAAATCCGCATCGCCGATAGCGGCAAGGGCATGACCCCCGACGATATGGCTCGATTCATGCTGCCGTTCGAGCCGCTCTCGGCCGATGTTGCCCATTTGCGCGGGATCGGGTTGGGCCTGCCGCTGGCCTACCAGATTATCCGGGCCCATGGCGGCGATCTCCGGTTCGAGATAGAGGCAGGTGCCGGGTCCCACGCCGTAGTCCGGCTGCCGATCGCCACACCACCGGCCCAGGGTGGGTCCGGCGTGACGAAAGAATAGGCGCCGCGAATAGGGCTTGCGAACAGTCGCAAACGGATCAACGCTTTGCCCGTATCAGGGGAGACGCGAGATGGAATTCGGCATGTTCCACGAATTTCAGCGCCGGGTTGGTCAGAGCGAGGCGAGCGCGTTCACCGAGTCATTCGAACTCGTGGACGCGGCGGAGACGGCCGGGTTGGATGTGATGTGGCTGGCGGAGTTGCACACCGCGCCGGAACGCTCCGTCCTGGCCGCGCCGCTGAGCATCGCCAGCGCCATCGCCACTCGCACCAAACGCATGAAGATCGGCATCGCGGTGCAGGTCCTGCCGCTGTGTCATCCCCTGCGCATCGCCGAGGAAGCGGCCACGGTCGACCATATCAGCCATGGCCGCCTGATTTTCGGGGTCGGGCGCAGCGGCTTCCCGCGCACCTATCAGGCCTATGGGATCTCCTATGCCGAAAGCCGGGAACGGTTTGCCGAGGTGCTGGAAATTCTGCGGCGCGCCTGGACGCAGGACCGCTTCTCCTTCGACGGGCAGTTCTATCATTTCGACGATATCTGTCTGGTGCCGAAGCCCTACCAGGCACCCTACCCCGAACTGCGGATCGCGGTGAACAGCCCCGATACGTTCGAGCAGACGGGCCGGGAGGGTTATCCGATCTTCGTCGCCACAAGGCTGGGCGATCTGACCGAACTGGTGCCGAACCTGCGCGTCTACCGCGAGGCCTGGGCCGCGGCCGGCCATCCGGGCAATGGCCGCGTCTATCTGCGGGTCCCAGTGTATGTCGCGAAGACAGAGGCCCAGGCGCGTGAGGAACCCCGCGAGAGCGTCATGGATTTCTACCGCTACCTGGGGGAGCGGATCGAGCAATCCGCCAGCCAGGAAGGCGCTCGCGCGATCGAAAACCGCGCCGAACGCGGCCAGCGGCTGATGAACATCAATTACGACGAGGTCCTGCGCAGCAAGATCATCGTCGGCACCCCCGCCATGGTCACCGACCGGCTCGGCCAGTTGCAGCGGGAGCTGGGCCTGTCAGGCATCCTGGCGGAGATGAATTGCGGGATGCGTATCCCGCATGGCCAGGTCAACAACTCGCTCCGGATGCTGTGTGAGACGGTGATGCCGCGCTTCCGCAACTGACGGCGCCGACCCACGAACGGAGAAATTTCTCCCCCTCCCCTTGCGCGAGGGGGTTGGGGGGAGGGGTGATCCCACAATATCTATGGGCATCCTCCCCTCCCCCCAACCCCCTCCCACACGGGGAGGGGGAGGATTTTCTCCATCCGCTGAAATCGGGGCACGCCCCACACCTCCCAACCACCCTAAGGACCGAATGCCATGTCCGGTGCCAACTCCTTCAAGTTCGTCATGCTGCCGCCGCAAACCGCCACAACCCGTGAATGGGGCGCGCGGCTGGCCGCCGAAGTGCCCGAAGCCCGCGTCGTCGTGGCCGAGGACGCCGAAACCGCGGCCCGCGAAATCGTCGATGCCGAGGCCGCGTTCGGTTGGCTCGGCGCCGACCTGCTGTCCAAGGCAACCCGCCTACGTTGGTTGCAGGCACCCCAGGCCGCTCCGGCAGCCGGTTACTACTATCCGGAACTGATCGCCCATCCCCTAGCGGTGACCAATTTCCGGGAAATCTTCAACGACCATATCAGCGCGCATATCCTATCGTTCGTGCTGGCCTTCGCGCGCGGACTGCATGTCTACATCCCGCAGCAGTTGCGCCGCGAATGGAAGAAACCCAGCGAGGACCTGGGGGTTGTCCACCTGCCGGAAGCCACCGCGCTGATCGCGGGCGTCGGCGGCATTGGCGCCGAAACCGCGCGCCTGCTTGCCGCGTTCGGGGTCACCGTCCTCGCCACCGATGCGCGCCGAGCATCCGCGCCCGCGGGGGTAAGAGAACTGCATCCGCCGGAAGCGTTGGATACCCTGCTGCCGCGCGCCGATTTCGTCATCCTGACGGTCCCGCACACGCCGGCCACGGAAGGCTTCTTCAACCGCGATCGTTTCGCGAAAATGAAGAAATCGGCCTTCTTCATCAATATCGGCCGCGGCATGACCACGAAGCTGGACCATTTGGTGGAGGCCCTAAACGCCGGCTCGATCGCCGGCGCCGCGCTGGACGTCTATGAGCAGGAGCCTTTGCCGGCGGACCATCCTCTGTGGACGATGCCGAATGTGCTGATGACGCCGCACATGGCGGGCTACGGCCCCTATCTGAACGACCGGCGCTTCCAGATCATGGTGGACAATTGTCGCTCTTTCGCCGCGGGACGGGCGCTGCGCAATGAGGTAAACAAGGCGGGCTGGTTCTGAGGAGTTGACCGCCATGCCTACGCTCGTCGTGACCTATCCCATGAACCCGGGCGATCGGGCGGTGCTGGTGGATGCCCTGGCCGGCGCGGCGGAGCCGGTCTATCTGGCGGACCTCGATGACTCGGGGCGAGCGGCGGCACTGCGGGACGCGACCATCCTCCTGGCCCGCAACACCGCCAAGGAGTTGCGCGGCGAGGAATCGGCCCTGATCGGCAACGCGCGCCTGATCCAGTTCGTGAACGCGGGCATCGACTTCGTGCCGACAAAGTCCCTGCCCCCTGCCCTGCCGGTCGCCAGCAATGGCGGCGCCTATGCCGAACCGATGGCGGAGCATGCGCTGGCCATGGCCCTGGCGGCGGCGAAGCGCCTGCTGGTCGAGCACAATGCGCTGACCCGCGGCGAGTTCAACCAGCACAAACGCAACCGCTCCCTGTCAGGACGGGTTTGCGGCATCCTCGGCTTCGGCGGTATCGGCGAGGCAACCGCCCGCCTGATGCGCGCGATCGGCATGCGGGTCCACGCCATCAACCGCCGTGGCGCCAGCGAGGAACCGACCGACTGGATCGGCTCGATCGACCAACTGGACGCATTGCTGGCAGTGTCGGATGTCCTGGTGATCAGCACGCCGCTGACGCCTCAGACGCTGGGCTTGCTGGGTGCCCGGGAACTCGGTCTGATGAAGGAGGACGCGATCCTGGTGAACCTGGCCCGCGGCGAGGTCATCGACGAGGCGGCCCTGTTCGCGCATTTGCAGGCGCACCCGAATTTCGTCGCCTGCATCGACGCGTGGTGGATCGAGCCGGTGCGTCACGGCCATTTCAGGATGGATCAGCCGTTCCTGACCCTGCCGAATGTGATCGGGTCGCCGCATAATTCGGCATCCGTGCCGGGCACCAGCGCGGCGGCGTTGCGGCGGGCGGCGGTGAATGTCCACCGGGTGCTGGCGGGCGAACCCGCACGCTATGTGCTGGCCCCGCACGAACGGATGATGTAGCCGGCGGGACGGCTTCGATTGGCGCGGCGCGAGTCGGGGCACATGTCAGACTAATACCAACCGTCCTAAACATTGACACATGCCCAAAGGGAGGCCTTGGCGCCAATGGAGCGGATCCGGTCTGGATCGGAGACGAGGAAGTTCCAAGCCTTGCAACACGCATCGACAATAGCCTCGTAGCTGTCCCAGACGATTGCGCAAAGTTTGTTGCCTCGCAGATACTCCCAGA
>CAMATI010000295.1 GCA_945861095.1 Asaia bogorensis | reverse complement strand
GGTCATCAGGTCGGCTTCGCGCAGTTCGGCGTAGATATTTTTGACACGGGCCTGTTCCAGCATCCGCCCCGAGATATCGACCCCGGTGAGCGGCCCGATCGGCAGATCCGCGATCATCAATCCGACCAGCCCGGTGCCACATCCAAGGTCCAGGATGGGGCCGATCCGCTCACCGGCGGCGATGCCTGGATGCGCCAGCATGATCTGTCTGATCACGGCCGGGATGCGGTATCCCAGCGACACGAGGTGGTTCTCGAACCGATCGGAGTAGCCGTCGAACACGGTCTTCAGATATTCGGCCGGGGCGCGGTCGGCGCCTGGCATGGCGCCGGTCGCCGCGACCAGATGGCGGACATACGGATCGTCGGGTCCCAGGCGCAGCGCATCGCGATAGGCGTCGGCGGCCTCCTCGTGCCGGCCCAGGCTGGACAGGGCATGACCCTTCAGACCGAACACGCAGGCGTCGGCGATGCCCGCCACACGCGTGTCCTCTGCCAGGCGGATGGCGCCCTTGAAGTCCCGGCGCCGGACGCAGGTCAGGATTGCCGCGTTGCGCAGCGCCACCGCGGACGGGGCGAGCGCGATCCCTTCCTCCAACGTCTCCAGGCCGGCTTCCGCATCGCCGCTGGCTTCCTGTGCCGCGGCCAGTGCTTCTCGGAAGGATGGATTGGCCGGGATCGCGGCGACGGCTTCCCGCAGGCAGACGACGGCTTCGTTGGGGCGGCGCAATTCCAGCATCAAGGTGCCCAGGAGGGCCTTGGCGTTGGGATCCCGTCGGTCGAGAATAACGGCTTCGGCGGCGTCGCGGGTTGCCCCTTCCACGTCGCCCATCCGCTGGCGCAGATCGGCGCGGATCTTCCGCAGGCCCGGATGCTGTGGGGAGATTTCGATCGCGTCATCCAGTTCGACGCGCGCCTGTTCCAGCGCACCGTCGCGCATCGCCAGACGGGCGGAGAGCTGCGACAGACCAGGCGACGGCGGGATCGACCGTCTCGCGGCGGCCAGCAGGGGGCGTGCCGCGCCGGTGCGTCCGGCATCGATCATGTCGGAGACGCGTCTGATCAGGTCGTTCGGATCGGCGGTCGCTTGCAGCATGTCCATGGCGTGGCTCCTCCTGAGCCGGGATCGACGGCTGGTCAGATCACCAGTCCGCTTGCCTTGTTGGCGAGGGTCGTCAGGTCGTCCGTTGTGTTGGTCTTGGCGGCGCTGGCGGTGTTGAGCAGGTAGCGCTGCACGAATTTCTCGACGAATTTCGGATCCGTCAGCTTGGTTATGTCCAGCCGCGTGCTGATCGCTTTCTCCTGAGCATTCAGGGTCTGAAAGGCGAATTGCTTCGGGATGCCCAAGGCGGTCGTCACCACGTCGCGCAGCACCGGATCGCCAAGGATCTGGTAGACCGAGGTCACTTTCGATGCTTCAGCACGGAAGGTCAGAGCATTCGAAAGGCCCGGGGTTTTCTTGTTCAGATCCTGGCGCCATTTTACTTCGGCGTAGGCGTCCTGGAGTTTCGTGATGACGTCGGACTTCTGGATGACCGCGAGGCCTTGCTGCGCAAAATCGAAGGTCTTGGCGACGCTTTTCCAGCGCGTGTCGGTCAGCGTGTTGGCCAGCGATTTCGGATCGGTCAGGTTCGAAGTCAGCGCCTTGCGCGCCAGGGCGGTGGCGGAAATGCGGTCGCCCAGACCGTTGGCGGTCAGCAGCACTTCCATCACCGCGGGGTTCTTCAGCAATTCGGTGACGCTGGTGGCTTTCTTGACCGCGGCCGCGAACCGATCGGTAGCGCGCTTGATCTCCGGCTGCTCGGCCGTCACCTTCACGTCCCGTGCCTGGTTGAGTTCCGCCGACCGCAACGCTTGCGATACGGACAGGCTCGATCTCGGGCCGCCCTGTCCGTAGAGCGTCTGTATCAGGGACGGCTCGGTGCCTTGCGCGAAGCTGAACAGGTTCGGAAGGTAGCTGGCCAGGACGTTCACGGGGACAATCTTTCAGGCCGGGACATTATTCAGGGCTGGCCGGACAGTCCCGCGGCGATGTTTTCGTTGATTTCGATCAAGAAATCGAAGTCGGGCTGCTCGCTGTCCATGTCACGTTGCACCGTAAGTCCCACCGACAGGATGGAGGCGCGCAACGTGATCGGCAGCGAATTGTCGGGATCGCGCATCAGATCGGTCACCGCCATCCACAGGCGTCGATTATCCGACAGGGCGCGGACGCGCTGCACTGGTCCCGCGTCGCGCGCGGCTTTCAGGACACCGATGGCGCGCCGAAACACATCGGCTTCCTGCACACGTTGAGAGCGCCGATCGGATGCGGCTTGGTACGCCCTAGCGGCCTGGGTTATGCTCTGCATGGCTCTGGGTGGCCCCTGTCTGGTGTGGATGGTTCCCGGGTTTTGCGGGGACTTGATTAGCGTCATGCACACGGCCGAGCACGGCGTCTTCATGGAGTATAATGCGACGCGTGAGCTTCAGCGCCTGGTAGCAGTCGTCGGCTTCCGCCGCCGCCAGCGCTCGATCCAGGATCTCTCGCGCCAGGTCCGATGTTGTTGCATTCTTGAAGGCAAGGATCAGTTCGCGGGCTGACGTCATGCCGCCCTCGCGTTCGTCTTCGGTGCCGATATAGGCGGACTGCAGCGCGAAGTAGATCCGTCGCGCTGGGCTGTCGGCCTGGTCCGGAGGCATGATCTGTTTGCCAAACAGGAAACGTGCCTTCGCGGTCAGCTCGATCCGTGATTTCGTGCGAAACCGGATCGGCGCACCGTTGACGATCATCACTTCTCCCTGGCGCAGTTCCAAGACCAGATTTGACATGCGCCCGTTCCTGTTCACCAACGTTGATCGGCAGGCTGCCGGTTCGGCCCCGCGCGGGGCGCGTGCCCCGGAAAGGGGGCGACCCGATGCCAGCCACCTGGAGGATGTCACGTCCGAGCAGCCTTTTGGCCGCCGAGCGTGGTCGTGCTCTGATCATCCAACCGCCCCCACGCTCGGCTTGCGAGCGCTGGGGAGCGGTGGATTTTCGCGTTACTTGAACAGGCTGAGCAAGGTCTGCGGTGCCTGGTTGGCCAACGACAGCGCCTGGGTGCCAAGCTGCTGGCGGATCTGAAGCGCCTGCAACTGGGCCGATTCCTTGGCCAGGTCGGCGTCCACCAATGAACCAAGACCGGTTTGCAGCGCGTCGATCTTGTCATTGTTGTAGCTGATCTGGTTGCTGACATAGTTGATCGACGAACCAAGCGTGTTCAGCGCCTGCCCGACGGCATTCATCTGGTTGATGAATGTGCCGGTCGCGGTGATCAGGGCGGCGATCGAATCAGCCGAGTCCATCTGCGTGGTGGTGAACGCAATGGACCCGTACAGCGCCGACCCGCCAAACGTGGCGATGCCGTAGCTGGAGCCGGATTCGTTACGTGCCACGGCGATCCGCCCGAACGTGCCGTTGCTGCCGGCCAGATCGCCGATCAGCGTCTTGCCGTTGTAGCTGGCGTCCTGGACGAAGGTCTCCACGTTGGCGAGGAGGCTGGTGAACTGCGCCTGGTAATTCTCGCGGTCGTTGCCCTGGACGTTGGCGTCCGACAGCTTGACGAGAACGTCGCGCATGCTGGCCATGGTGTTGGAGACGTTGTTCAGACCCGACTGGGTCGTGGACAAAAGTCCCTGTACGTTGCCGAGCTGCTGGTTGGCGCTGGTGAGCGCGCCGACAGTGGACCGGACCGACTGCGCCACCGCGTAAGCGGCACCGTCATCGGTCGAGTCCGCGACCCGGAAGCCGGTCGAGATCCTCTTTTGCGCGATCGACAGATCTTCATTGGTGCGGTTCAACGACTGAAGCGCAATCATCGCTCCCGTGTTGGTGTTCACTGAATTCAGAGGCATGGTATCTTACCCTTGCTGCCCATGGTTGCTCATGCCCCCGCTTTTTTGCGGGCTCGACGATCACCCTGGACCAACAGGGTTAACGCGAGATTAAACGAAGCCAACTTATTCATCCTGAACCCAAATATTTTGTGAGTGTCAGTGCATTCACACCGACGATCAATTGGTAGGATGCCTGCAACTGTGTTCTTACCAGTGACAGGTTCGACAAGGTGGCCGCCATATCGACGTTCTCCGCGTTATCCAGTTGGGCGGAGAGGGCGATCTCGGTCTGTCCGAGTTGGGTTTGGGTGTCTTGCAGCGCGGCCAGACGGTCGCCCATGACACCCACATCGTTTGCCATCGCACTGATGGCGCCGGTCACGCTGGTGCGTGTGTTCTGCACCAGGTCGTTGAAATCCGGATCGTTCATCTGGGAACTGCTGAGCGAGCCGATCGTCGCCAGGGCCCGCATCAGGTCTCTCATATAGGAACCCGTGGAGGAGGCCCCCAACGATGGGACCGCGACATTGCCGCTGGCCAGCATGCCGATAGACGTCGTCTGGTTCGGTCCGGTTTGTACGACAGGTGTATCGATACTTGTCACGCTACGAGACAGGTAGGCGGAAAATGGCGAGACCCCGGTCGCGTTAGAGCTGGCGATCGTCAGGGTCGCGGCGGCGGTGGCGGTGGCGCCGTTCGTTGCCAGGCCGGCCACCGCGGTTGCGATGCCGGTGTAAAAACCCGATGACGTGATGTTGTTGGCGTTCGGCACCGGCGGGTTGGCGGTGTCCTGACCGGCGAAGACATAGTTGCCGGCGGCCTGCGTGTTCAGCAGGTTGGCGACATCGGTCAGCGCCGAGCGGGCGTTGGCGGCCACCGCGTCGACGGAAATGGCGCTCAATCCGTTCAGGTTGTTCAGGTTCGCAAGCAGGGTCTTGGCGATGTCCTGGATCGCGCCCATCGCGGTATCCGCGACCTTCATACGGGTGGCGGTCGCGTCGATATTGGCCTGCCAGGCGTGCAGGGCGTTGATCTGCGGGCGCAGGTTCAACGACGATCCGGCGCCGGCACCCAACCCCGCATAGGTGTCCGCGATCCGCCCGGTGCTGGCCTGGTTGGTCAACCGGTCCACCTGACGCTGGGTCGTGGCGCTGTCGGCAATCAGCCGCCCGAGAGAACCGAAGCTGGAGGAGGAGTGGGCCGCGTCGATCATGCTCATGCTGGGAGCCTCACCGGACCGTGTTCATGATTTCGTTGAACAGCGCCTGGATCACGGTCATGACCCGGGCATTGGCGCTGTAGGCGGTCTGCAGCGAGAGCATCCGCGCCATCTCGGTATCCAGATCGACGCCGCTGCCGGCCGACAGGCGCCTGGCCAGGCTGTCCCGCAGTACCTGTTCGGTTTCCAGGCTGCTGGTCGTGGCGCCGCTTTCCTGCGCCTGCGCGGAGACCAGCGCGGTGGCCAGATCGGCCAGGGTTGCCGGGGGCGCATAGGGGGCGGAAAGATTGCCCGCCGGTCCCAGGTCGCTTGTCGCCGGGTCGGGCTGGCCGACGCCGATGCGGGATTCGGCGCCGAACGCAAAATCGAGGACCCGGCCGATCAGTGTCGTGAACCCGCTCGGACCGCCCGACGGGTTCGGGGTGAAGGCGCTCGCCGCCCCGGGGTCGTCGGTCACGATATCCGTGCCGTTGCGGATCAGCGACGGGGTGGCGACCACCGTGGGGTTCACCTGGATGGTGGTGGCGAAACCCACATAGCCCACCTGGGGGCTGGCGCCGGTATTGGCGGGGATGTCGCCGTTCGGGTCGGTGAACAGCGTCAGACCTTGGGCGCTGAAGCGGCTCGCCAAGGTATGTGCGAATTCATCCAGTTCGGCCTGGAACAATGGCAGGGTGCGGTCGCGCAAGTCCAGGTCCGCGCCGATCCGCCCGCCGCCCATCTGCCTTGTCACATCCTGCCCGCCGATCAGGATCGCCGGAACACCGCCGCCCGGATAATAGGCGCCGGGTTGCAGGTTGGCGTCGGCCAGACTGATCGCATCGGTTCCTCGCCGGGTCGGCAATGCAAGACCGGCGGAGGTGACCACCAGCATGTCGCCGCTGGTTTGTACCAGCGCCTTGACGTCGACCAGATCGCTGACCCGGTGCAACGCCGCGTCGCGCTGGTTCTCCAGGTCCGCCGTGCTGCGTCCGCCCGCCTTGAACGTGACGATCTGGTTGCTGAGTTTGCCGATTGAATCCAGATCCTGGTTCAGCCGGCCGATCGCTCCGATGATATCCTCGTGCGCGGCCTGCCGCTGGCTCGCATATGCCAAACTGAGCGTGTTGATACCCTGGGTCAGTTGCTTGGCCGTCGCGACCACGCGGGTCTGCTGGGTCTGGTTCTCCGGACTGGTCAGCAGCGCCGAAAACTGGTCTTTCAGGTCGCCCAGCATGCTGGGCAGGTCGTCGCCCGCCCCGGGCGTCCCAAGGGCCGCGTCGATCGAGGCGAGCGCGGTCGCGGTGGTGCCAAGGCCGGAGACCGCGGCCCCGAGACGAAACACCTCGGCCTGTAACGCGGTATCGATGGCGCGTTTGGTTGCGCCGGTCACCACGCCGAGACCCATGGCCTCGCCGGTCAGGCTGTATTGGGTGCCGATTTCGGCGGCATAATCCGGCGTGCTGGCATTCGCGACGTTTTGCGACACCAGGGCCATCTGGCGGTTGATATTCGCCAGGCCGCCGGTCGCCACGCGCAATGCGTTGTCGAGGCTCATGGATCAAGGTCCACGTGCCGGGTCCGCCTAGCGCTTCATGTCGATGGTCTGCTGCAGCAGATCATCGGCGGTGGTCACGACCTTGGTATTGGCGGAATAGGCGCGCTGGGCGACGATCAGCTTCGAGAATTCCGCCGCGATGTCGACGTTGGACCCCTCCACCGCACTGGTCACCAGCCCGCCCGAGCCATTGGTGCCGGCGGGGTTGGCCAGCGGCGTGCCGGAGTCGAGCGTCGCGGTGAAGGCCTGGCCGGTCTGACGTTGCAGGGCATCGGCGTTGTTGAAGGTGACCAGGGGGACCTGGGCGATGATCCGGGCCTGGCCGTTGTCGTAGTTCACCACGATATTGCCGTTGGCCTGGGTGGTGACGCCCGAGAAGCTGCCGGGCGGCACGCCGTTCTGGGTCAGGCCCCGCAGATTGTATGCGGTGCCGGCATATTGGGTGACGCCTCCGGTCTGCCCGTAAATCCCCACATTCAGCGAGATCGTCTGGGTCTCCGACCCGAACTGGGCGACGAATGTGATCATCGCGGCTTCGTCGGCGACGTAGCCATCGGTGGTGATGGTGCCGGTGGCGTCGGTGATGGCGCCGATTGTGCCCTCCGGCACGTCGTTGCCGCTGGCCGATCCGAACGTGACGGTGGCCGAACCGAGATCGGTGGTTGCCGCATCGGCCGCGCTGATCGACACGGACCATGTACTTTCGGCGGTCTTCACCCACGACAGGGCAACGGAATGGACCGTGCCCAGTGAGTCATAGACGTCGATGTTCGAGACGATGGGGAATTCCACCGTCGCGGTGTCCGTCGCGGGCGTGGCCGGCAGGTTCGCCGACAGCACGACCTCGCTGCTCGGGACCGGGTTGAATACGGTGTCGGCCACCTGGATCGGCGCCAGCGTGTTCTGGTTGGCGTCGTTGGTCGCGGGATCGACGGCCCAGCCGTTCAGATAAAGACCGGCGCTGTTGACCAGGAATCCGGTCTTGTTGAGCTGAAAGTCGCCGGCGCGGGTATAGAATTGCTGGGGATTGAAGGTTGGAACGTTGTTGATCGCGCCGGTCTGCTGCGAAACGGCGAAGAAGCCCTGGCCGGCGACTGCCAGGCCCAGCGGGTTGTCGGACTGGGTGATCGTCCCCTGCACGGTGTTCACGTAGTCGGGCCTCGCCACCACGGCGCCAGGCTCGTTGGCGCGCAGCGTGCTGGTGGTCAGCAGCGACATGAACGTCGTGTCCACCCGCTTGAACCCGGCGGTCTGGCTGTTGGCGACATTGTCGCTGATATTGCCGAAAGCCTGCGACTGCGCCCCAAGGCCGCTGATCGCGGTGTTCATGGCTCCAAACAATGACATGGTCGGTGATCCCCTTCGGCGTCCCGGCGGGCTGTCCGCCGTCTCGGTCATGTGCCCGTGGATGGGATCGCAGGAAGCGTGCCAGAGGGGACAGGCGGCGGG
>CAMATI010000294.1 GCA_945861095.1 Asaia bogorensis | reverse complement strand
GTTATCCTACGGACTGAAGGTTCACCTCCGGTTGCTCCCCACGCCACCTCGCGGCAACGCAGTTACCTTCGATTGCTGGGTTGCGACCAACCCAGACGGGGACTTGCACCCCGCTGACAAAGCGTCCTCACGGACGCACTCATGGCGGGTGAAGACCCACCATCCACGACTCGCAGTGGGGATATCGGCACAGTCGTGGATGGCCGGCCGCGCAGGCCATGACGGTGTGGGGCGGCCGCGCGCCAAATGGCGCAGTGACTGTTGCGCGTCGCCTAATCCCAGGGCGTTTCCGCCGCCGCGTTGCGTCCGGACACGCGGCCGAACGCCAGGCATTCCCCAAGATTGCCGGTGCCCTGATACAGGTAGCTGTAGATCGACCCCAACTCCCCCGAGCTATACAGCCTGGGGATCGGTGAACCATCGGGGCGCACGATCTGTCCACGCTCGTTGCGGCGCGGTCCGCCTTGAGTATTCAGCATCGAAGGCGAAAGTTCCACTGCATAGTAAGGCCCCGCGCCGAGGGGCGTCATCATCAGGGAGCGGCCGAATTCGGCATCCCGGCCGGCTGTGCAATGGTCGTTCCAGCGGTTGACGCTATCTTGCAGGCGCGCCGGATCCAATCCGATCACCTTCGCCAGGGCAGCGATACTGTCGGCGGCCTTGATCCAGCCTTTTGCCAGTTCGGCCTTGTTATCCACGCTCCATTCGTAACGCTCGATGATCTGGGTCCAGCCGTGGCTGGGGTGTTTGTCGTAAAGCGGACCGGACGCGAACAAGGCATGATCGACGATCAGATACATCGGGCATGGCGTGGACAGCGGCAGCCAGACCCCGTTGACCGGTACCTTGCCATGCCGGGTCTTGAATTTTTCGTCGACGAAACGCCGTCCGTCCGGGCCGACGACGATCATGCCGCCCGGAATCTCCTTGCTGTAATGCAACGCCTGCATGGAAAAACTGGTCCGCACCTCTGGCACCTTCAACGCCATCGACGGGCCGGCATAATTGTTCATGTGCCAAAGGTCGGCGCCGACCGCCATCGCCATGGTAATGCCGTCGCCTTCATTGTAGGGCGACCCGGAGGTATAGCAATACGGCACGCCGGGCAGGTAATTGCGGATCATGTCCTGGTTGTTCTCAAACCCGCCACAGGTCAGCACCACGCCCTTGCGCGCCTTCACCGCGATCGTTTTGTCGCCTTGCCGGGCGCGCACGCCCAGGATTGCCTTGGTGATGTCATGCTGGATCAGGGCCCGTCCCGGGGTTTCATACAGAATCGGGATCGGCCGTTCCTTGACCAGGCGCTCAAACAACTGCCAAGTGTAGGAATAGCCATAGGTCGGGCCGTCGTGGAATTTATGCACGCAGTCGGCGCCGGGCAGATCCGGAAACTCGATGCCGACCGGCGGATGCTGATGCTCCTGCGGATCGCCGCCCAGGCCAGCGAGCCAGTCGTTGTTCTGGCACATCTCCTCGGCCCAGACTTTCACCATCGCGTCCGGCACGGTGTAGGGGCCGCACAGAGCGGTCAGGTAGGCGATGGCGCTTTCGACCGAGGATGTGTTCAGGTAGCCCTGACCGGTGACCCGTGTGTTGCCGCCTTCCTCACCTTCTGGCGCTTTTTCCAGAATGACCACCTTGGCGCCCAACTCATGGGCGGTGACCGAGGTGGCCATGCCCGCGGCACCGAAGCCGACGACGACGACATCGGCTTCCACATCCCAATGGTCGGGCACTGAAGGGGGAGTCTGCATGGGGGTTTCCTGCTGCGGGGGGGGCCCGCGACCGGTGCGCGGGTGCCGAAATTGATGCCGTGGAGGGAAAAGCCCGAATGCGGATGCCGGCCGGGGTGCCGGTCCGGGATGCCGCCCCAAGGTTGCCGTCCGAGGTTGCCGTCCGAGGTTGCCGTCCGAGGTTGCCAGCCAGGGACGCCGAAACAAGGGGGCGGTCGACCCGTGTCCGGAACGCGCCCCCTCGTCAAATGTCGAACGGTGTGGTCGCGGTCAGCTCAACCCGACGTCGAAGCCGCGCTTGGTGGCCGGCCGCGCCATGATCGTTTCATACCAGCGCTTCACATTCGGGAAATCGGCCAGGTCGACTTTGTGCCGTTCATGCCGCCAGGCCCAGCCCAGAATGGCGAAGTCGGCGATCGAGCATTCCCCGGCGACGTATTCGTGGTCGACCAACTGCTTGTCCAGGACCCCATACAGGCGGCGGGTCTCCTTGGAATACCGCTCCAGCCCGTAGCGCTGGTCCTGCGCGTTCTCCACCTGCAGGAAATGGTGCACCTGGCCCGGCATGGGGCCGAAGCCGCCCATCTGCCACATCAGCCATTCCAGGACCGGCACCTGCTTGCGCGGGTCGGTCGGGTAGAATTTGCCGGTCTTCTGCCCCAGATAGATCAGGATCGCGCCGGACTCGAAGACCGATATCGGTTGTCCGCCCGGTCCGTCCGTATCGACGATCGCGGGGATCCGGTTGTTGGGGCTGATCTTCAGGAAATCTGGCGCGAATTGCTCATTCTTGGAGATATTGACGGGGTGGACGTTGTAGGCGAGCCCCATCTCTTCCAGCGCGACGCTGATTTTGCGCCCGTTCGGCGTGTTCCAGGTGTAGAATTCGACTGCCATGATCCGTCTTCCCAATCCAACTCGGCCCAGTTTGCGCGTTCGGCAGGCGCGTCACAAGACAGGCCGGTTGCTTTCGGCGGCAGAACCGCGGGGTGTGGGTGACATCGGCGGTTCGCCGGCGCAGGCCGCCGCACCGTCCATCCTGTTCCAGGATCAGCGTTTCATCGTGCTGGACAAGCCGGCTGGCTTGGCCGTCCATCCCGGTCCGGCAGGCGGCCCCAATGTCGAGGATTGGTTTCCCCTGCTGTCCCGGCGCAAGGACGGTCCATGGCTGGCGCATCGGCTGGATGCCGACACCGCTGGGTGCCTGGTGATCGCGCTGCGCAAGGCGGCCTTGCTGGCGGCGCAGGCAGAATTTGCCGGCGGCCGAGCGCGCAAAACCTATTGGGCGGTGGTGCGGGGCGGTCCGCCGGACGACCACGGCACGATCGACGCCAAGCTGATCCGACGCGGCACCCGGGATGGCTGGCACATGGCAGTCGACCCGGCCGGGCAGCGCGCGGTGACCGATTGGCGGGTCCTGGGGCGCGGCAACGATGCCACCTGGCTGGAGCTTCGCCCGCGCACCGGGCGGACCCACCAGATCCGGGTGCATTGCGCCGCGATGGGGTTTCCCATTCTGGGCGACGACCGCTATGGCGGCGGCCCAGGCGCCTTGCACCTGCTGGCCCGCGCGATCGAGCTTTCTTTGGTGCCACCGCTCTCGGCCCAGGCCGAACCGCCCGCCCTGATGCATCCGGCCCTGATCGCCTGCGGCTGGACGTCCGGAACCATCGGTCGTGCCACTGAAACCGATCGAAAAATTTCATGAGTTCGCGAACTTCAATTTATTCGCTGGATGGCGTAAGTTAGGAGCGTTGGGAGACAGGACATGCCTCGCGGATCGCTTTGCCTCGCGCGTCATGTCCACTCGTCCATCGTCAACATGCGGAAAGGAAGAGCCATGGCGGCGCTCAAGGGAAGCAAGACCGAGGACAATCTGAAGGCCGCGTTCGCCGGCGAATCGCAGGCCAACCGACGCTACCTGTATTTCGCCCAGAAGGCCGACGTCGAAGGCTACAACGACGTGGCGGCGGTGTTCCGCTCCACGGCGGAAGGGGAAACCGGCCACGCCCACGGCCATCTGGAATACCTGGAAGCCTCTGGCGACCCGGCGACCGGGCTGCCGATCGGCCCCACCAACCACAACCTGGCCGCCGCTGTGGCCGGTGAGACCCATGAATACTCGGATATGTATCCGGGCATGGCTCGCACCGCCCGCGAGGAAGGGTTCGACGAAATCGCCGACTGGTTCGAAACCCTGGCGAAGGCCGAACGGTCGCACGCCGGCCGTTTCCAGCGGGCGCTGAACGAACTGGCCTGATACGCTTCGGATACCCCCTTCTCCGCGACAAGCGGCGAAGGGGGACCATCCCGTCTTTTCGAACGCGCCGCGTTTCAAATACCCCCCGTTTTAAATGAAAGAATCAGCGATGAGAGAAGGCAGCCTGGAGGCGCCGACACGCCATCCGATTGCCTGGCGGGACGAGTCGTTCTACGACCCGACAGAGATCGAGAAAGAACTGCGGCGGGTTTTCGACATCTGCCATGGTTGCCGCCGCTGCTTCAACCTGTGCGATTCATTCCCGGTTCTGTTCGATCTGGTGGATGCCTCGCCGACCGAGGAACTGGACGGGGTCGACAGCAAGGATTTCAAGTCCGTCGTCGACAAATGTACGCTCTGCGACATGTGTTACATGACGAAGTGCCCCTATGTTCCGCCGCATGAATTCAACCTGGACTTCCCGCATCTGATGCTGCGCTACCGGGCGATGGAAGCGCGACAGGGCCAGGTGTCGTTCCCCGACAAGCAATTGGCGGAAACCGACCGCAACGGCGTGCTCGCCGGGTTGGTGGCACCGATCGCCAACTGGGCGACCGCGCGTGGCAACACCACCGTTGGGCCGATCGTGCGGTCCGCGGCCGGTCTGCACCCGGATGCCGAACTGCCGAAATACGCCGGCCAGAGCTTTCAGAATCTGGCCGCGGAAACCCCGGTGCTGAACCGGGAGGCTCCTGCGTTCGGCCGGAAGGTCGTGCTGTACGCGACGTGTTTCGTGAACTACAACACGCCGGAAGTCGGGGTTGCCCTGCGGTCCGTGCTGGCACGCAATGGCGTCGAATCGATCGTCGTGCACCCAAGCTGCTGCGGCATGCCGCTGCTGGAACAGGGCCGTATCGAGGACGTCGCAAAGAACGCCCGCAAGGTCGCGACCGAGATGAAGGACTGGATTGCCAAGGGTTACGACATCATCGCCCTGGTGCCGTCCTGCGCGTTGATGCTGAAATCCGAATGGCCGCTGATCCTGCCGGAAGATCCCGACGTCATCACGCTGTCCCGTGCCACGTTCGATGTCGCCGAATACATCGTCGATATCGCCCGCAAGCAAGGCCTGGCGCCCGGCATGGAACCGATCGAGGGCACCATGACCGTTCACATGGCGTGTCACGCCCGTGCGCAGAACATGGGCCAGAAGGCCGCCGAAATGCTGCGCCTGCTGCCAAAGGCCGATGTGAAAGTCATCGAACGATGCTCCGGCCATGGCGGGGCCTGGGGCTTTAAGAAGGAACATTTCGACACCGCCATCAAGACCGGCCGCCCGGTGGCGCGCCAGGCGGCCCAGAACGGCGCCGGCTTCGTGATGTCGGAATGCCCCCTCGCAGGCGTCCATATTGTGCAGGGCATCGAGAAACTCGGCACGGATGCACCGAAGCCGCAACTGGTCACTCATCCGATCCAGCTTGTGGCGCGTGCCTATGGCATTTCCCCATAACCAGCGGAGGCACACCATCATGTCCAGCAAACGTGCCCTGACCGAGGCCGACATCTTGCCGGCCGTCGAATACGCCCGAAACCGCACCGAATGGCGCCGCAAGATCGGCGTCCGCAAGCGCAACCGCCGCGTTGAAATCGGCCCCCATGTCACATTCTATTTCGAATGCTGGGACACGATGTGGCTGCAAGTCCAAGAGATGGTCTATATTGAAAAGGGCGGGGCCGAACAGATCCCCGGAGAGCTGGATGCCTATAATCCGCTGATCCCGAATGGATCGGAACTGACCGCGACCTTCATGATCGAGATCGACGATCCGATCCGGCGCAAACGCATCCTCGACCGGTTGGGCGGCATCGAGAACACCGCCTTCATCCGCGTCGGTGGCGAAACCATCAAGGGCCAGGCCGAGGCCGACCAGGATCGCACGCGGGAGGATGGCAAGGCGTCATCCGTGCAGTTCGTGCATTTCGCGTTCACGCCGGACCAAATCGCGGCGTTTTCCAGTCCGGACGCGGAGGTGCTGCTGGGGTTCAACCACGCCGATTATGGCCACATGACGATCCTGCCGGAAGCCGTGCGCGCGGAACTGACCGGGGATTTTGGCTGATAATCGACCGCCCTTATCGTCATTGCCAGACTTGATCCGCCAATCCACCCCCTGCCCCCTTTGGCGTTGAAGCGCGGGTGGTCGAGTAAAGCACAGCAATGACCTTGATGGGGCGGTGCGTCGGTCAAAGGTCCGGTCATTGGAATAAGCCTGAGAAAACCAAAACCGGCCGGTCGGACGTGGGTCCAACCGGCCGGTTCGTTATCCAGGTCAGACGGAGACTTGCCGAAACCCCGCCTGACCCGACCGTCGCACCCTTGGTCGCCGCTGCTTACTCCGCCGCCTGACGGATCTGGTTGCCGCGCGCCAGTTCCTCGGCGGCGGCTTTCGCCACCACGGTGCCTTCGAAGAAGCGCGGGTTCTGGGTGCCCCACAGATGCACCGCGTTGGCGAAGGTGAAGTCGCGGAAGTTGTCCTCGGTAAAGAAGCCGTCCTCCACCAGTTCATAAGCCTCCGGCAGCGGATCGCGCATGTCGATCACGTCGAAATGCCCGATATCGGAGCTGTAGATCGCGTTCAACTTCGCCCCCATCGGGTTCGTCTTCCCGAAGGCGAGCGCGTTGCCGCGGTCGTCCGCCTCGCACCCGAAATAGAACGGCGTCGCATACAGGTCGATCCAATCCTGCTTGCGGGTGATCTTGCAGGCGGAGAAATCGTCGAGATCGGCGACCCCTCCGGTCAGATGCGCCTGCTCCGGGTCCGGCCAGCCATCGCGTTCCTTCAGCGCCGCCAGGATGTCGGCATAGCCGTGCTTTTCCACCAGGCTCATGAGCAGGGTCCGGTCGAGCTTGTTCGGATCCATGTGCTCCAGCGCACCGCGGTTGCGACGTTCCCAATGCTCCATCAGGTCGCCGAACAACTGTGCCGCCCAACCGACGCCGCCTTCCAGGAAGGCCCAGCGCAGGGCGGGGAACCGACGCGTCACGCCACCCAGGAAGATCGCTTTCGCCGTCGCATGCCCGGCCGCCGCGAAATGGCCGATATGGTTGTAAACGAAATTTGTTGGTGAGTTGCGCAGGCCCTGGTTGCTGCCCGTGCTGTGGAAGGTCGGCGCGATGCCGAGTTCCTGGCATTTCGCCCAGACCGGGTCGTAGTCGTAGTCGCTGTCAATGCCGAGCGGGTCATACCATACGGCCAGACGGGCGGCGTCCGGGTTGTTGTAATCGATCGAGGGCACCCGACGGAACATGTTGCTGCCGAACATGCCGGCTTTCGTCCCGAGTTGCTTGGTGGTGAACTCCAGCTCGGCGATGGCCTCTTCCGGATTGTGCATCGGGATGATCGCGGCCGGCGTCATGCGGTCGCTCAGGTCCCGGAAGTAATCCGCCGAAACGATATTGTAGGCGCGAATGACCGCCCGTCTCGTTTCGTCATCGTTGATGCGCGGCAGCCGCAGACCGGCGGTCGGATAGATGATGGCAAAATCGGTGCCGATTTCATCCAGCCGCTCATACAACATGCGCGGCATCATCGCGGTGGCGCGGTCGAGCGTGTTCTCGGTCTGCCGGCTCCAGAAGCCTGGCTGGGCGATGCGCCGGCGCTTGCGTTCGGCGACGGTCATGGCCAGGGCGTCGCGGGTGGACCGCATGGACGCCAGGTATCCGTCCGCGGCCTTGTCGCCGCCGACCTTTCGCATGCGTTCAGCAAAGACGGGGTCGTATTCGACCCAATGACCATCGCCATCGATCACTGGATGTTTAAGTCGAGACCTGATTTCCGCCGGCGAGGCGTTTCCGTGTGCGCTCATGCTCTTTCCTCCCAACTGGGGTAGCCAAAGGGAACGGCCAAAGGGAACGGCCAAAGGGAACGGCAAGTGATGCGACTCTTGGTTTGTGAAGCGCTAGATCATACGTCCTGTCGAGTCAAGTACGACCAACCGGCTCCAGCAGTTCTCAATGCGGACGAATCGCAATCTCAATTCCCGTCCGGCGATGAGCGATAGGCGAGTGTTCGCTGAGTCCGATCCGCCACAGGTCAAAGACAATCGTCCTGCCCGCCCAGGGAGTGGATTTGCAAACCGGCCGATCTCC
>CAMATI010000293.1 GCA_945861095.1 Asaia bogorensis | reverse complement strand
CGCAGGCCACCACGGCTCTGGTGACGGACGCCTGGGATTCTGTTGGTGCCAGCTTCGAGCGCTTCTGCCTGACCGCTGGTGTTGCCACCCTGACGCGGATGATGGAGGAAGACGCGACCGCCCTTTGTGGCCAGCGCCACGAACGATTATCCAGCAGGGCGGCGTATCGCTGGGGCAAGACGACGGGGAAGGTTGGCTTCCATGGCGGCAAGATCGAGGTCGCACGGCCTCGGGTGTCGATCACCTCCCAACGCTAGTACGTTCCAAACACCGATTCCTAGACCACGATTCGATTGTTCTGACTCAGGCCCTCAGCGAACTGGTCGTCAGGCGTCAATTGCGATTGCGATTCGTCCGCATTGAGAACTGCTGCTACTCCGGCCGTTTCGTTGACAGCGTGGGCGCGCCGCGTCCAGCATCCCAGCGGGCGCTGCCAGGGGAAACGGCAATGACGAGCGGACGCGGGCAGGCGATGGGCTGGGACGAATGGGCACGGCACGACGGCACGGCGCTGGCCGCCCTGGTGCGCAAAGGTGAGCTCTCGCCGCGCGACATTGCCGCTCAAGTCGCCGAGGGCGTCGGCCGCGTCGATGCCACCCTCGGCGCCGTCCTCGGCCTTTATGATGACGTCATCACCAACCCCGACACTAACGGCCCGAACAAGACTGGAGCGCTCTACGGGGTGCCCGTCTTCGTGAAGGATCTCGGCCAGGCGATGGCCGGCCGAACCCAGGAAAGCGGCTCAAAGCTGTGGCAGGGCTTCGTACCAATTGCGAACGACCCGCTGATCGACAATGTCCTGGCCGGGGGCATGATCCCGCTCGGCCGCTCCGCCGCGCCCGAATTCGGCATGACCTTCGACACCGCCACGGACTACCAAGGCACCGTCAAGGTCACCCGCAACCCCTGGAACCCCGCCCACACCCCCGGCGGCTCCTCCGGCGGCTCGGCGGCCATGGTGGCGGCAGGCGTCACGCCGATCAGCCTGTCCTCCGATGGCGGCGGCTCCACCCGCATCCCGGCCAGCTTCTGCGGCCTGGTCGGGCTGAAGGCCAGCCGCGGCCGTGTGCCCCGCCCCTGGGGCCAGAACGAATACATGGTGCGCATCGCCGCCGACGGCGTTCTCACCCGCAGCGTGCGCGACACCGCCGCCGCCTGCGAAACCCTCAGCCGCGTCCCCAACGGCGGCACCTTCATGCCCCTGCGCGCGCCCACACACGGCTACCTCGCCTCCCTCGACATCGCACCTGGCCGCCTACGTGTCGGCCTCTCCACCGGCCATTGGGGCCGCACCACTCCAACCGATCCAGAGGTCGCCGCCCGGGTGAGCGAGGTCGGCCTGCTGCTGCAATCCCTCGGCCATCACGTCGAGGAATTGGACGACATCAAGATCTGCGATTGGGAGGTGATGTGGCGCGGCTACATCACCCAATGGATCGGCAGCCGCGCCGGCTTCGTCGCTATGGCCCGCGACCGCGGCGTCGAAATCCAGGAGCTCAACCGCACCCTCTCGCGCATGACCTTCCGCCACTTCCATGCCCATAGCCGCTATGACAAGTTCGACATCTTCGCCATGATGGCTGCTAACAACACCACCACGCGGGCGTTCGGCCGCCTGATGGACCGCTACGACCTCTTGCTCACCTTAACCCTCGCAGTGCGCGTCCCCGAGGCCAACGGCCCCTATTCCCTGCTCGCCGACGAGGCGCTCGACCCCTGGATCGCCCGCCTGGCCGATGCCCGCCGCTACACCATGCCGGGCAACGAAACCGGCATGCCCGCCATCTCGCTGCCCGCCGGCCTCGACAGCGAAGGCCTGCCGATCGGCGTCCAGATGCACGGCAACTTCGCCTTCGAGGACGTGTTGATCCAGGTCGCGGCCCAGGTCGAGCGCGCCAGCCCGGCCTGGTTCGGCGCGCGGCCGCCGGTCCATGTTGCCGGCTGACGAGCAAGGCCAGGGCTCTGCCCTGGACCCGCTGGGGCCTGAGGCCCCAGCCCCCCCTTGCCGAAGGCCCTTCATGGTTGAGGGTCCAGGGGTCTCGGACCCCTGGTGGGGTTCAGGGGCGAAGCCCCTAGCCTTCCTCGCGCAGCAAGCACCATGACAGCGATGCGGGTCGGGATGCCACTGGCACTGCTGGTCGGCGCGGGCGCGTGGCTGGCGGCAGCGCAGGGGTGGCGACAGGGGGCGGCCTTGGCGCTGGGCGCCGGGTTCGGCCTGGTAATGTTCCTTGCCAACTTCAGCTTTGCCGGCGCCTTCCGCCGAATGCTGACCGAGCGTCGCGGCGAAGACGTGCGGGCGCAGCTGCTGATGATCGCGGCGGCAACGCTGCTGATCCTGCCAGCGACCCATGCCGGTGCGGTGTTCGGAATCTCGGTGCGCGGGCTGGTCTTTCCCGCCGGTGTGGCAGTGGCGGTCGGCGCATTGCTGTTCGGCATCGGGATGCAGTTGGGAGGCGGCTGCGCAAGCGGGACGCTATTCGGAATTGGCAGCGGCAGCGCGCGGCTGACGCTGACCCTGGTGTGGTTCGTGGCGGGGGCAACGCTGGCCAGTTGGCAGGCCGAATGGTGGCAGGATTGGCCGGCGCCGGCTTCGATCGGGCTGGGCGATGCCTTTGGGCTCGGCCCGGCGCTGCTGGGAACGCTAGCGCTGCTTGGACTTGCATTCTGGGCGTCCATGCGGGTCGAGCGAGCGCGCCATGGCACAGCGGTGGCGGTGCGTCCGCTGCTGGTCTGGGCGGGGTTGGCATTGGCGGCGCTGAACTTCCTGACCCTGCCGGTCGCCGGCCGGCCCTGGGCGATCACCGCGGCATTTCCATTATGGGGGGCCAAGGCGGTGGCGGCGGTTCGGCTGGACGAACCGGCCTTCTGGCCGTTCTGGGAGGAACCGACCCGGGTAGAGGCGCTGTTGCGGCCTTTGGCGGCGGACCGGATGACCGCGATGGACCTGGGCATGGTCGCGGGCGCCTTCTTGGCGGCGCTGCTGGCGGGGCGGTTCGCGATCGGACGGCTGGCGCCGGGCGAGGCAGCGGCCTCGGTGGTCGGCGGGTTGCTGCTGGGAACCGGCGCGGTGCTGGGTGCGGGGTGCAATATCAGCGCCTATGTTTCCGGCATTGCGTCCGGCAGCCTGCACGGCTGGCTGTGGATCGGGCCGGCGCTGCTGGGAAACTGGGTGGGACTGCGGCTGCGACCCGCATTCGGATTTCGCAGAAATTGACAATCCACCACCCGCAAGTGTTTTATTGCAGTAGAATTCTACGCAGATGAATGCGTAATTTTGAGAGGCAACGATGCGACACGCCCTCCTGGCCGCTTTTACCCTGCTCATGCTGCCCGATATCGCACGGGCACAGGCGCCGCTGGCCGCGCAGGGGTGTCTGGGCTGCCATGGGCTCGGGGCCGTGGGGGCGGCACCAGTACCAGGGATTGCTGGGCGGCCAGCCGCCGAACTGGCCACGGCACTGATTGCCTTCCGCTCCAATGCGCGGCCGGGCACCATCATGGGCCGCATCGCGCGCGGCTATACCGAGGCCGAGATCGCGGCGCTCGCGGCACATTTCGCCAGCATGCCGCCGGGGGGTGCGCGATGATTTCCACTGTTTCAAGGCGTGGTTTTCCGGTCGGCGTCTCACGCCGGGGCTTTCTGGCTGGTTCCGCAGCATTGGCGATGCCGATGGTCGCGCGCGCCCAAGGTGCAGGCAGCACGGCCGCGGCCCGGCTGGTGGTGGTGGGCGGTGGCTTCGGCGGCGCCTCGGCGGCGCGTTTCGCCCGCATCGCCTATCCCTGGCTCGACGTCACCCTGATCGAGCCCCAGCCACGCTTCGTCACCTGCCCCTACGGCAACCTGGTGCTCGCCGGGCTGCGCGGCATGGACGACATCACTCATTCCTATGACGGGCTGCGTGCCCGCGGCGTCAAGCTGGTCCAGGACTGGGTGGACGGCATCGACCCCGTGGCCAAGACGTTGCGGCTGCGCGGCGGGGTCGGCATCGGCTACGACCGGCTGATCCTGTCCCCCGGCATCGCCCTGCGCTGGGGCGCAATCGAGGGCTATACCGAGGCAGCCGCCCAAACCGTCCCACATGGCTGGGTGCCCGGCGACGGCGGGCAAATCACGCTGCTGCGCCGACAGCTGGAGGCGATGGAGGATGGCGGAGTGGTCGGCATCGCCATCCCCGGCAATCCGTTCCGCTGCCCGCCTGGCCCCTACGAGCGCATCAGCATGATCGCCCACTACCTCAAGCGCCATAAGCCGAAATCCAAGATCCTGGCGCTCGACGCCAAGGACGCCTTCAGCAAGCAGGGGCTGTTCCAGGACGGCTGGAAGGCGCTCTACGGCGACATGATCGAATGGGTGCCGCTGTCCAAGGACGGCCGCGTGGTGCGCGTCGATGTCGCCACCCGCACCCTGGAAACCGAGTTCGGCGCCAGGCACAAGGTGGCCGTCGCCAACGTCATCCCGCCGCAATCGGCCGCCCGCATCGCCATCGATGCCGGCCTGACCGACGCCTCCGGCTGGGTGCCGGTCAACCCGCACACCTTTGAATCGCGCATCGCCCCCGGCATTCACGTGGTCGGCGACGCCAACAATGGCGCGCCAATGCCCAAATCCGGCTACGTCGCCAACAGCACCGCCAAGCAGGCGGTCGCCAGCGCCGCCGCCCTGCTGCGCGGCGAGGCCCCGCCCGAGGCGGTTTATTTCAACACCTGCTACAGCCATGTCGGCGAGGGCTACGGCATCTCGGTGGTCGGCATCTACCGGCCGACCGACACCGGGATCACCGAAATGCCCAATTCCGGCGGCGTCTCCCCAGGCGGCGACCTGCCGGAACAGCGCCGGTTCGAGGCGCTGTACGCCGATGCCTGGTACCGCAGCATCACCCAGGACGCGTTTGCGTGAGCACAAGGCGGCGCCTGCTTGGCGGCATGGCGCTGGCCCTGCTGCCGGGGCGCGGCTGGGCGGAAGGCGGCGCGATCGAGGCGGCCGTCGCGGCGGCGATCGGCGACGTCGAGCCGGTCGAGGGCGGCATCGAACTCCGCCTGCCCGCCCTGGCTGAAAACGGCGCCCAAGTGCCGCTGTCGGTGCTGGTTGACAGCCCGATGACCGAAAACGACCACGTCACTGCCGTCCACGTCTTCGCCACCGCCAACCCGACGCCTGGCGTGGCAAGCTTCCACCTGTTCCCCGGCCTGGCGCGCGCCGAAATCCAGACCCGCATCCGCGTCGCCGAGGCGCAATCCATCATCGTCCTGGCCCGCCACAGCGACGGTCGCGTGCAGCGCACCAGCGCCCGCATGACGGTGACGCGCGGCGGTTGCCTGTCATGAAAGGTTCGGCATGACCGGCGTGCTACCCGGCACCCCACGGGTCCGCATCCCGGCACGCGCCCGCCCGGGCGAGGTGATCGAGGTTCGCACCCTGTTCGACCACCCGATGGAAACTGGGCTGCGCCATGACAACAGCACTGCCCCGCCTCGCGACATGGTGGCGCGCCTCGAAGTGCGCCGCGATGACACCCCGATCTTCGCCGCCGATTTGCGCAACGGCACCGCCGCCAATCCGTTCCACGTCTTCTGGGTACGGATGGAAGTAACCGCCACGTTCCTCTTCACCTGGACTGATGAACGCGGGCGGGCCGCGTCGGCGTCGGCGCGGGTGGTTGTGGGGTAACGAAGAATGAGGTTTTTGAGGTTGTGAAAGATTCTCTTGCGACGGTTTATCGAGCCCAGTTTGGCTGCGATTGTCGGGGTATCGCACAGTTCTGTTCATTTGAACTGCGAGCGGCTTGCCTAGGTCCTGGATGCTGACACCGCGCCGGTTCGGCGTCTGTGGAGGGTATAAATGCCGCTCAACGGGCATATCACCCACAGAGAGTTTTAGATCCCAGACCCTTTCCCTCCTCCAGTCACCACCACCCCAACATTCTCTCCATGCGGACAGGCCACCTAGAACCCCAAGATATCTGGGCGTTTTTCGTATGGGGTTGGGGGTGAGTCAGGCGCCGAAACCGCGTTTTCGCTCTCCGAAGGGCCATTTGTCTCCGAAGCTTGGGGGTAGGCCGATTTACACCCAAGGTTTCAATGCGTTGAAATCATTGAATTCAAAATTGCGCTGTCGACATGAATGTTCGCATCTTGTTCGCTGAGGCGGAGTGATCGAAGAACTCCTGCTCTTCCCACAACCTCACCGTCTCCGACATCGCAGCGATTTGGTCGACCTGATGGAGGCATGCGAGGGTGGTCGCAGGAGATTCGCGAAGTGACCAGATCCAACGCTGCCGCGCTGCCACTCGGCCTGCTGGCGGTCGGTGGAGCCGGGATGTTCATGTCCGGGTCCATCGGCACCGGCCGAGCACCTTTCCTCCTGCAGATGGCAGGTGACCTCGACGTGGACATCGTAGTGCTTTCGCACATGCTGGCAGGCTCGTCGGTAGCGGTCGGTGTATCCTCGTTCTTCACTGGACCGCTGGCCGAGCGCCTGGGCCGGCGCGGTCTGCTGGTGGGAGCGCTGGCCGTCATGGCGGCCATGATGGCCGGTTCAGCCGCGGCATGGGCGTATTGGCAGGTGTTGCTGGCCGCGGTGTTGGGCGGGCTGGCGAGCGGCATCTACATGGGGACCATCTACGGTGAGGTGGGCGGCCGGGTGAGCGACAGCCAGCGCGGCCGGGCGATGGGCTGGCTCATCGGCGGACAGTCGCTGGCTTTGCTGGTGGGTGTTCCGATGGCGAGCTGGATCGGCGCCTTTATCGGCTGGCGCGGGGTGAGCTTGGTGATAGGTGGCTGCACGGCCGTAGTGGCTGGAGCGACTGTCGTGCTGCTGCAGGGCGGCGGGGGACGGGCCTCAGCCAAGTCTGCCCGAGGTAGTATGCGCGCAGCGCTTGGCCCGCACGTCCTCGCATTGCTCGGGGCGAGCATCACCGAGCGCATCTGCTTCGGCATGCTTGCGACGTATTTTGCCACGTACCTCCAGCTCGCGCACCACCTGACACTGGCGCAACTGCCTATCCCATTGATACTGGTGGCCGGATTCAACTTTCTGGGCAACCTGCTGGGCGGGCGCGTCACCGACCGGGTGGCCAATCGGCCGTTGCTGTACGCCGTTACGGCGCTGAGCACCGGGGGGGCGGTGGTGGCGCTGTTCGTGCCGGCGTGGGGGATCACCGGCGCGGTGGCAGTGGCCTGTGTAGTCATGCTGGTCAATGGGGCGAGCCGGCCGCCGCTGTTTGCGCTGCTGGGCGGGGTTCCGTCCCAGGTGCAGGCCACCGTGCTCGGAATCAACATCTCCTGCGCCTCTGTCGGGTGGATGTCCTCGGCCCTGTTGGGCGGCGTGCTGGTGGCCGCGGAGGCCTGGGCGACCATGGGATGGATGGCCGCTGCGCTGAGCTTGGCTGGCGCCGCGCTGGTCTGGGTTGGTCGTGCGCGGCCTCAGCGATGAGATGGGTGGGCGGTGCCCATGCACTGCGTTTCCCACACAACCGCTACTCCCTTCATCAACACCGGCAGCGTCACTCCCTCCGAATGCTTCCCCTCCATGATCGCCTCCACCACCCACGGCGCCAGCAACGTCAGCCGCAGCACGTCCCCGACGTAGGTCCGGTCCAGCTTCTCAGCCCGCGCGATGTCCGACACGGACGCGAATGTGCCGTCATCCAGCAGCCGCTTCCATCGGAATGCCCGTCCCAATGCCTTGAGCAGCGACGGGTCCGCGGTGGTGGTCAACTGTCGCGGCGTACCCGGCAGGACGGACCCATCCGGCGACACCACGACCTTCCTCCCGCCCCGCTTCCGGATCGCCAGCGGGACCCGCACCGTCACCGTCCCCGCCATTACGCCGCCTCCAGTGTGGCCGGCGTCCCACGCAGATCCCGCACCAGGCTCGACAGTCCGTCGACCCGCAGCTTGATGTCGGCGCCGGTCGGCCCGACCGTCACCCGCTCTACCAACAGTTTGAGAACGGCGGTGGAAAAGTTTGCCACGGTAGCGGCGGGATAGCCTCGCTGCGGGCGGCGTAAAAGTCGTCCAGTTTTGCCCTTTCTGTTTTCAGGGAGGGCGGGAGCATTTTCACCGTGGAACTGTATCGGAAGGTTCACCTTGCGT
>CAMATI010000292.1 GCA_945861095.1 Asaia bogorensis | reverse complement strand
TAAATCGTCTCCTGCTCGGCCGGCATCCGCGACACGTAATCGGCCAGCGACACCAGACCATCCTGCGTCGAGGAATGGAACCGCAGCAGTCCGGCCAGTTCGGCGCGGTGCTCGCTGTCCTCCCAGACGCCTTCCTTCAGCAGGGGGCCGAAGTTCTCCCAGAATTTCGTGTAGTCGTCATTGTCCTTGGCGCGAGTTTTCAGCTCGTTCATCACCCGCCCGATCAGCGCCTTGCGGATGCGGCCGAGCACGGGGGTGGTTTGGAGCATCTCGCGGGAGACGTTGAGGGGGAGGTCCTCGGTGTCCACCACGCCGTGCACGAAGCGCAGCCAGGGCGGCAGCAGATCGGCGCGGTCGGTGATGAACATCCGCCGGACATGCAGGCGCACGCGGGAGTCGCGCTCGCCTTCCACCGCCTCGAACGGTTTCATGCCGGGGATGAACAGGAGCGAGAAATACTCCAGGGTGCCCTCGGCCTTCCAGTGCAGCGTGGCCCAGGGGCTGTCGAACATATGGCCGAGATGGCGATAGAATTCGTCGTAGGATTGTTCCGTGATGTCGGACTTGGCCTTGCGCCAGAGGGCGGTGCCCTCGTTCGCCGGCTGGTCCTTGCCGTCCTGCGCCACGGTGATGGGCAGGGTGATGTGGTCTGCCCATTTCCGCACGACGGTTTCGAGGCGGATCGGCTCCAGATATTCCAGCGCGTCCGACTTCATGTGCAGCACGATGTCGGTGCCGGGGTTTTCGCGTTCGCCCGGGGCCAGGGTGAATTCGCCCGCACCTTCGGATGCCCAGGTGAAGGCTTCCTCCGAACCAGCCTTGCGGGAGGTCACTTCCACCCGGTCGGCCACCATGAACGCCGAGTAGAAGCCGACGCCGAATTGCCCGATCAGGCTGGGACGATCTTCGGCGTTCGCGGATGCCAGGGCCTGGCCGAAGGCGCGGGTGCCGGACCGGGCGATGGTGCCAAGATTGTCGATCAGTTCCTGGCGGGACATGCCGATGCCGTCATCGGATATCAGCAGGGAATTGGCCTGCTTGTCCGGCACGATGCGGATTTTGGCTTCCGCCGGCGGGGCGAGCTTCGGGTCGGTCAGCACCTCGAAGCGGCGGCGGTCCACCGCGTCCGCGGCGTTGGCGACCAGTTCCCGCAGGAAGATTTCCCGCTCGGAATAGAGCGAGTGGACCACCAGGTCCAAAAGGCGGCCGACTTCGGCGCCGAATGAATGTTTCTCTAAAACGGTCTCGTTCATGCCGTCCCTCCTTGCGCCGGCCGATATGCGGTTTGTGGGGGCGGGTTTCAATGGTGGACGGCGGTTAATCGACGCCGGGACCGGGACCAGGGCGCGCCGCGATCGCCAGAATTGGCGTCCGGATCGAAGGCGGTATGGTCGGCCAGCGGGCTTTGTGGCATAAACGAATTAGCGGGAAACGCTTGTTGGGAGCATACATCATGGACCAGGCCGTCAAGCAGGCACCGGATATGCGCCTTCTCTGGACCGACGAACCCGACGCAGACGAGCGGTTGCGCGCGTTGGCGGGCACCAACCAGATCGGTCCGGAAGAAGCACAGGACCTCGCGTTTTTCATCGACCATGGATGGCTGATCTGGCGCAATGCGATCGAACCCGCGTTGATCGACAAGTTCGCGAAGGATATCCGGGGGGGGGTACAGCGCCATCCCGGCAAGTTCCTCACCACGGATCACAAGAACAACAGCTCGAAGCCGAAACTCTCCGACGACAAGCCGGATCGGTTCGAGAGCCTGTTCGACCTTTACGTCAATCTGAAGTCGTCACGCGATGTCTGCCTGCATCCCCGCATCGTCCGCTTCCTGAGCCTGGTGTTCGATGCCAAGCCGGTGGCGTTCCAGCAATTGCTGTTCCAACGCAGCAACGGGCATCAGGTGCACCAGGACACTTCGGTCGTCACGGTGGAAGACCCGATGCTGCTGACGGCCACCTGGATCGCGCTGGAAGATGTGACGGAGGGGAGTGGAGAACTCGCGTTCTACGACCGGAGCCACAAGCTGCCGCATTATTTGTTCAAGGATGGCACCAAGCGGCTGAATTTCGCCGTCGACGACCAGCGGGCCTATACCAAAGCGCTGGACGAGGCCTGTATCGCCCGCGGCCTGCCATACGAAAAATTCATGGCAAAAAAGGGCGATGTGCTGTTCTGGACCGCCGATCTGGTGCACCGCAGCCATCCGCGCAGCTTGCCCGATGGGACCAGCCGCCTGTCCTGCGTCACGCACTATCACCCGGACACAACCGTGCCGTTCTGGTTTCGCTTCCATCCGGAAAACCGGCATGTGGCGTCGTTTGGTTCGACGGCTGCTTATGCCAGCGGACGTTATGAGTTGCCGAAGGGGCGGGGCTATATCGCGCCAATGGCATCGCTGGTGGAGTGAGGAAGCGCGGGGCGTCATCGCTCGGCTCGACCCGGCAACCCGCGCTTCAACGGCGGGGGGGCGCGGACCCAGTCAGGGAATTCTGGCAAGCCCCCACCCTTGACCCATGCCATCCCCCGCCCCCAACTGACACGCATGGTTGCACTCGCCCCCCGCTCGGCCTCAAAGGCCGTCGATATAGAGGTTGTCGACCTCGCCATCGGTGGCATGACCTGCGCGTCCTGCGTCAGCCGCGTGGAAAAAACCCTCTCCAGGGTCCCCGGCGTCACCGAGGTCAGTGTCAACCTGGCGACCGAGCGGGCACATATCGGCCTTGCCACCCATCCCGACATCGCCGCCCTGATCAAGGCCGTCCAGAAAGCGGGGTTTGAGGCGACACCAATCGTCCAGGACGCGCCTATGTCCGACACGAGCGTGCCGGAGTGGCAGGAACGCGTGCATCTGCTGGTCGCGATGGCGCTGTCCCTGCCCCTGGTGGCGGGCATGATCGTGCCCGCCCTGATGCTGCCGGCCTGGGCACAATTCGCGCTGGCAACACCTGTGCAGTTCTGGCTGGGATGGCGCTTCTACGTCGCCGGCTGGAAAGCCGCCCGCGCGCTGGCCGGCAACATGGATCTGCTCGTCGCGCTTGGCACGTCCGCCGCCTGGGGGCTGTCCACCTGGGTCTGGTTGGTCACCGGCCACGCCCACGCGCTCTATTATGAGTCCTCGGCCCTGCTGATCACCTTCATCCTGTTCGGCAAATGGCTGGAAGGACGCGCCCGCCGCCAGACCGCCTCCGCCATCCGCGCCCTGATGAAACTGCGCCCCGACACCGCTCGCCTGTTGCGCGACGGCGCCGAAGTCGATGTCGCCATCGACACGGTGCGCCGTGGCGATCTGGTGATCGTCCGCCCGGGCGAGCGTATTCCCGTCGACGGCTGCATCACCGAGGGCAATGCCGCGATCGACGCCTCCATGCTGACCGGCGAGAGCCTGCCGCTGGATGCCGGCCCGGGCACGCGGGTCGCCGCCGGCTCGATCAACACCGACGGACGCTTGACCATCCGCACCGAGGCGATCGGCGCGGAAACCATGTTGGCCCGCATCGTCCGGCTGGTGGAGGGCGCGCAGGCCTCGAAAGCGCCGATCCAGCGCCTGGCCGATCAGGTGAGCGCGGTGTTCGTGCCCGTCGTGCTGGGGATCGCGCTGGTCACCTTGCTGGCCTGGCTGGTGGTGGCGGCCGATCCGGCGCAGGCGCTGCTGAACGCGGTGGCGGTGCTGGTGATCGCCTGCCCGTGCGCTCTGGGTCTGGCGACTCCCACCGCGATCATGGTGGGCACCGGGGTCGCCGCCCGCCGTGGCATCCTGATCCGTGACGCCGCCGCGCTGGAGCAGGCCCATGCGGTGACGATCGTCGCGTTCGACAAGACCGGGACCTTGACCGAGGGCAAGCCCCGCGTGACCGACGTGGTTGCCGCCGAGGGCGACGAGACCGGGTTGCTCGCCCTGGCCGCGTCGCTGCAAGCTGGCAGCGAACACAGCCTGGCCGGCGCGATCCGCGCGCGAGCCACCGAACTGGGGCTGGTCGTGGCGCGGGCCGGCTCGTTCCACGCGCTGGCCGGACGCGGCGTGTTGGGCAAGGTCGAGGGACAGGACCTGGCATTCGGCAATCGCCGCCTGATGCGGGACCACGCCATCGCGACAGATGCGCTGGACCAACAGGCCGCCGCCCTGGAACAATCCGGCCACACCGTCTCCTGGCTTGCCCGCACCGCCCCCACCCCCGCCCTGCTCGGCCTGATCGCCTTCGGGGACACGGTGAAGCCGACCGCGCGGGCCGCGATCGCGCGATTGCACCAGGCCGGCCTGCGCACCGTGATGCTGACCGGCGACAGCCGAGGTGCGGCCGAAGCCATCGCCTCCGGGCTGGGGATCGAGTCGATCCAGGCGGAAATCCTGCCAGCCGACAAGGCCGCCGCCGTCGCGGCCCTGCGCCGGGATGGCGCGGTCGTCGCCATGGTCGGCGATGGCATCAATGACGCGCCGGCCCTGGCCGCGGCGGATATCGGCATTGCGATGGCCACGGGGACGGATGTCGCGATGGAAACCGCGGGGATCACCCTGATGCGCGGCGATCCCGTGTTGGTCGCCGACGCGATCGAGGTTTCGCGCCGGACCACCGCCAAGATCCGCCAGGGGCTGTTCTGGGCGTTTGCCTACAACGTGCTGGGGATCCCGCTGGCGGCTTTGGGCTATCTGAGCCCGGTGATCGCGGGGGCGGCGATGGCGTTGTCGTCGGTCAGTGTGGTGGCGAATGCGTTGCTGTTGCGGCGGTGGCGGTAGGCCCTACCCGCCTTTCGCCAACTCCGCCGCAATCGCCGCCGACAGCTTCGGCCCATCGGGATTGTCCCCGGACCCGAACGTGCCCGCCACGCGACCATCCCGCCCGATCAGCACCTTGTTGAAATTCCACGAAGGCTCCCATTTCCGGGTTTCCTTCACCCAGGCATAGAACGGCGCCGCCTGCGCGCCCTTGACCCTGGTGATACCCGTCAACGGAAAATCGATGCCGAATCGGGTCTCGCAAAACGCCTTCACCGTCGCATTATCCGCCGACTCCTGATTGAAGTCCCCGCTCGGTACGCCAATCACCGTCAGCCCGGACGCCGCCTTCGTCGTATGCAGTTTTTCCAGACCTTCGTATTGATTGGTGTAGCCGCAGAAGCTCGCGGTATTGGTCACCAGCAACACCCGTCCCTTGAATTTCGAAAGCTCCAGCCGCCCGCCCTCGATCGCATCGAAGCCGAACGCCCAGGCCAGTTTTTCGTCGCTCGCCGCCATCACCAATCCCCCCACCATTGCGCCCATGATCGCTCGCCGAGTCGTTTCAACCATAGCGTTCCTCCAGCCACGGATCGCCGTTGTTGTGATAGCCACGCACTTCCCAGAACCCGGGATGATCGCTGATGGTGAACTGTATCCGCCGCAACCATTTCGCCGACTTCCACAGATACAACCGCGGCACCAGCATCCGCACCGGCCCGCCATGCGCGCGGGTGATCGGCTTGCCCTCCCACTGATGCACCAGGAACACGTCCGGCTGGTCGAACTGGTCCAGCCGGATATTCGTCGTGTAACCGTCATAGGCGTGGAAAATCACGAACCTGGCATCCGACTTCGGCTGCACGATCTCCAGCAGCGCCTTCGCCGACACACCCTTCCAGTTGTTGTCGTACCGAGACCACTGGGTCACGCAATGCATGTCCGACACGCTCTCGGACTGCGGCAGCGCCATGAATTCGTCCAGCCGCAGGCTGAGCTTGTTCTCCACCACGCCATCGATATCCAGGCGGAATTTCTCCGGCGTGACATCGGGTTCGGCGCCGAGGTCCAGCACGGGCCAGTCCTTTACCAGGCGCTGGCCGGGCGGCAGGCGATCCTTCTCCGGATCCGCCGTTTCCCCGGTCAGCAGGCGGCCGTCGCGCGCCCATTCCTGCTTTTTCTCGACCAGCTTGTCGCGGATCTGGCCGGAAATCGTCACATCATCATCGTCGTCAGCCATGCAACACCCCTCTCACCACGCGGTCTTGTAGCCCTGGAAAGGAGTGGGTACGCGTTTGATATCCTGCAACACGTCCGGCGGAATTTCCGCGCCCGAGACCGGGGAATCCGCCCGCAAACTGATCGCATCCGCCAGCCCGCCGAACCGCGCCTCGATCCGCTGCGCGATCTCCCGATGCGTGCCGACGGCGGTGAACAGATGCACGACATCATCCGGCACCCGACCGGCCAGTTCTTCCCATTTGCCCTGCTTGGACATCTGGTTCAGTTCCCGGCCCAGATCGCCCAGCCCATGCATTTCGAAGACGGGCCAGTAGCTGGGCGTGGTGCCGTAGAATCCGACGCGACCGCGCACCCATTCGAACTGCTGGGCGGTGGCTTCGTCATCCTTGCCGGTCGCGATGAAACCGCCGCCGGTGATCTCAAAATGCGCGCGCTCCCGCCCGGTGCGCGCCATGCCCTCCTTCAGGCGCGGCATGATCGCTTCCTCGGTGTATTGCCTGGTGCAGAACGGGTGCAGCCGCACGCCGTCGCCCACTTCCCCCGCCATCCGCAAGGAATGCTCGCCCACCGCCGCCAAGGTAATCGGCACCATCTTCTGCCCGGTCGAGGCCGGCATGAAATACGGCGGCATCAACGTGAAATTATAGTGCTTGCCGCGGAAATCCAGCTTGTCCCCGGTTTCCCAGTTGGTCCAGATCGCCCGCAACGCCTGCACATACTCCCGCATCCGCGGCGCCGGGGCGGTCCATGGCGTGCTGAACCGGCGCTCGTTATGCGGCCGGATTTGCGGTCCCAGCCCCAGCACGAACCGCCCACCAGAGGCGTTCTGCAAATCCCAGCACAGATTGGCCACCACCATCGGGCTGCGCGGAAAGGCGATCGCGACATTGGTCCCAAGCCCGATCCGGTCCGTGGAGACGGCGGCGATGGCGTGCGCCAGGAACGGATCGTGCTTGTTCTCCATCGTCAACAAGGTGTCGTAGCCCGCGGCCTCGGACGCCTTGGCGGAGGCCGCGGTCTGCCGCAGGTCGGCCTGCGGCAGAGTGTTCAGAACGCGCATGGACTGGCCTTTCCGCGATCAGACTGTTTCAGGGAACTCCCTTGCGTTCGCCGTCAGGGATCGCGAACGCAAGGGGCAACAATTACCGGCCCGTGAACACCGGCTTGCGCTTTTCCTTGAACGCAACCACCGCTTCCAGGTGGTCCTGGGTCTGCGAGCAGCGCGCCTGGTTGAACGCTTCCATGTCCAGCACGGTCGCGAAACTCTCGGTCTCGGCGGCGAACAGGTTGCGCTTGTTGGCAGCCATCGCGATCTGCGGCATGTCGGCGATCCGGCGCGCCCACTCCATCGTGACGGAGCGCAGATCGGCGTCCTCCACCACGCGGTTCACCAGGCCGATCGACAGCGCCTCGTCCGCGCCGATGATGTCGGGCATGAAATAGAGTTCGCGAGCCTTGGCCGTGCCCACCAGACGGGTCAAGGTCCAACTGCCGCCCCAGTCGCCGGACAGGCCGATCTTCAGGAACGCCGTGGTGAAGCGGGCGGATTTGCCGGCGACCCGCAGGTCGGTGGCCAATGCCATGCTCAATCCCGCCCCGGCCGCGACGCCGTTGATCATGCCGATAATGACCTTGGGGTGCTTGCGCATCGCCATCGGGATCGAATTGGAGAACTGGATCCCCCGCGCCCGGGATTCAAACCCGCGCGCCGCCCGGTCCCCCATGCCCTTCACGTCACCGCCCGAGCTGAACCCGCGCCCCGCCCCGGTGATCACGATGCAGCGGACGGCATCGTCCTCTGCATAGCGTTGCAGGGCATCGAGCAGCCCGTTGCGGATATCCATCGACAGCGCGTTCAGCGCCTCGGGTCGGTTCAGGGTCAGGACGGCGACGCCGTCTTCGATCGATTCCAACAGGTCTGCCATCGGTTCCTCCATATGTTCGGTTGCCAGGGTTTGGCTTGGAGCGGAGATTGGCGGGGGGCGTGGCGGCCCGCAAGAGCGGCGGCGGAACGTGTCAACGACTTTGATACACCCGGGTTCGTAATTTAAGCTCGTGTCCTGACCCTCGGCCGGTATTGCTCAGGGACAAGGAAGATGACCGGCGGGAGTGCCGGATCCGGCCGGATGAATGCCGTGACGGCTTCGTGGGTGC
>CAMATI010000291.1 GCA_945861095.1 Asaia bogorensis | reverse complement strand
CGCCACCTGCAACGGGAAGCTGGCCCAACTGACCGGGTCATACCTCGAGTCACGTAACCCAGCCTGATACAAAAAGCGGTGTCCAGGAGAGTCGTGCCTGCTTGGGCATAGTAATGCAGGAGTCGAAAATGAGGGGAGTCATGAGGGCTTGGCGCACACTCTTCTCACGATCAGGACGAGTCTTGGGCCGACCCGATCAGCATCCGCTGCGTCCGCGCGCTTGTCCATGCCAGGAAAATTCGGGCGGGCCTCAAGTATATCAAGGCGAGGTTATTCTAACAGCCTCCATATCGACATCCTCATCGACGGCCGTACCCTGTTCGGCCGCCCGAGGCGTCCTGTCTGGGTAAGATAGCGTCGCCGTCGCCAGGAAGGCCTTGGATACGGTGTCATAAGCGTAGATGAACCAAAGACGGTCGCCTGGGTTCGGCGATCCGGCCAGGACGAAAAAGAATTCCCCTGCACCAGAGGAACCGCCTCTTTTTCCTGTGTGGAGAACGGGGTCTTCGCGTATCCGTTCGGATCGTCCTCAGGGCTCGGTATGACGGTTCCAGGCAGCGAGAAGTGCGTATTTGTCAGGGTTGCCGACTGACCGTGAAGGTCGGTAATCGACGACCGGTGATGACCCGAGAGCTTGCCATTCGAAAGTTCAAAAAAGCCGACGCCTGCCAGCCTGTATTCGTTCCCGACAGACATCGTGCGGCCGCGAAACCTGAAGCCGTATTTTCCGTCCACTACCGCAACATTGGGGATATGGAGTGCCTTGCCGGTGCTGGTATCCACGGGTGCCGCGGTGTTGGCCACTAGTCTGCTCCTTACTAATCTATCATGACAGGCAGCGTCCCCTTCCGCGGTCATTGCACGAGAATCATACCCAGGGCACGGGCTGGACACTCCATCGCACGTGCGGCACAGATAGTAATATATACCGAACAATAGATCGTATGCTGGCCCCGGATGGGCTCAGGGGATGGTTCGATTTGTACTCCCCGGAGCGCATTGACCTCCTGGAAGGAGCACGATAATGGCGAATGCTCCGCAGTTCGGTTCGAAAAATTCATGACAATTACGTCAAAACAACGTATTCTGCGATGCGCCGCGTGCCGAGCTTTCGGCGGGACAGCCATGTGCGTTGCACGAATTCTTTCGCGTTGTACTGGCCGCGGGCTAAAAGTTTTACCAGGTTGGGCCTGCGGACGTCGCGACCACGGTCATCAAGGAAAAATTCAGCAAGTATTGGTAGGGACGGCAGGCGCGTTGCCGCCATCGACGCTCTGATCGCATTGCGTGGTTGGTTGCGGATTCGGACGGACCATGGAAGAGCCCGCGGCTGACTTCGGACGACCGTGGCGCGTCTGCCTCTGCCCCGCGAGGAGTACCGGTTCGCCTGCTCGGGGTCGCCGGAATCCTGCCTGGTCGGCATCATATGATCGGACAGGTAGTCCCCAGCGGTCGTGGCCGCTGGGGGGCTGGCCCTAAATCGGCAAATCCGCCAGCGCCGGCGACCCGGCTTCATCCGTCCAGACTTTGAAGCTGGCCAGCGTGTTGGGACCGAACGTGTTGCTCAACGGCACGTCGACGGCGTCCCGGCCGCGGCCCATCAGGATGCGCCCGATCCGGGGCGTGTTGTTGCGCGCATCGAAAGTGTGCCAGGCGCCGCTCAGATACACTTCGAACCAGCCGGCGAAATCCATCACGCCATAGGGGGGCGGAATGCCGATATCGCTCAGGTAGCCGGTGCAATAGCGCGCCGGAATGTTCATGCAGCGGCACAAAGCGACGGCAAGATGGGCAAAATCCCGGCAGACGCCGCGCTTTTCGTGGAAGGTTTCCCACGCGGTGCGGGTCGGGCGAGCATCGGCGTAATCGAACTTGATGTGATTGTGCACGAAGTCGCAGATCGCCTGCACGCGCGCCCATCCGGTCGGGGCATGGCCGAATAACTGCCAGGCTGGTTCGGACAGATGGTCCGTCTCGCAGTAGCGGCTGCCCAGCAGGAACACCAGCACGTCGTCCGGCAGATCCTGCACCAGATGTTGCTGCGCGTTCGGCACGACCGGGTCTGCCAGCCCGGAATCGTTCAGGGTCGCGCTGCTGGTAATGCGGATCCGCCCTTGCGGTGCCACGATCCGGCTGCACCAGTTGCCGAAACTGTCGCGGTAGGAATGGACCGGCACGGCGGGCTCGGTCTTCAGATGGTCCGGCACCACGATGTCGCCGGCGCGGGAATGGTGCACGTGCAGCAGCATCAGCATGGGAGTCGGCTGAACGCAGTCGTAGATCAATTCATAGCCGACCTGGATTTTCATATTGGTGCCTTGGATAAGGTGGGGCAGGCGGTGCCGATGGGCTTGCGGCCGCATCACGAAGGGCAATTCAGGGCACGTGATGGACGCAATCCGCCGTGGCAGGGTGATTGCCATGGCGTTTTGTCATGCAACAGATAGGCCATCGAGCGCCGCATGTCAGGGCCATCGATTTATTTCCTATCCCGACTCCGGCCGGTACGGGCATGAAGTGCGGAACCCGTCATCGGCGATCGGCGCGCGGTTGCCCATCCACAATCAGGAATCCCCTCCCATGGCTCGTGAGACGATCTATCTTGTCCAGGCATTCAAACCTGGGAAGGGGCAACGGCTGTTGTCCGAAACCCCGATCCGCTGCAAGTCGGTGGATACCGCGCGTCGGACCGCGGAACGTCTGGTGCCGACCAAAGCCGGTGTCGTGGCGTTTTCGACGGCGGGCGACCCGGAACTTGGGGAGTATGACGACGAGCCCACCATCATCTTTCGCGCCGGGCGGCTGCCGCAGAATTTCGAGGAGGCATAGACCCGGGCGATCGGAGCCCGCCTTATCGCCCCCGGATAGCCTATCATGACGGGCGCATCCCAAGCTCGGATGGGGATGGCCGCCATTATTTCGACCTGGCCTCATCAGCCGGTTTGCGGCCACGCCGCACCGCCGCTATGGTCCGGCGCCCCTCGGGGGCGATGACAGACGGGACAAGAAAGCCAAGTGGTCGACATCTTTGACGAGGTCAACGAGGACCTGCGCGCCGAACGGGCAAAGAATTTGCTTTTGCGGTATGGCGGGGTGATCGTCGCCGGCTGTGTTGCCGTCGTCGCCGGGACAGGAGCCTGGCAGGGTTGGCATTGGTGGCAGGGCCGGCAGGATGCCGCCGCCGCGGCCCAGTTCGTCAGTGCCATGAACCTGACCGAGGCATCGCAGATCGCCGGCGTCGGAAGCCAAACCGCTGCCATCGCCGCGTTCGAGGCTCTGGCCGCCGGCGCGCCGCCCGGATATCGGATCCTGGCACGCCTGCGGGCCGCGGCGTTGAAGGCGCAACAGGGCGATCTGCCGAGCGCGCTGGCCCTATGGGATCAGGTCGCGGGCGATTCGTCCGCCGATCCGCTGCTGCGCGATCTCGCCAGCCTGCTCTGGGCCGAACGTCAGTTGGACAAGGGCGAGCCGGCGTTGCTGGAAGCGCGCCTCAAGCCGCTGATTCTGCCTGGTAATGCGTGGCGACCCATGGCGCGCGAGCAGTTGGCGCTGCTGGACCTGCGCCAGGGGCGGGAAGACGTGGCAAAAGCCGCGTTTCGTGCCTTGGCAGACGATGTCACCGCCCCCGCCGGCGTCCGTGGCCGTAGCACCGCGATGCTCGGCCGCCTGGGCGGCTGAGACATGCGCCGGCATTCTATCCGGGTCGCCTTCTTCGTCATGGCCGGGTCAAGCTCGGCAATGACGATGGGGGGCGGGCCGTGCTTCGGTCAATGGTCTGAGCCGTTGGCACTACCAGATTGGGACGAAAGGCTGTTGGCGTGACAGGCAAACCTGACGTGATTTCGGACGGCGCCACGGGGCGCCCCGCCAACGGCGCGTTGGGTCTTCGCGCCCCCGGCGCGTTGGATGTTCGCGCCCCCGGCGCGTTGGATGTTCGCGCCCCCGGCGCGTTGGGCCGCCGTGCTGCCCTGCTCGCCCCATTGGCGCTGAGCGGATGCGGCATTTGGGACGAATGGTTCGGCACCAAGAAAATCCCACTGCCAGGCAAGCGCGAACCGATCATGACCGGGCAAACCGCCCTGCAGGTCAGTGAAGGTGTGCCGAAGGTCTCGCTGCCGCCCGCGGTGCGGAACGCGGCCTGGCCGCAGGCCGGCGGCAATCCCGCTCATTTCATGGGTCATCTGGCCGCGAATGAGCGTCTGGGCGTGGCCTGGCGTTCCGATATCGGCGATGGCGGCGGCTATCGTCGGAAGATCATGGCACAGCCGGTGGTCGCCAACGGTGTCGTCTTCACGATGGACTCGGAAGCCGTGGTATCCGCCTTCGACCTGGCCACCGGCAATCGTGCCTGGCGCTTGGATACCAAGGGCAAGGACAACGAAAGCACCAATATCGGCGGCGGTCTGGGGGTCGATCAGGGCACGCTCTATGCCGTGAACGGTCTGGGCGACGTGCTCGCCATCGACCCCGTGAATGGGACCGAGCGATGGCGGGCCGAACTGGGCGCGCCCGCGCGATCCGCCCCCACCATCGCCGAGGGTCGCATCTTCGTCACCACGATCGAGGAAAAACTGGTCGCCCTGGCCTCCAGCGACGGCCACGCCCTCTGGTCCCACCGTGCCTCCACCCCCACCACGTCGCTGCTTGGACGCCCGGCCCCGGCCTATTCGCGCGGCCTGATCGTGGGCGGCTTCGGATCGGGCGAGTTGTCCGCCATGCGCGCCGAGTCCGGACGGGTCGCCTGGACCGACGGCCTGGGCGCGACCCGAGGTCGATCCAGCATCGCCGACCTGTTGTCCATCCGCGGCGCTCCCGTCATCAGCAACGGCCGGGTCTATGCCATCAGCATGGGCGGCCTGCTGGCTGCCATCGACCTGCCAACCGGACGGCGCTTGTGGGAACGGCAGATGGCCGGTGTCGACGCACCGCTGGTCGCCGGCGACTGGCTGTTCGTGATTTCGGCAGACCAGGAAATGGTGGCGGTAAACGCGACCGACGGTCGAATTGCCTGGATCGCCCCGCTGCCGCGCTGGGACAATCCAGAGAAGCAGCGGGATGCACTGACCTGGTACGGCCCGCTGCTGGTCAGCGATCGGTTGGTCGTCACCGGCACCAATGAGGAAGCCCTGTCGATCAGCCCCTATACCGGTGAAATCCTGGGCCGGCAGTCGTTATCCGGCGCCGCGTCCCCGGTGCCGCCCCTGGTGGCGGATGGTACTCTGCTGGTGGTCTCCGACGACGGGCGCGTGACAGCCTTCCGTTAAACACGGACACAAATCGGCTGGGTCCATGCTATAGCACCGGTGAAGTGTGACAATGATCGTGTCGGTCGCCGCCATTTGGCCCATCCAATGGCGGCCGTATCGCATGTCCCACCGTCGTTGCCGTCGTTCCTTTTGGCCCATTGTCTGCGAGACTCATGCTGCCTGTCGTTGTCATCGCCGGTCGTCCCAATGTCGGGAAATCCACACTGTTCAACCGGCTTGCCGGGCGGCGAACCGCGCTGGTCGCCGACACGCCCGGCGTGACGCGGGACCGCAAGGAAGCCGAGGCGATGCTGCGTGGCCGTCAGGTTCGCCTGATCGACACCGCCGGACTCGAAGAAGCCGCCCCCGAAACGCTCGCCGGCCGCATGCGCGCCGGATCGGCCGTCGCCGTCCAGCAGGCCGATCTGGTGCTGTTCGTCATCGACGCGCGTGCCGGGATATCTCCGGCGGATCGGCATTTTGCCCAATGGTTGCGGCGGCAGAACCGCCAGGTGCTGCTGATCGCCAACAAGGTCGAAGGCCGGATGGCGGAATCCTCGGTCCTGGACGCATATTCGCTGGGTCTGGACGAACCCGTCGCGGTGTCCGCCGAACATGGCGATGGTATCTCCTTCCTGATGAAGGAAATCGCCGACCGCCTGCCCCCGGCCGATCCGGAGGTCGAGGAGGGACCCGACGCCGCCCCGTTGAAACTGGCCATCGTCGGCCGACCGAACGCGGGAAAATCCACCCTGCTGAACCGGTTGTTGAACGAGGATCGGATGATCACCGGCCCCGAACCGGGCCTGACCCGCGACGCCATCACGTCCCTGGTCACCGACCCGGACGGGCACCGGTATGAGATCGTCGATACCGCCGGATTGCGTCGGCGCGCCAGGATAGAGGCGCCGTTGGAGAAAATGTCTGTCAGTTCCGCGATCGAGGCCCTGAAAATGGCCGAAATCGTCGTCCTGGCCATCGACGCGGTGGAGGGCATCCACGACCAGGACCTGCAAATCGCCCGTTTGGTCGAACGCGAGGGGCGTGCCTGCGTCATCGCCCTGAACAAATGGGACGCGGTGCCGGACCGCAACGCCGTGCGGCGCGCCATCTCCGAGCGGCTGGAGGAAAGCCTGGCCCAGATGAAGGGTATCCCGGTGGTGACGTTCTCGGCCCTGACCGGCGCCGGGGTGGAGCGGCTGCTCCCCGCCGTGCGACAGGCCCATCTGGTCTGGAACAAGCGGGTGGCGACCGGGGAGTTGAATCGTTGGTTCGAACATGCGCTGGAACGCCACCAGCCGCCTCTGGTCTCCGGGCGCCGGCTTAAGCTGCGCTACATTACCCAGGCCAAGGCTCGGCCGCCCACCTTCATCGCGTTCGGCACCCGCGCCGAACAGATGCCCGAGGATTATCAACGCTATCTGATGAACGGCCTGCGGGAAACGTTCGACCTGCCCGGCACCCCCATCCGCCTGCAATTCCGCGGCACGAAGAACCCCTACTCCGAAAGCTGACGCCCGGTGTTCTGGGCGATGCTTCTGGCGCGCGCCGCGGCGAGTGCCGCCTTCGTGGTGACCGTGACCGCCCTGGCCGAGGCGGCCTGTCCGTTCTGGGGTGGGCTGATCGTCAGCCTGCCGATTTCGGCAGGGCCGGCCTATGTGATGCTTGGCCTGGACCATACGGATGCCTTCATCGCCGAGAGCACGATCGGCAGTCTGGCAGCCAATGCGGTCACTACGGTCTTTATCCTGATCATCGTGAAGCTGGCCCCGCGCACGCCCTGGCCGGTGACCCTGGGGACCGCGATCCTGGCCTGGCTGCTGGCCGCGTCGCTGGTGCGGCAGGTGGCGTGGACGCTTTGGTCGGCGTCGGTGCTGAATGTGGTGACCTTCGCGGTCTGCCTCTGGCTGGTGCGGCGCGTGCCGCCGTCGGCAGCGGCGAGCGGCCGGGCCGGCCCGCGCCGCTGGTACGAACTGCCACTGAGAGCAGTGCTGGTCGGTGGTTTGGTGGCCGCCGTGGTCACGGCGAGCGACTGGATGGGGCCGACCGTGACAGGCATGGCCGCGGTGTTCCCGATCATGTTGACGGGACTGGGCGTTTTGGCGCTGCCTCGCCTGGGTGGTTTGGCGGGGGCGGCCCTGTTTGCCGCGACGTTGCGAGCGATGCCCGGATTCGCGTTAGCCTTGCTGGTGTTGGGGCTGACGGCCGAACCTTTGGGCCGCTGGTGGGGCATGGGGAGCGCCATAGGCGCACAACTCGCCTTCGCGGCCTGCCTGTTGTTGGGGCGGCGACTCGGGATCGGCACATCCCGCGGCGCCTCCTGATGGCGGCGGGTCGCCGTCATGGGTCCGCCGGGTAAACGCCGATTGCGACGATGGATTTCCGAACGGACTGAAATATGACGGTGTTATCGAAATGAATTGCAATGTACTGTCGGGAAATTGATCGTTATGCAATGCCCATTCATGCTCGCCATGCCGCATGTCGAGCAGGTTCTTCGGGTTGTCGGAAATAGTTCTTGAACGATCATTCTCCAGAACCTATCAATCCGGCCAATCGTGAGAAAGGCAGGCTGTGAAATTGAGCCATTCCGCCGTCGCCTCGCGGAAACCGGTGCCGCCGCGGCATCTGGGCCTTCCAATCGAAGCTCTGACCCAGGCGGGTTCAGGAACGCCCCCGGCGACATGGGTGATAAGATGGTTGCCAACCGGATCGCTAGAGCATGATCGTGCTGAGCGGAACGTAACAGTGCGTGAGTCATGCGATTAAACAAAGAGCTAGTGCCCCCCGTCATTGATTTTGTGGCGAACCTCTGACTCGCTCCTCCCGGAAAAAGCGGGAGATGAGTCGTGACCACGCAACAAAGTGCCGTAAAGAAATACGTCGTGAAGCTCAGCGATGAAGAGCGTGCACAGCTCAGTACG
>CAMATI010000290.1 GCA_945861095.1 Asaia bogorensis | reverse complement strand
TACCCGGACGCTGGAACGTCCGGGTAGGCCCCATCCTTCAAGGCACCAAAAGAATCGCATTCCAAAGGCCGTCGCCTTTGGCGGGTCCAGGGCAGAGCCCTGGCGGGGTCCGGGGCGGAGCCCCGCTCTCCCTCAATACCCCGGCAACTCGTTCACGCACACCACCCGCCACCCATCGCTGTTCCGCTCCAACCGGGTCAGCGACAGGTTCTGGATCGACAGATGCAGCGCATGATTCGGGTCGATCGCCAGCGCATGCGCCACCGCCGCGCGGATCGTCCCGCCATGGCTGATCGCCACCACGTCCTGCCCCGCATGGGTCCGTGCCAGGCGTTCCAGGGTCTTGCCGGTCCGCTCCACCACTTCCAGCATGCTTTCCCCGTTCGGCGGCTTTTCCTGCCCCGCCAGCGGCCAGAACGGGTGCTTCGGCAGCGCCAGCTTGTCCGGCAGTTCGTGGTGCGGCAGCCCCTGCCAGTCCCCCAGCGACTGCTCGATCAGGTCGGGCTCCACCGAGGGTTCGACGGCATCATAGCCGGCGGCGAAGATCGCCTCCGCGGTGCGCCGGGTGCGCGACAGGGGCGTCACCTTCCAGGCGGCCGGCCGCGGTAACCTGCGAGCCAAGGCCTGGTACATCGGCACCTGGTCCATCAGGGTGGTCTCGCAGAGCGCCACGTCCATGATCCCATACAGGATGGCGCGGGCGTTTTCCTCCACCAGGGCGTGGCGGATCAGCCAGAAGCGGGTTTCGCTCATTCACCGATACTCAGAAGGGCGCCGCGGATGCGGGCCTGTTGAAACTGACGGGAGAACAGCCAGATGGCGCCGCCCATCCACAAAGCGTTCAGCACCAGCGCCAGGACCAGATGATCCCACCGCACCGTGCCGTCCAGCAGAATGGCGCGCATCCCCTCGAACACATGCGTCGAGGGCAGGCACAGCGACACCCACTGCACCGCCACCGGCAGCACCGAGACCGGGTAGAACACCGCGGAGAACGGCGCCAGTCCGAACAGCACCCCCCAGGCGAGCGGTTCCGCCCCCGCACCATGCCGCAGGATCAGGGACACCACGCCCAGCGCCACCCACCAGCCCATGATCATCAGATTGGCGAAGAACAGCACCAGTTGCGGCCCCAGGGCGAGCAGGTTGTGCTCATACAGCACCCAGGCCAGCACGATGGCGGGGACCACGCCGAGCGCCATGCGGATGATGGACATGGCGATGAGGGCGGTGATCATTTCCCAGGGGCGCAAGGGGCTGACGAAGACGTGGCCGAGATTGCGCGACCACATCTCCTCCAGGAAACTGATCGACATGCCCATCTGGCTGCGCAGGGTCACTTCCCACAGCAGCACGCCGCCGATCAGCGCGGCGCCGGTCAGGGCGGCGGCGCTGCCCATGCGCTGGGCCAGGAAGGTGGCGGTGAAGCCCCAGATGCACATCTGCAGCACCGGCCAGTAGGCCAGTTCCAGCAGCCGCGGCCAGGAACTGCGATACAGCACCAGATGACGGTACATCAGGCCCCAGATGCGACGCAGCGACGGGTTCATGCCGGGATTCCCTGGCCGCGACCGCGCGCGATGTCCAGGAACACGTCCTCCAGATCGTCGCGCCGGTAGCGGGTCAGCAGGTCGGCCGGACTGCCTTGATCCACGATGCGGCCTTGTTTCAGCATCAGGACGTGGTCGCATAGCCGCTCGACTTCCGCCATGTTGTGGCTGGCGAGCAGGATGGCGCAGCCGGTTTCGTCCCTGTAGCGTTCCAGCCAGGTGCGGACCCAGTCGCCGGTGTCGGGGTCCAGGCTGGCGGTGGGTTCGTCCAGCAGCAGCAGTTCCGGCTTGTTGATCAGGGCCTTGGCCAGGGCGACGCGGGTCTTCTGGCCGGCCGACAAATTCCCGGCCGGGCGATCGAGCAGGGCGGTCAGGTCCAGTTCTTCCGCCAGGCGAGCGATCCGGGCTTCAATGTCCGGCACGTTGTAGAGATGCCCGTAGACTCGCAGATTCTCGGCCACCGACAGCCGGTGCGGCAGGGACACATAGGGGGAGGAGAAATTCATCCGCGCCAGGGCGGCGAACCGGTCGCGCGCCATGTCGTGCCCCAGCACCTGGATGGCGCCGGAGGTTGGGACCAGCAGCCCCAGCAGCATGGCGATGGTCGTGGTTTTGCCGGCCCCGTTGCCTCCCAGCAGGCCGACGGTGGCGCCGGTGGAGACGGTGAAGTCGATGTTGTCGACCGCCAGCACGTCGCCATAGCGTTTGACCAGATTGGTAACCCGTATCACATCCATGCGGTGCCATTAGGGGTTGGTTGGGCGAACGCCAAGATGGGTGGGGTTTGTTGGGGTGGTTTTGGGTGGCGGGATGCCAGCATGGCCGCAAGGGGCATCCGGCCTGTTGGGTAGAGCCTGTGGACGGACTTGCTCGGGAACCAACATCCGGATATATATCCAGGACAAAGCGGAGGCAGTGGAAAATGGCCAGCCGTGCCCAGAAAGCAGCGATCACAAATTATCGGTCCAGGCAGACGGGGCGGGGCGTTGTTCGGTTCGAACTCCAGGCTTTCGAAGCAGATCGCGATCTCATCCGAGCGCTGGCCCGAAGGCTGGTCGAGGACGGGCCAGGCTCTGGGGAAATCCGGCGGACGGTGCAACAGGCGATCTCCGGCGAACCCGGCGGCATCCTGGCCGCTTTGCTTCGCTCGCCACTCGTCAACGCCGATCTTGACCTGACGCGCTCGCGTGATGAGGGGCGCGACGTCGACCTGTGACTCGATACCTTCTGGATACGAACATTATCAGCAACGTTGTCAATCAACGGCCATCGGAGTCGCTTCTCGCCTGGATGGCGGTTCAGAGGGACGAGGATCTGTTCATCGCTTCGTTGACTCTCGCGGAAATTCGCCGAGGCATTCTTCAACAGCCGCAAGGGAAAAAACGTGCTGCCCTTGATGCGTGGTTCACCGGCCCACAGGGACCACAGGCGCTGTTCGCGGGGCGCATTCTTCCCTTCGACGACAAGTCAGGCCTCGTGTGGGCGCGCTTGATGGCGGAAGCCAAAGCCGCGGGCCGGCCACGCAGCGCCCTTGATATGGTTATCGCCGCTGTCGCGGTGGCGCATGAGTGCACGATCGTGACGAATAACGAGAAGGATTTCTCTGACCTCCCCATCGTGAACCCGATGCGCGAAACAACCTGACAGGCCGGGATCTCGGGGCAGGGGATGCGCACCGGATATCGCGCACGTTCAGCCGATCCTCTGTCCGACCAAGAGTTCCAGGGCTGAGTGGACCCGGTGGCGTGTGCGAGGCCGCCGTGTGTCGGGCAGCCGATGCGAGCGGTCGGTTATGCGAGCAGCAATTCTCATTGTGGCCGAGCGAGGCATTCTCCAGGTCAGACTCGGGCCTGCCCCGGGTTTCATCGCGCCGGTTTCGACTGTGGGTGTGCGGTTTTGAAGTTCGAAGCGGGGGTCATTGGCATGGAGCAGGGATCCTGGGGCAAGGAAGTCGGTTGAATGTTTACTTTTTGTTCTAGGTCGGGTGCGGTATCGGTGGCAAGTAAAAAATGGATTTCGGCGATAGGATGCGGGTTTTGGGGTCAAAATTCTCGGGTTGCCCTCCGGTTTGCCGTGTTTTGCCTGGATTTTGGGCGATGGTTAACAAAAACCCCGAATGGTTAATTTAGCGCGAAACTGGCTGTTGGCGCTTTTCACCGAAGCTCACACCCGAGTTTCGGATTGGGTTGTTAGTCTCTGATATGGCGGGATTTATCGGGATTCTTAAGATTCTACTTTAAGTATGGAGTTTTTGTAATCCGTTCCGGTCAGGCGCGGATAAGGGGGGAGTTCGTTACGAACCAGTGCGGGACTCGGGGGGTATTGTTCCGGTTCCATGCGGTTAATCCTGTCGTTAACGATTGCGTTCGGATTGAGCAGATGGCTGCTTTCGAGGCGGGTCGGACAGGTCAGCGTTGGGTGGGTCTGGGTGTGACGGCTCCGGGCCATAATGAGAACCGCTGTTATGCCAGCCCGAGAAACACCACGAGCGACCGGTGAACCGCCACCATGACATCGTTGTCGAGCCGGCCGATCGTCGGGCCGAGCTTCATGCGGCGCACTGTCTGCGGACGGTCGACCGCGATCTGCGAGGGGACCTTCAGGCCATTCTGATCGGTTGGTGCGACGTCGATCCGCGTCACGGCGGCGTCCTGTAGACTGCTGGTCAATGGCAATACGACGACGGTCGAGAGTGCGTCGAACCAATCGGCCTGAATGACGACGGCGGGGCGCGGCTTCCCGCTGTCTCCCTGCAATGCAACCACGACACTATCGCCCCGGCGTGTCAGCCGAGGTCATCCCAGGCGTCGGCGGTCACCCGCTCCCAGAATGCGGTTTCGGCCTGGGCCTCGGTGGTTTTCTCGGCTTGCGTGAGCAACTCGGATTGGCGCCGGCATTCCGCGGCAAAATTGGGGGCGCGTGTGTCGGGGACCCAGATTTGAATTGGACGCAGTCCAGAGGCGCGCATCTTGTCGCGGCTTCGCCTGACCCGGTCGGCGGAGGTTAACTTGTCCATTGGTTACATGTAGCGCGCCGCGCCCTTGCCGACAAGTCCTCGTGACGGTGGCTCTCGGGTTGCGTGCTTTCCGGCGGACACCGGGCTTGGTTTGCCCGTTCGTCGGGGCGTTTGAATGACAGCCGTCTTTTGGACAGCACTCCTCACCTGAGACGAGCCTATGCCCGTCTCACCACGACGGTCCAATGCGGGTTTGCCACCTTCATCTCCCAGTCCTATTATAGGCGATCTCTTGGATGGTGCTCATGACCGCGACCGAATTCCTTCAACCCGATAACGAGCAAATCCGGCACCAGATACGAGGGGTCCTGGACAGCTATAGCCATGAGTGGGATCTACTGTCCGAGCTTCTCCAGAACGCGGTCGATGCAATCAGAGAGAAGAACGGGGGCAAGGGACACATCACCTTGCTGGTCGACGCCGCACAGAGCCTAATCCGTGTTCGCGACAACGGCACAGGGATCGATCCAGCGCATATTGCGCGACTGATGCGCCCTTTTGGCACAAACAAGTCTAACAAACCGAGACAGATCGGTGAAAAGGGGGTCGGTCTCAAATTTGTTATGTTTTCGAGCTCTAAGATAAAAATATCGACAAAAAGCGCCTCGGGAGACTGCACGGCTGTGGTTCTGGACGCGGCAGCGTGGCTTGATTCGCAGAACAAGTCACCACTGTTATTGACCGTCGACGCAGGGGCGTCTCTCCAAGAAGAGGGCACGGAGGTTGAGGTCACTATCAGCGCCGCTGACCACCCGATTTTCGAGTTCACATTCACGGAGATTATGTTCCTCCTGCGGACACGTACTGCCTGCGGGGACACCGGTTGGATATGGGACGCTCCCCTCGACGCTGATACGGCGTTTACTCACGTCGACAAAGCGGGCACACGGACGACCCAGGAATTCGAGTGTCGATATCTGTTGCCGGTTGAGGCAGCTAACCGCAGCGAGTCAATATCGATAGACGAATTTCAGACGTGGATGAAGGAAAGTGACCGCAGCGACGCTGAGAAGAGAAGAAAGCTTCTAAATAAGATTGTTTACGCGAAGGGGAAGAAGCGGGGAGGCGGTCGAGAGATTAGGTATTGGTCTTGCTTCGTCCCGCGCCGTGAATTTTGGAAGGTTCTATCTCAGAAATTTGGACTTACATTCCCATCGGAGGAGGACGATGCTTCTCTCTCGAACGAGGAAATGTACGGGCTCGGGTTCAGTGGAGGTGTTGCTACCTCAACAAAAGGTATGCCGACCGGCATTTCAATAGAAATGAAACCGCGCGGATCTGCAGGATACGTTCCCAATTTTTTTATTGTCCTTGATGACCCATCTCTGCGTTTTGACATTGGCCGTAAGTCTATTCAGGGCCGACAACAAGCGATGCTGCGTGAGATTGCCTACGAGAATTTCCGAGAATATATCAATAAGACTCGAAAATATATGGGAGGCACAGTAGATCTAGATAGCGCCTCTTGGGAGCGCGACGAGGTTTTTGAGGAGGTAAATACCCTCCCTGATCTGAGTAGTGAAGTTTCCCGATTTGTCAAGAGGCCAAACTCACAAGAGGCAACGGTAGCGGCAATGTTCTTCGAGCAAATTGGCCGCGGAGAGTTCAAGGATCTCTTTCCTCTAATTTCTGGATACAAAGGAAGATATGATCTGTATGCCCGTTGGAAAACCCGTCGGGTCGTCTTGGAGTTCAAATTCGACCTCGCCGGTTTGTTCCGGGATTTTACAGACGAACGGAAGATGTTTGATGAAGTAAACGCTGTTGTAATCTGGGAGGTGACCGAAACCGACCGCATTCTTGCGGCCCGACGTGCGATGACCATAGACCAGATCGAGCCGTCAACCTTCAGCAGCAAGGAGATTTTTCCAGGAGCAACTAAGACTTTGGGACTTGGCGATGTTCACCCTATTAACGTTATTGAACTAAAGCCACTGCTCGCCGTGTAACGGTATTCTGACTGCGACCTGATTCGACCTATGGAGGTGCGTTGGCAGTTGCTTCCATGGGTAACTCTCCCAAAGACTGGTTCCTTCGCAAAGATCGAGTGTAGCAATGGCCGAGACGCTCCCCACCCACCCCTGACGTTTCGTCACCATGCAGAGACAGGCTTCGCGCGCGACCGCTGATCCAAGCCGGACCGCGTTGCGGTGATGGAACCAGCACGCAAAATGCCGCATCCTTCCCCCGATCAACGGCAAAACAGGAGAACAAAATGCGCCTAAATTCCAAAATAGCCCTACTAACCGGCGCCGCCGCCGCCATCAAAGGCGAACTCATGGGCTTCGGCGGTGCCGCCGCCCACCTCTTCGTCCGCGAGGGCGCCAAAGTCATCCTAACCGACATCCGAGACGACCTCGGCGAGCGCGCCGCCGCCGCCCTCCGCGCCGACGGCCATGACGCCCGCTACATGCACCTAGACGTCACATCCGAACAAAACTGGGCCCAGGTCATCGACACTGTCCTGCAAGCCCACGGCCGCCTCGACATCCTGTTCAACAACGCCGGCGTCTCCTTCCCCGGCAAGGTCGAGGACATCACCGTCGACATCTGGGATCGAGAGCTCAACGTCCACGCCAAGGGCGTCTTCCTCGGCACCCGCGCCGCCATCCCCGTCATGCGCAAAGGCGGAGGCGGGTCGATCATCAACACGTCATCGGTGATGGGCATCGTCGGCAGCCCCACCTCGCCAGCCTATTCGGCCGCCAAGGGCGCCATCACCACCTTCACCAAGTCCGCGGCGCTGCAATACGCGAAGGAGAATATCCGCATCAACTCGGTCCACCCCGGCTATGCGGACACGCCCCTGACCGACCGGCGTTTCAACGATCCCACCATCCGCCAACAACTCCTGGACCGCACCCCCATGGGCCGGCTCGGCACCGCGATGGACATCGCCAACGGCGTCCTGTTCCTGGCGTCCGACGAATCGTCTTGGGTCACCGGCTCGGAACTGGTGATCGATGGTGGCATGACGGCGCAGTAACCGCAAACCGGTCCGCGGTTCGGCCGAGCGTCATATAACCGACAGAACGAGCGACCCTTGCACCGCCGCTTCCCGCGTCATCGCAAGGGTCATTCCGTCATTGCGGGCGGAGCGAAGCAATCCAGCGCATCCAACGCCGACCGTGGGTGGGCGCTGGATTGCGTCGCTCCGCTCGCAATGACGCGTGCGCGCCGTCCGAACTGCGATGTCCACCAGCGCGCCAACCGACCCGGCAAAGCCCCGCCCCCGGCTCGGCGCCGAACGCCCGGCATAACCGCCGCCCCCGCTCGGCGCCGATCGGCAGCGGTCCAGGCCTCCAGCCCCTCGGGCCATGGTTCGGCAAATCCCGCGCCGAACCAGCCGATCACCGCGCCGGAGGGGGACGAAACTACCAGGAACCGGTGTTGGCCATGCTGCTCCAGGGTTCCGCCGGCGGCAGCGCGTCGCCGGCCTGCAACAGTTCGATGGAAATACCGTCCGGCGAGCGAACGAAGGCCATGCGCCCGTCCCGCGGCGGGCGGTTGATCGTCACGCCGTGGGCGATCAGCGCGTTGCAGGTGTCGTAGATATTGTCCACCGCATAGGCGAGATGCCCGAAATTGCGACCGCCGGTGTAACCCTTCTCATCCCAGTTGTGGGTCAGTTCCACGGCCGCCGCTTCATCGCC
>CAMATI010000289.1 GCA_945861095.1 Asaia bogorensis | reverse complement strand
CGCCACCTGCAACGGGAAGCTGGCCCAACTGACCGGGTCATACCTCGAGTCACGTAACCCAGCCTGATACAAAAAGCGGTGTCCAGGAGAGTCGTGCCTGCTTGGGCATAGTAATGCAGGAGTCGAAAATGAGGGGAGTCATGAGGGTGACCCTGGCAACCGGATTCTGGCTGTTCGACACGCCCTGCACGCAGGCACTGTGGCAGGCGGTGGTGGGCAACAACCCGAGCCGCTTCAAAACACTGGACCGCCCGGTGGAACAGGTCAGCTACCAGGACATAATCACATTTCTGATACGGATCAACTTGCGCCTGCTCGGCCTGGACCTGACCCTGCCATCCGAAGCGCAATGGGAGTACGCGTGCCGAGCCGGAACGACCGAAGCAACCTATGCCGGCGATCTGGAGATATCGGGCGAGAACAACGGTCCCGTCGTGGACGACATCGCCTGGTACGAAGACAACAGCGGTCTTGGGTTCAAGTTGGAGGACGGCACTAATTCTAGCGACTGGCCAGAGAGCCAATACGACCACATCAAGGCCGGCACGCGAACGGTTGGGCATAAGGCGGCCAATGCTTGGGGCCTGCACGATATGCTGGGTAATGTGTGGGAGTGGTGCGCAGACACTTGGCACCGTTCGTACGTAGGCGCCCCCTCAGACGGCTCCGCGCGGCTCGGCGGCCGTGGTCTCGGGGACAGGGTGGTTCGAGGCGGGTCATGGGACGAGGGGTTGCGCAGTATTCGCGCGGCGAACCGCTTCCACGACCATCCGGCAAGGCGGCGATACTTCCTTGGTTTTCGCTGTGCCCGAGTTCAGAGCGTGAGCCAAGCGGAAGCGACAGCGGGGCGGCGGCGGCGAGGCGGAGGGCAGGGAGGAGCGAGCTGAGCGAGGGACGAGCGGGCGCGACGACCAGCCCTCCGCCCCGTTGCCGCCGCCCGGAGGTACATGGCTGGCACAACGAATATTTTTCCGCATTTGTGACCCGATCCGACCGCACGCGCCGGGTTCAATCAGCCCGGAAACTATCTCCACCAGTGGCAAGGGCGCCGACCCAACCCTTCGTGCCCTTCGGTGCCTTCGTGGTGGAAAATTGCGGACCTGACCAAAGCCACCCTGCCCATCCGAGAGCCTCCCCTCGGCCAGGCCATCACCAACCGCAATCCCGCGATTTTCCACCACGAAGGCACGAAGATCACGAAGCAGCGGGGCGCGTTTCAGCACCAACGGACGCGGTCCAGGCTCTGGCGGATGACGGACGGTCCGATGTGTGAACGCGGTCGGGTCCACCCCCCACCGTCCGCACCCCAAACTCAACCCGCCTGCCGCACCCCGTCCGCCTCGGCCCGCGTGCTGGCACCGAAATACCCATCGATCGCCCGCTTCATCGCCCCCGCCACCAGCTTCCGATGATCCGCTCGGCGTAACGCGGCCTCGTCCTTGGGGTTGGACATGAAGCCCATCTCCACCAGCACGCTGGGAATATCCGCGGCCTTCAGCACCACGAAACTGGCATGCCGATCCGGGTTCGGCAGCATCGGCAGGTCTCGGTCCAGGCTGCCGACCAACGTCTTCGCGATCCGCACGGAGCCCACCCGGGTTTCTCGCCGCACCAGACTGGACAGAATCCGAGCCACCTCCGGCGTCATATCCCGCCATTCCCGCCCGCCGAATCGGTCCGCGCTGTTTTCCCGCCGAGCGAGCGCCGCGGTCTGGGGGTCGGACGCGGTGGTGCCCAGCGTGTAGACCGACGCGCCGCGCACCGAATGATCGGTCAGCGCATCCGCATGCATGGACACGAACAGCGCCGCCCCCCTCGCCTGCGCCTTGCCGACCCGGTCGTCCAGACTGATGAAGGTATCGCGGGTGCGGGTCAGTTCGACTCGATACCGGCCGCCGGCTTCCAACTGCCGCTTCAGTTCCAGTGCGGCGGCCAGGGTGACCGATTTTTCATAGGTGCCGGACACGCCGATCGCACCCGGGTCCTTGCCGCCATGCCCGGGGTCCAGCATCACCAGCGGCGCCTTGGCCGATGGAGGCGGGTTGGTTCGGCCTCTCGGCGTCGTGGGTGGGGGCGCCGCCGCCAGGGTGCTGGCGGGCAGGAGCAGAGTCCCAAAAACAACACTGCCGGCGCCAAAGCGGCCCAACAGCAGGCGACGCGTCAGGGGAACGGTCGAGGACATGTCCGGTGCTTAACATACCAGGTTCAGGAAAGCAGCTTTCTTATTGATTATGGCTGTTTTGTGATGTCCCGTTGGCACGCGCGCAGCGCGGGGTCAGGACAGCGTGGCGGGATGCTGACATATCGTGCTTGCGATGCGTGGCGGATTGCTCCATGGTCCGCTCGCTCCGGTGGTGCAACCGGAGGCAGCCGTTATCCGGCGCCTCCTGGCCTGATCCGGCGATTGCGTGATCCCTTGACCCGCCAGGACGGATGCCTGATGGGCAGGTCTCCCCGGTGGTGCCACACCATGGTGCCTCTGCGGTGAATTACGGCAGGATCCGTGTCGCCTCGGCCGCATCGCCGCTCGTGTCGCGCCCGCCTCCCACGGTTTGAAGGCGCGCCGAGGCCGCCTGTCGACTCAACCCCGACGGATGGCAGGCAGCCGACTTTCACGCAGGGGCCGCGTTCCGCCACGGGACGCACCACTCGCACGCCAGGACCTGATGAGACACATCGTGCAACGCCTGTCCGTACCGGTATCGCATTCCATCGTCACCGATGGCGGCACCGGATCCTATGCGGACCGAGTCGCAAGAGCGTGTCTCGATCCGCATCGCGCTCCTGACCTGACCCGTGTGCCCCTTACCGCAAGCCTTTTCTGCCGCCGTCCGGACCGTGCCCTGACCAGGGTCGTTTCCGGCACCAGAGCGGCATACCGGAGTTCAGGGCTACATGACGAAGCGCATGCTCATCGATGCCACGCACGCGGAAGAAACCCGCGTCGTGGTGCTGGATGGTAACCGGCTAGAGGATTTCGACGTTGAAACCGCCACCAAGCGGCATCTGAAGGGCAATATCTACCTCGCCAAGGTCGTCCGGGTGGAGCCAAGCCTGCAGGCGGCTTTTGTGGAATATGGAGGGAACCGGCATGGGTTCCTGGCGTTCAGCGAAATCCACCCCGACTATTACCAGATCCCCGTCGCCGACCGCCAACGCCTGATCGAAATGGCGGCCGAGGAAGCTCGGTTGGAGGAAGAGGAAGAAGACCTCGAAATCGCGTTGCAAAGCACCGCCGGTTCGGCACAACCGGCCGAAATCGCCCATGACGCGCCGTTCTGGGACAATGAGCCGGTCGCGGAAGCCCCCCCCGAACCCGCGCCGGATCCCGTGCCGGCTTGGGCCTTGGCCGGTTCGCCGCCGATGTTTGCCCCGCCGGAACCCGCCGCCGCCTGGGCTCGGGCCGATGTGCCTTCGATGTTCGCGGCTCCCGCGCCCGCCGAGTCATGGGCGCTGACGGAGACACCCAGACTGACCGCCCCACCCGCGGAGGCCTGGGCGCTTGCCGCCATTCCGGCGCTGCTGGCCCCGCCTGATGAAGCTGAAACCCAGAAAGCCGAGCAGCAGGCGGCGGTGCCGGTCCGTATGGCCGAACCGGCGGCACGGTTCGATCGGGACGACTCCGAACCGGACGACAGCGACGACTCCGACACCGACGATGGCACGTCCGACTCGCCCCCGCCCGATTCCATCGGCGGCGACCAGGACAGCCCCGACGATCAGCGCGAACGCCGCATGCCGCCGCGCTTCATGCGCAACTACAAGATTCAGGAGGTCATCCGCCGCCGCCAGATCCTGCTGGTGCAGGTGGTGAAGGAAGAACGCGGCACGAAGGGCGCGGCGCTGACCACCTATCTGTCGCTTGCCGGACGGTTTGGCGTGCTGATGCCGAACTCGCCCCGGGGCGGCGGGATTTCGCGCAAGATTACGTCGGCCGCCGATCGCCGCCGGCTGAAGGAAATCACCACGGAGCTGGACCTGCCGCGCGGCATGGGCCTGATCATCCGCACCGCCGGCGCCGCTCGCCCGAAGCCGGAGATCAAGCGCGACTGCGAGTATCTGCTGCGGCTGTGGGACGATATCCGCGAACACACGATGAAATCGGTCGCGCCGGCCCTGATCTACGAAGAGGCGAGCCTGATCAAGCGGGTCATCCGCGACGTCTACTCCCGCGATATCGACGAGATCGTGGTGGACGGGGAGGAAGGCTGGCGGGCCGCGCACGACTTCATGCGGATGTTGATGCCGTCCCACGCCAAGAAGGTGCAGCTCTGGCGCGACGGCACCGGGGGGTTTGGGCAGCAGCCGCTGTTCGCCCGTCATCAGGTCGAAGCCCAGCTCGACGCGATGCTGATGCCGCTCGTGCAGTTGCGCTCCGGCGGCTATCTGGTGATCAACCAGGCCGAAGCGCTGGTCGCGATCGACGTCAACTCCGGCCGGTCCACCCGGGAGCGCAATATCGAGGAGACCGCCCTTCGCACCAATCTGGAAGCGGCGGATGAGGTCGCGCGCCAGTTGCGGCTGCGGGATCTGGCCGGGCTGATCGTCATCGATTTCATCGATATGGAGTCGAAGCGTCACAACGCGATGGTCGAGCGGCGGTTGAAGGACGCGCTGAAAGACGACCGCGCGCGCATCCAGGTCGGCCATATCAGCCATTTCGGCCTGCTGGAAATGAGCCGCCAGCGCCTGCGTCCGTCGCTCGCCGAGACCAGCTTCATCGCCTGCCCGCATTGCAACGGCACCGGTCTCGTTCGCGGCACTGAAAGTTCGGCCGTCCACATCCTGCGTGGGATCGAGGATGAGGGCAGCAAGCGACGTGCCGCTGAAATCGTGGTGCATGTCGCGACGCCCACGGCGCTTTACCTGCTGAACAACAAGCGCGACCGCCTGCGCGATATCGAGACGCGCTATGCCATGCGCGTCATCATCGCCGCCGATGACACGCAACTGGCGTCGCAGTTCCGGATCGATCGGGTGCGCGCCCAGACATTGTCCGACCTGCCGCCGGCGATCACGCAGGAAATGGCGCCGCCGACCAGCTTCTCCCGGTCGTCATATGCCGAGACCGAGGACGCCGAACCCGATTTCGTCGAGGACGAGGACATCGTCGAAGACGTGAGCGATGTCGCGGACGAGCCGGTTGGCAGGGAAGCCGTGACAGCCGAACCGGCGGGCGAGCAGACCGAGGAAGTACGTGACGCCAAGGGCGAGGCCGAGGAAGCCGAACGCCGGCGCAAGCGTCGTCGCCGGCGGCGCGGCCGGCGGGATGACACGCCCGGCGGTTCGACCGAGGACGAAAACGGCGACCAGACCAACGAGGTCGGCGATGGCAATGCCGATGCGGTTGCGGCGTCGGGCGATTCCGACGAGTCGGATCCTGTCGTCGAAGAAGCCGGTGCCGAGACGGAAACGCCGATAGTCGCACAGGTCGTTGCGGAACCAGGCTCCCAGGAGACAACCACCGCCGAACCTGGGGCCACGGAAGAAACCGCCGAAACCGAGGAAGAAGCCCGCAATCGCCGCCGTGGCCGACGGGGTGGACGTCGGCGTCGGCGCGAGCCGGATGGCGAGATGTCCCCGCTTGGCATTCCCGGCGCGGAGCAACCCGATCTGCTGCCGGTCTACACCGGCCCGACTCCGGCCAATCCGTTTGGCAACCAGGCGTTCGACATTTTCGACGTGATCGACCAGGTGGAACGCGCGGCGGAAAGCGGCCGTCCGATCCCGACCAGCACCCTGGTGCCGGAGCCGGTGGCGGTGGGGCCTGCCGTGACCAAAACCGCGATGCCCGAATCCGCGATATCGGAGCCGGTGGCGCATCCGATCGCGGATTCGTTGGTGGAGTTGGAGGCACCTTCGTCCGTCACGGGCCTCGCCCCGGAGGGCGAGAGCGTGCCAGAGGTCGGGATGTCCAGCCACCCTACACCGGAATCGTTGGTCGAACTGGAAGCGCCATCGGCGATCCCTGAAGCCTTGGCCGCAAGCGCCGAACCCGACACCAGTGGGGTTGATCCCAATGGTGTCGCGCCCGATGCCGGCATAACCGGGGCCACCGAACCGGCGATGATCGAGGAGCCACCGGTTGTGGCCGGCCCTGAGTCCGCGCCGATCGCGGCCGAACCGGATGTCGTCATCCCCGTGGCGGCGGAAGCGGCCGCCGAATCTGTTGCGGCACCGGTGGTTCCGATCGCAGAGGCGCCGGCGATCGCCGCGGATGCCGCGGTGGTGATCCCGGCCGAGGTCCTGCCGGAGCCGGCTCCGGTGGCCGCGAACGATACCGCACCGGTGATCAAGCCGATCGTGATTGGCAGCGATGACGCTGCTCCGGTGGAGAAGAAGCGCGGCTGGTGGCGGCGCGGCTAGGCCGGGGCGCGGCGTTGCCGCGTTCCATGGTCGTTGGCGGCTAATTCTGGTCCACGCTGTCACGGTCCGCCGACGGCGGCCGTGACAGCGTGGGTCTCGTCCCCGGGCCGTTGCGGGACAATACCGTCGGATACGACTGCTGACCCGTTCGCCGCCGCGCACGGTCATGCGCGGCGAAAAATCGAGCATCCGGGTTTTTCGGGTGATTTCGGCAAAGTCGTGGATGGGGGGCCTCCGCCCTGTCATGACCAGGCGGTCATGTCGGGAGAGGCGATGGTCCCGTCACATCGTATAGCGCCGTGAATGTTCGATCTCTCGATCGATCCGGGCAGCCAGGGCAGGGCTGACCGGCGTCATCGGCAGGCGTAGCTCCGGGCTGTCGATGAGGCCTGTTCGCCATAACCAATGCTTGATTGGCGCTGGGCTGGGTTCCGTGAACAGCAGGCGCGGGAGATCGACGAGAATACGCCAACCCGCCAACGCGCCGGCGTGATCCCCCTCGCGGAACTTGCCGAGGATCGCGGCGAATGCCTGGGGCGCGGTATGGGCGGACGCGAGAATGCCGCCATCCGCGCCTTGCGTGAGTGCCGTGTGGAACAGCGCATCCTCCCCCGTCAGCACCGCGAAATCGGCGGGGCGGGCGCGGATCAGGTCGAAGGACTGCACCGCATCGGCTGAACAATCCTTGACCCCAACGATGTTCGGGCGTTCGGCCAGGCGCATCATGGTGTCGTTCGTCATGTTGACACCGGTGCGATAGGGAATGTTGTAGATCAGTATTGGCCGATCCGTGGCATCGGCCAGGGCGGAGAAGTGTTGGAACAGCCCTTCCTGCGCCGGCCTTGAGTAGTAGGGGCACGCAATCAGATACCCATCGATCGGCCAGGCGGATGTTGCGCGCAATGCCTTGACACCCTTGCGCGTGTCGCTGCCGGACAGGCCGAGAAACAGCGGGAACGCGCGGCCGATCTCTGCCCGCTCGGCAGCCGCGATGGCAACGAGGCGCTCGACCTCCTGGTCGTCCAAGGTCATGCCTTCGCCGGTCGTGGCCGCGAGGATCAGCCCCTCGATCGGTTGGCTGGCAAAATTCTTGATCAGCCGCCGCAACGAAGGCTCATCCAGCGCGCCGTCGCGGAACGGCGTGATGAGGGGCAGCCAGATGCCCTGGAGTGGCGTGAATGGGGTGTGCATTGTGCTTCGTCTCCTGTGAGGCCGGAGACGGGAGCAGATAAAAAAAGACCCCGTCCAAACCGGCGGGGTCCTGCTCGATCGTATGCGCGACGGATTACGGCGCGCGCAGATCCCTGGCCCCTCGTGGAAGGGGTTTTTTCGACGCGGCCGACTTGAGGCAGGGCGGGATCATGTGGGTATGATGCTGTGATGGCTTGCCGCTGTCAAGGGAGGGGGATTGTCGGTTGACGATCGAGGTTCTCGGCCTGTCCCTGATTGTGATAGGCTGAATCTTGCGACTAACCGATCCCGTTGCCGTGGAGGGCGAATGAGTATCGTTCAACTTCGATTGCCGGATGAGATCCAGGCGGTCATCGACCGCCACGTTGCCGCTGGCCGCGTCGAGAGCGCGGACGCCTATCTCTTGGAGGCCGCTCGCCGTTTCGCTGCGGACATAGAGGTTGAGGACGAAATTGCGTCGGAAGCCTACGCAGGCATCGCGGATGCCGAGGACGGGCGCTATGTGACCATCGCCTCAACCGAAGGGGCCGAGGCTTGGCATGAACGGATGATGGCACGGGTCCGCGATCGGATGGCGACCGACGAGAGTTAGGTGCTGTACCGCGTCGTCGGGCATGCCGAGGACAGGATCGAGGCAGTTCTGCTTGAGAGCGCGCGTCGATGGGGCATTGATGCGGCTGACCGCTACAATCGCCTTATCGTGGCCGCCATGACCGC
>CAMATI010000288.1 GCA_945861095.1 Asaia bogorensis | reverse complement strand
GCAGCGAAGCAATCCAGGTCTTGACGCGATCGATCCTGTTGGTTGCCCTGGATTGCTTCGCTGCGCTCGCAATGACGGCGGCCGTTGTCGCCATGGGTCAATGGTGCCGTCGGTTGGTATTGTTCTGTGGGTTTTCCGAAACCGACCATCAGGGTCGAGGCCGGCGATCGGCGGATTGTCGCCCTCTCGCACCGGTCCTCGTCCTGGATAGCCGTTTCCGCCCGTCGTAGGCGGAAAGCTCGGGTTCAGGTCACCGGGGCAGGGGTGGCGTTGTAGTCGTCATCGGAGACGTGTTCGAACCAGGCGGTTCCCTCGCCCTTGTCGTTCAGTTCCGACATGGCGAGATGGGAGAACAGCTTGCCCGGTGCGGAACCGTGCCAGTGGCGCACATCCGGCGGGATGATCACGGTGTCGCCGGCGCGGATTTCCTGCACCTGCTCCCCTTCCCGCTGCACGCGGCCGGCGCCGGACAGGCAGAACAAGGTCTGGCCGACCGGGTGGCTGTGCCAGGCGGTGCGAGCGCCGGGGGTGAAGCTGACGACCGAGCCACGCATGCGCGATGGCAAGGTGCCGACGACGACCTCATCGGAGAACACGGTCCCGGTGAAGTTGGCCGCGGGCGCGACATTGGTCTTGCGGTTGGCGGAACGGATGACCTTCATGGCGTTTTCCTTTTGGTTTTCAGGGTGGCGCGCAGTGTATGGGCCGGTCGCCGGATGGCAAGCTATGGTTCGGTGGCAGTCAGGCCAATCCGACAGGCCAACCGGTAGCCGGTGTGTATGCGGGGCGGGGGGGCTCGACGAGTCGTGGGATGAGGCCGGCGTCTTGTCTCAGCCGGTCGGCAGCCCCGCTTCCGACCAGGCGACCATGCCGCCTCGCAGCACTGCCACCTCGGTCACGCCCATGGATCGCAAATGATGCGCGGCGGCGGAGGAGCGACGATCGGTATGGCATACCAGCACGATCAGCCGACCCGGATCGGTCACCTCCCGCGTGCGGTCGGCAAACTGGTCCAGCGGGATGTTGGCGGCGCCGGGAATGTGTCCGAGCGGGCCGGTGAACTCCGCCGGTCCGCGCACGTCGATGACCAGCGGACCGTCCGGCGTGTCGATATGGGGGAATAGGTCGGCCGTTTCGATCCAGCCCGGATTGGCGCTGCCAGCGAACAGGCGGGAGAGGAAACTGGCCATGAGGTGCCTCGGTGGATTGGGTTTGGCCTGCGAAGGAAGGGCCGGTCGCGCCCCCGTTGATTGGAAACCCGCGGTAACCCGCTTGATTGAGAGCGGCCGACCCGTAAGGTTGGGGCGGCTAGGTTCGCGGCTATGACGGTTCGGATGGTGCAAGAGGTCTAAATGAAGCCATCGCCCGGATCACCTAACGGTGGTGGCCCGGGCGCTGGGTTAGGGTTGCGCACGGGTGGCTGCAGTATGCCAGGGTTACCGAACGGCGCGCTTCACCTGCGGATAACCTGAAGCATTGTCGTCGTCATACTGATGGAGAGCCGCCTTGACCTGTGGGTCCGTTAGCCATGCCCGAGCACAGTTCGTCAGGCGCTCAGGGGCGCTCATCATAAACGCGATCTGCTGTTCGCGGTCTGGCTTCTGGCGGTCTGCCATAATCCCCTCCTTGGGTCTTGCGAACGTAGTTGGCGCGTCGGGCCGCGACAATGATAATCACCCTGGTTGTCGCTCCATAATCCACATATGGCGGCCGCGATACGGGTCAGTGGCGGTGATATCATAGCCGCACGCGTTGAAAACAAGGCATAATTCGGTGAATTTCGTCATGGCGCCGTCTGGCAGATATGCGTCGTACGTCGACATTGCAAAGCGCTCTGGCATCACGGAAGTGATAAGCCGCTCGGCAAGCCATATTAAGACCTGACGAATTTTCCGCCGGTCCGCCGCTCCGATAAAGGAGGCAACCTGCAGTGACTCGAACATAGGGGTCTCAGCTTCTGGTTCGCCGTGGACACGCACCAGGAAAAAATTGAAGTCCAGACCCACTCCGGGGCACACGTCTAGTCCAACCTTGATCCAGTAATTTGTGTCATCATCGTCCCGGTAGCCGATGTGGCACATTAGCGAGCAGGCATCGCAGCGCCGAAACTCCACAATCGGAATGGCTTCCTCTCTCACCATGCATACGAAGCTCATTGGCGCATCTTTCGCAGCTTTGCGAACCTCGCAATCAATCCACCCGGCTACCCGTTGGGAGTCGTTCCACTTACGGGCGGCCAAAGACCGACTTCCAATTGCCTACCACAAATCGAGCGCGGTCATCCGATGAGAACTTCACGCGTTGCGTGTCACGTGAGACCAAGGGCCGTCGTGTTCAAACGAACACCCAGACACCTGCGCTAATTCGCGCTAAATCATCGAAATCGGCTGGTCGGAGTGAGAGGATTCGAACCTCCGGCCCCTGCGTCCCGAACACAGTGCTCTACCAGGCTGAGCTACACTCCGGCCGAGGGGCGCATATAGCGGGGTGGCCCTGTCACGGCAAGCTGGTTCTCGGACTTAAACGCCGGCGCGACGGGGAACCGGGGTTTGCCACCAAAAAAAGTGGCGGCGCACGGGGCGCCGCCAAGTTTAGGGAGGAAACGTCCAAGAAAGGCAGTGCGCCTAGACGCGGCTGCCGAGACAGAGAATGCTCTTCGCAGGTGCAGCATGCAAGCAGTTTTGCTGCATCGCAGCATTTTTTCTGTGATCGCTAACATATGTGGCAATCTTGCAACTGTCGTGGCAGCGGGACCCCCAGGCACCCCGGCCGCGCTTCGGTCAGGCGGCAACCTCACCGGCTGATTGCCATGCGCCGCCCGCACAACGCCGCATTCTGCCGTCCCCGGAGAGACGCATCGGCCGCGGACGCCGTCCGGATCAACAACACAGGGCTTGATCGGCCACCCGTGTCTCCAGCGGGCAGCGCCGAAGACCTTGGCCCATCAACCCGGCGGTGCTGCCTCGGCGGCTTTGGCCCGGCGAGCATGCCAGGCTTCGATCAGTTGCAGGACCGTGGCCGCCGTCTCCTCGATCGAGCGCCTTGTGACGTCGATCACCGGCCAGCCATACCGTGTGCATAACCGCCGAGCCCAAAGGAGTTCGGCCTTGACCGCGTCCTCATCGACGTAATCGGTGCTGTCCTGGCGCACCGGGCCGGTCTGCGCGCCGCCACCGATCAGCCGCAGCCGATGGCGGCGGATATCGATCAGGGCCTCGGCTGCCAGGGTCAGGCCGATCACCGGGCATTGCACGCCGGCCAGGCCCTCGGGTTCCGGCAGGTTAGGGACCAGGGGCACATTGGCGGCCTTGATACCGCGATTTGCGAGGTAGAAGCAGGTGGGCGTCTTGGAACTGCGCGACACCCCGACCAGGACCACATCCGCCTCCGCCAGACCCGGGTGAGCCTGCCCGTCGTCGTGCTGCAGCACGTAGTGCATGGCGTCGATGCGTTGGAAATAGTCGGCGTTCAGCACGTATTGCCGACCGGGCCGAGCCGTGGCCCGTTCGCCGATACAGTCCTGCAAGACGTCCAGCACCGGGTCCAGCACGTTCACGATCCGCAGGTTCAGGCGAACGCAGGTGGTTTCCAGTTCGGTGCGCAAGGCCCGGTCGACCAGCGTGGACAACACCGGTCCGGGTTCGTGCTCGATACCCTCCAGCACGCGATGAAGCTGGAAGCGGGTGCGAACCAGGCTCCAACGGTGGTGGATGATCTGGGCGTGCTCGAACTGCACGGTCGTGGCGCGCGCGATCGAGTTCAGGGTCTCGCCGGTGGCGTCGGAGACCAGGTGCAGGTTGATCCGGGGCGTGTCCATCCGGGCAGCATAGCCGCATTTGGGCGATTGGGACATCGGCGGTCTGGCGGCGGTGGATCGGCGCGACCGTTCCGCCGTACCGCCACCCTCCCCAACGTGGACGCAGCCCGTCCGCTCGGCTATGCACCGTCCTCATGCGGGGCGACACCACGATTCCACCGAGAGCGCGGTTCTAGCCTCCGATGCTATTCAACTCCCAGGCCTTCATCATCTTTTTCCTGCCGGTCGTGCTGGGGCTTTACTATGCCCTGGCTGACCGGCGGGTGGCGCGCCAGTTGCTGATCGTTGTCGCGTCGATGGGGTTCTACGGCTGGTGGGATCCGCGTTTCGTGCCGTTGCTGGCGGGATTGACCGTGGCCAATTGGCTGATCGCCCGATGCTTCGGGCGGTGGCCGGTGGGATGGATCCCCGTCCTGGGCGTGGTCTTCAACCTGGCCGTTCTGGCGCTGTTCAAATACGCGGATTTCCTGCGGGGCACCGTCTTCGACCTGACCGATCAACCCTGGCAGCCATGGAGCCTGATCCTGCCGCTGGGCATCAGCTTCTTCGTATTCCAGAAGATCTCCTACCTGATCGACCTGAAACGAGGCGACCGGCACATTTACGGGTTCCTCGATTTCTGCATGTTCGTGGGCTTTTTTCCGCAACTGATCGCCGGCCCCCTGGTCCGCCACAACGAGATCATCCATCAGTTCCAAGCCAATCCGCGCGGCCCCGCGATGTGGGAAAATCTCTCGCGCGGCTTCTATCTGTTCGTGGTTGGCGTTACCAAGAAGGTGGCACTGGCCGACACCTTGGCGCTCGCCGTCGATCCGTTGTTCCAGAAGGCGGCCACCACGTCCCTGACCATGCCAGAGGCCTGGTTCGCCGCCGGCGGCTATACATTGCAGATCTACTTTGATTTCTCGGGTTATTCCGACATGGCGATCGGGCTCGCGCTGATGTTTGGCCTGCGTTTGCCGTTCAACTTCGACGCGCCGTACCAAGCGGTCTCGATCCGCGATTTCTGGCGTCGCTGGCATATGACGTTGAGCCGGTTCCTGCGCGACTATCTGTATATTCCGCTGGGCGGTAACCGCGGCGGGGCGGTGCGCGTGGCGGTCAATGTGATTGTGACGATGTTGCTTGGCGGGTTGTGGCACGGCGCGGCCTGGACATTCGTCGTCTGGGGCGGGCTGCACGGGCTGGCCTTGGCGGTCAATCATGTGTGGGCCGAGCGGGGGTTTCGGCTGCCGGCGGTGGTGTCGTGGTTGGTGACGTTGGTTTTCGTCATGGCGTGCTGGGTGTTGTTCCGCGCGCCGGATTTCGCGACCGCGGGCGATGTGCTCGCGTCGATGGCGGGGTTGCACGGTGTCGGCGGGATCGATTTGCATCGCGACTATCAGATTGCCCTCGCGGTCGGCACGGGCATCGCATTGCTGGGGCCGACCAGCCAGCGCGCGGCGTTCGCCGTCCTGCGGCCCGCGGCGTGGGTCGCCATCCCGGTCGGCTTCGGACTGGCCTTTCTTCTGCTGCTGATTGGCGGGCGGTTGCCCAATGTCTTCATCTATTTCCAGTTCTGACCCCTGGCGGCGGTTCTTCCGCCTGGCCGCCGGCACCACGGCGCTGGTGGTGGCGGTCGTCTATGCGTTTGTCGTTCTGGTCGATCCGTTCGATACCTTGCCGTTGTCGCCCCCGGCAGACAGGGTGCAGGTCGCGTCGAATGCGCGGTTCGCATTCCCGTCGATGGCCCGGTCCGACAAATTCGACAGCGCCCTGTTCGGGACGTCGACCAGTCGCCTGATGCGGCCCGCCGCCTTGGATCCGCTGTTCGGCACGCGCCTGGTCAACCTGTCGATGAACGACGCGACCATCTACGAGCAAGGCCGGATCATGGATGTGTTTCGCCGAGCGCATCCGGTGCCGAAACTGGTGATGGTGGGGCTGGATATCAGGTGGTGCGTCACCGGCGACAGCTACCAGATGCTGACCGGGCGGCCGTTCCCGGAATGGATGTATCAGGATCATCCCTGGCGCGGTTATGCCGAAATGTTCAACCAATACGCCGTGCAGTCCGCCGGACAATTGTTCGGCATTCTGATCGGCATCAAGGACCCCGTGTATGGTCGAGACGGCTATACACGGTTCGTGCCGCCGGACAGCGCCTACGACCGCGCGAAAGTGGCCGGCCGTCTGCACGGGGTCGGCCCGTTCGTGCCGACCGGATCACGGTCCGGCCCGCCGTCGGACTGGCGCTATCCGGCGCTGGACGTGCTGCGCGCGCAGATCGGGGCGCTGCCCGATGCGACCCGTGTGGTGCTGTTCTTCGTGCCTTACCACCGGAACCTGCTGCCGCCGCCGCGGTCTCCCGGCGCCATGGTATGGGATGAGTGCAAGCGCCGCACCGCCGAGCTGGCCCGTGCTCGGCCCAATATCGTCGCGGTGGATTTCATGATCCACAGCCCGATCACCGACCACGACGACCATTACTGGGACCCGCTGCATTATACCGTCGCCATCGCGGATCGCCTCGCCCAGGGCCTTGCGTCGGCGGCCCGGGGCGAGGCATCGCCGGATTATCGATTGTTGGCGCCGTAGCGAGCCATCCGCTCCGCCAGCCCGACCAGCACCGGGATCGCATCCGCCAGGGCGCTCAGGCGCACGGCCTCGAAAGGCGTGTGGGCAACCGCGATATCGCCCGGCCCCAGTACCACGCAAGGCGCGATGGCCTGCAATTCGGAGGCGTCCGTGCCGTAGGGTGCGGTCTTCGGAGGCAGGCCGACGGCATCGACGCAAAGCTGCACGAACGGGTGATCGGCGGGGAGTTCCGGCGGGAATCCTTCCCGTGCCTCGGTCACGGCGATGCCATGCCGTGCGGCGGCGGCCTGGACCGCCTGCAACACCGGGGTCGGATCGACCTTCGCGGAGTAACGGAACTTGATCCGTGCGGTCGCCACCGGAACGGTGACGTTGACCGCCGCGCCGTGGTTGTCGATCACGACATTGAAGTCACTGAACACCGGATCGTAGGCGGGGTCCTGCAACGTGGTGTCGGTCCGTAGATTCAGAAAGATCGTTTTCATCTCGACCAGGAACGGGATCAGGTCCCAGTTGGCGTTGTGCCCCTTGCCGGTGCTGCTATGCGCCTGCACCCCGGTTGCCACGCAGGTGAAGCCGATATGGCTGCGATGGCCGCGCACCGGGATCATGTTGGTGGGCTCCACCACCAGGATCCCGGTGGGCTTGATGCGCCGCACCAGTTCCGAGGACTCCGCGATCAGGCGAGCACCCTGTTTGGTGGTTTCCTCGTCGGTGGTGATCAGCAGGGTCACCGGGATGCCGTCCGGCACCATCCGCGCGGCCAGGATCGCCGCGGCAACCGGGCCTTTCATGTCGGTGGTGCCCAGGCCGTGCATGATCCCGTCGGCGTCGATGCGCGCCGACCACGGGTCTTCCTTCCAGCCGGTGTCCGGCACCGTGTCCATATGGCCCGAAAACGCGATGCCGCCCGGCCCGCCGCGATTGGCCACCAGCACCCGCTTCGCGACCCCCGCTGGGTCCATGTAATCCAGCCGTTCGATTTCAAACCCGATCAGCTCGGCTTCGATCCGATCCGCGACCGCCAGGTTGGACAGGAAACTGCGGCTGTCGAGCTTCACCAGGTCGGCGGTCAGGTCGGTGACCTGGGTGATCAGGGTGGTCATGGGATCGTGCGCTCCTGCTGGGTTGGGCATTGTGCGGTGGGGGAGGGGCCGATCTCAAGCCTGGCTTTGCCGGCACCCGGGAATTATCGCGCCCGTTGGCGGACGGGCGGCCAAGGGAATGCGGCCAAGGGCCAAACTTGTCTTTCATCACGGACGCTCCGTCCGGAACCGCCACGCCCATGCCCTGCCACTGTCGATCAGGCCCGCCTGTCGCGAAAGCAACCATCTGCCTAATTCGCATGCAACCATGAACGGTCGGGTTAACGGCATCCATCCGGAACAATACCCCCCGATTCCCGCATGATCTCGTAACGAAACCCCGCCATATCCGCGCCTGTCCGGAACGAATGACAGACGGTCCACAACTTAAAGTAGAATCTCAAGAGGCCCGATAAATGCCGCGATATCAGCGATAAGAAGCCCAATCTGAAACCTGGATCCGAACTTCGGCGAAAAACGCCAATCGCCGGTTTCGCTCGGAATTAACCATTCGACGCGCCCGGTTAACCATTGCCCGGAATCGAGGCAAAACACCGATTTCTCGTGGGTTTTGACCCCGAAAACCACCATCGCACCTGCGGAATCCGATTTTTGCTTGCCATCGCGGTGGCCCGCGCTCTAGAACAAAAGGCAAACATTCAGGCGCTTCGCATGCCCCGGAACACGGCTCCATCCCGATGATGCCCCATTCAAAACTCCGGAATCGCACGCGGGTGTTCGAAAACAGCGTGACGCGACCAACCCCGCTCCCGCGGAGCATGTGTCCTTGCTTGCTGGCGCCGCATTGGCGGCCGTCCCCACCAGGACGCGGATGGGTTCGTGCTCGATGCCAGGCGGTTCGCTTATTCCCGGGCGTCGCCTTAACACCACGCCCCGGCCCGGCTAGAACCGCCCTTGCAACCAGGTTTGGAAACCGAGATGACCGATAAAGTTCTGGGCACGGGCGATCTTGCCGAAAGCGGCAAGGATG
>CAMATI010000287.1 GCA_945861095.1 Asaia bogorensis | reverse complement strand
CCCGGACCCCGCGAGGGCTTTGCCCCCTCGACCCTCACCAAGGCTGGGCCTTGGATGCCGTTTATTGGGTCAGGGTGGAAAGGGGGCCGACCATGGCGTTTCAACGTCCGTGTCGGCCCCCTTTCCCCCCTGACCCAATGGATCGCGGTCCAGGGGCCGCGCCCCTGGTGGGATCGAAGGGCGAAGCCCTCGCGGGGTTTGGGGCGGAGCCCCGATGCTTCCTCTCCGCCCCCCGAACGCCCGACAGATGGTGCGGTTATTGCTGTGCGCCGCCTTGGGTGGCCCCTCTGGTGCGATCGCTGGCCATTGGGTTACAATCGCGACAGACGACGGTGGCCCGCAAGGGCTGAAACGGGAACGCGCAAGCGGCTGCCCCCGCAACTGTAGTCGGTGAGCCTCGGTCCACGTGCCATTGCCGCAAGGTGAGAAGGCGGGCCAGGGCGATGACCCGATAGCCAGGAGACCGGCCGACGTCGAGACTGCGCGCGCGCGACGGGCGGGGTGCACCGGGGCAGCGGGGAGAAACCCGCATGCGAGCTGTCGGCACTGTGTCGATAGGAGGACCCGCATGCGCTCAAGACTCGCGCTGCTGGCAACGAGTTTCTATGTTTCATTGGTTCCTGGCGCCTGGGCGGCCGATCCGGAGGTCGCGCTGCCCGATCTGGTCGTGACCGCGACCCGGGTTCCGACCGCGATCGAGAAAATCCCCGCCGGCGTGACCGTGATCGACCGCGCGAAGATCGATTCGTTCGGCTTCAACACCCTGACCGAGGCTTTGTCCCAGGTCCCCGGCGTGCGCGTCAGCCCCTCCGGCGGGCCTGGCGGGCAGGCCAGCGTATTCATCCGCGGCACCAACTCCAACCACGTGCTGGTGCTGCGCGACGGCATGCCGATCAACGATCCGTCGGAGGCGACGGGGGCGTTCAATTTTGGCGTCGATACCTTGTCCGACATTGAACGGATCGAGATCATTCGCGGCCCGATGGCGGCTTTGTATGGCTCGGGCGCGATCGGGGGGGTGATCAACCTGATTTCCCGCCGTGGGGCCGCGGGCGGACCGCGCTGGCAGTTCGATCTGGCGGCCGGGTTGCCGCAACAGATCAGGGGCACCGTCGTCGCATCCGGGGTCGAGGGTAAGTTCGACTATGCGCTGACCGCGTCTTCGCAGTCGTCAGAAGGCTACGACGCCATCCCGCAACGCCAGAGCAACTACACCGGCACCCCGCAGGGATTTCGCGACCGGATTGGGACGTTGAATCTGGGCTATTCTCCCGTCGAGGGAACGCGGCTGTCGCTGTTTCTGCGTGCCCGCCAGGCCTTGTTCGGGTTCAACGCGCTGGGCGCGCCGACCTGGGATACCGCCAATTCGTCGGGCACCGCCGATTCGTTCCTGGGGCGTGTCGGCGTGACCTCCAGGCTGTTCGACGGGGTCTACGAAACCGGCGTGTTCGTCGGACGGATGCAGGACGATCGGCACTATCGGCAATACCTCGATCCGCGCGATCCGAACATGACATCCAGCGATTCGCGCTACCATGCCTATCGCACCGATGTGCAATGGAACAACACGGTGCATTTGAACCAATGGTTGCCGTCGGACGCGATGTCGGACACCGCGCTGACCTTCGGCTACCAATTTACCGACGACTCGATCAAGGTGAGCACCAACAGCGATTTCGGCGGCTTTCCGTTCGCCCAGTCGGCCAACGCGTCAATGGCGACCAACGCCATCAACCTGGGCCTGCAATCGACGTTGTGGGATCGGCTGACCGTGACGGGGCAGGTGCGTCAGGACTGGGTGGCCGGCAATGCGCCAACTACCTGGCGCCTGGGTGGCGTGCTCGCGGTGCCGGAGGTGTTGACCCGCTTCAAGCTGGCCTATGGCACATCGTTCCGCGCTCCGTCGCTGTTTGACCGTTATGGTGTCGACTCGTTCGGCTATGTCGGCAACGTGGCGCTGAAACCGGAACGCGCGCAGGGCTGGGAGCTGGGGTTTTCCACCACGCTGCCAGCGTTCGAGCGGGATGATTTCGTGACGTTCGGTGCGACGTATTTCAACCAGCAGGTGCAGAACCTGATCACCACCGTGTTCGTGCCCGTCTACACGTCGGTCAATATCGGGTCGGCGCATGTGCAGGGCGTGGAGACGGAACTTTCCCTGCGTCCGGCCGCGTGGCTGAGCCTGAACGCGAATTACACCTATACCGATACGAATGGAATCGGCCAGGCGGCGTCGACCGGGTCCCGGCTGTTGCGCCGGCCGGCGCATGCGGGGTCGGCCAGCCTGACCCTGAAGCCGATTCCGGAACTGAAGATCGTTCCGCAGCTTGCCTATACCGGGGTGTTCCGGGACTTCCTGACCAACGATGCCGGCTTCGGCACCGGGGTCGGGACATCGCCGCAGGGACTGATCGCGTCGGTGGCGATCAGTTACGATGTCACACCGGCGGTGCAGGTTTACGTCAATGTGCGCAACATCTTCCATTCGAAGTTCGAGGCGGTGAACGGCTATCAGACGCCGGGACCGAGCGGTTGGCTGGGCGTGCGAGTGAAGCTGTAGGAGCCTGAAACCATCCGCCGGTAACGCTGACCGACCGGCCGAACAGCCCCGTCGTGGCGGCCGCCGAGCCGCTATCCACGCCTTGCGTTGTTGCAGCCTGGGAAAGTCGTGGATGGCGGCCTGCGCCGGCATGACGGGGAGGAACCGGTCGGAGAGTCACTCTTTTCGCCGGGTGATGTGGGGGGCGGTTGTCCGGATAGGGGGCGCCTCTTCCCGTTCGACCGGCATGGACGCTGACGGAGATGCAGCCTATCGCCACGTCCTCTCGAACCGCGCCATCCGGTCGGGTGCCTGCCGATCGTCGTACCCGACGGCTTGGCGATGTCCACACGACCCGCCCCGCCCCGCCCCGCTCGGCTTTGCGGGATTGCCCGTGACCCTGTAGCGTCCTGTCCGACGCGACCAGAACCAGACAGAGAAACGTCCCATGTACCTCAACACCTACGCCCAGGGCTCCGAACCCCTGGACATGACCCAAACCGATGAGTTCCGCAGCCTGCTGACCAGCGCGGGCGAACTCGGCATTCCGCACAAGCCGGACATACGCTACCGCTCCTGCAACATCGTGCTGCGGCAACTGCGGTTCCATTTCCTTGAATGGGGCGCGCCCGATGCGCCGCCGATCGTGCTGCTGCATGGCGGGCACCAGTCGGCGCACTCCTGGGACCTGGTCAGTCTGCATCTGGCGCAGAACTACCGCGTCCTGGCGCTGGATCAGCGCGGCCATGGCGACAGCGAGTGGGCGCGCGACGTCGAATACTCCAACCACAACATGGCGCAGGACGCCGAGGCCTTCATCGCCGCGATGGGCCTGCGCAAGCCGATCCTGATGGGGCATTCCATGGGGGCGCGGAATTCGATGATCCTGGCGCGCCACGATCATTCCTATCTGCGCGCCATGGTGGTGGTCGATGTCGGTCCGGAAGTGTCGGAACGCGGGCGTGCCGCGATCGGCGGCTTTGTGCAGGCAAATCAGGAATTCGACGACCTGGAACATTTCGTGCGCAACGTTCGTCAATACGATCCCTACCGCCCGCGGGAACATATCGAGCGCACGGTGAAGTACAACATGCTGCAACGCGCGGACGGGAAATTCGTCAGCAAATGCGATTCCAATCCACGTCGCCTGGGTATCCTGCGCGGCACCAGCCCGCAGGATACAGTGAGTTTGGACGACGTGCGTCACTACAAGCTACCGGTGATGGTGGTGCGGGGTGAGAACTCCAACATCCTGGAAGCGGATGCGGCCGAACGGTTCCGCGATGCTTTGCCGCATGGGACGTTGGTGACGGTGCCGAACTGTGGGCACAACGTGCACGGGCAGAACACCAAGGGATTCCTGGGCGCGATCGGCGGCTTCTTCGGCGGTCTGCCAGCCTGGAGCGGCTAGCGCGTGGTTGTGTCGCCCGGGCCGGACTGGTGTCCGGGCCGGGCGGTTCGCTTCACTCCATCTTGATGCCCGCCAGCGCGACCAGACCGCGATTGATCTCGGTCTGTGCCGCCAGGGCCTTGCCCACGCCGTCTCCGTCCATGCGCCGCAGCATCACGCCGCGTTCCAGGGCGATCTGGACCATGTCGGGCTTCTCCATGATCTCCCCCACCTTGGCGTGCATCTTGGCCGTCACCTCGCTCGGCACGCCGGCCGGGCCGTAGATGCCGTAGAATGTGATGGGTGTGATGTCGGGGAAGCCCTGCTCCGCCAGAGTAGGGATGTCGGGAAAGCCGGGGTGACGCGCGTCGCCGACCATGGCCAGCAGGCGCAATTTGCCGGCGCGGACATGTGGCAACACGACAATGTCGGACATGATCTGCACATGACCGGCCAGCAGGTCGTTCAACACGTCCGCGCTGCCGCGAAACGGAACGTGCAGGATATCGACGCCGGCTCGCCTGTTGAAATTCGCGACCATCAGATGGGCGGATGTCCCGGCGCCCGGGGTGCCCCAGGCCAGTTTTCCGGGTTCGGCTTTCGCCAGGGCGACCAGTTCGGCGACGGTGGTGGCCTTCACGGCCAGATTCACGGCTATGCCCTGGATCAGGTCGCCGACTCGGGTCATCGGCGTGAAATCCTTCAACGGATCGAACTTCGTCTTGGTAACAACAGGCACCAGGCCCAGCGTGCTGCTGGAGGCCAAAAGCAGGGTGTATCCGTCGGGCGCGGCGCGTGCCGCGGCTTCGGAGCCGATCATGCCGGATGCGCCGCCGCGGTTGTCCACGACGAATTGCTGGCCGAACCCGATGCTCAGGCGGTCGACCCACAGACGGGCGACGACGTCGTTGGGGCCGCCGGCGGCGAAGGGGACGATGACCTTGACCGGCCGTTCGGGCCATTTGCTGGTTTGGGCGGTGGCGGGGTGGATCAGTAGGGCGGTGGCTAGGAGGAGGAAACGTAGCATTGGGGCCTCTTGGGGAGTTGGGGGAAGGGCGGGGCTCTGCCCCGGAACCCCGCCAAGGGCGACGGCCCTTGGAACCGGATTATTGGTGCCATGGCGTAAGGGTCCTACGCGGACCGCAACCGGTCCGCGTAGGACCCTTACGCCAAGGCACCCATGAATCGCATTCCAAACGCCGCGCCTTTGGTGGGAGGTCCAGGAGGGCAAAGCCCTCCTGGCGGGTCCAGGGCAGCGCCCAGGTCACTCTCACCGAAACGTATAAACATCCAGAGCATTGTCACGGAACAACATCCGCTTCTCCGTCTCCGTCATCTGAAACCGAAACGCCAGATGCGGATCGTCAAAGTCCCAATGCGGATAATCGCTCGAATACATCATCCGGTCCCAGCCGATCCAATCGAAGATTTTCCGCAGATCCTCGGGATGCTCCGGCTCCTCCACCGGCTGCGTGGCAAACCACAGATTGGTCTTCATGTATTCCGACGGCTTGCGCTTCAACGCGCCCACCTCATCGCGCATTTTCGCCCAGTGGTTGTCCAGCCGCCATCCCAAGGTCGGCGCCCAGGCAAAGCCGCCTTCGATCAGCACCACTTTCAGGGTTGGGAACGCATCGAACACGCCTTCCAGGATCAGGCTGGTCGCCTGATTCTGCATGGAGTGCGACAGAACCTGATGGTCCTCCAGGTAGAATTGCGGCCAACCGCCGGCTGACGGCGCGCTGGATTGCGTGCCGCCGATATGCAGGCCGATCGACAACCCGTGTTCGACCGCGGCGGCGAAGATCGGCCAGTAGCGGCGCCGCCCCAGCGGCTCGGACGTCTTCGATCCGAGTTGGATCTGGCAGAACCGCCAATCGCCGGACCGTTTCTCTATCTCCTTGATCGCGGCGGGGGGATCGTCCTGCGGCACCAGGATGGACGCGCGCAGCCGTGGGTCCACATCGACGAAATCGATCGCCTGCCAGTCGTTCATCGCGGTACAAAGTGCCGCGGCCTCATCCAGGTTGCGCGACGTGTTGGCGCCGAGCAACGGTTCCAGCACGCCGTATGCGATGTTGTAGGGATCCAGCAGTTGGTCCCGGATGTAGCCGACATCCGATCCTGGCAATCCCCCACCTGGCGGCCAGGCATCGCGGCGGCAGGTATTGGGCGAAAACCGAGGATAGGTGCCGCGATCGGCATAGATCCCACAGTTGAATTTGCCGTATTCGAAGATGTGCTTGCGCCAACGCTCCGACAGATAAGGGTTCAACGCGCCCGCCCTGGGATAGGGGTGGACGTCGCAGTCGATAATGCCAAGTGTCTGGCCGGATTCAAGGCGCCGGTCCGAGATATCGACGGGTGCGTTCATGCCACGGTCTCCTTCAGGCGGGGATAGGTGTCCAGCGGATTGTCGATACGAATGCGTTGCAGCAGGGAAGGCGACAAGCCGGCGGGGGTGATTGCGTCGCCCTCGAACTGCCAATGCGGGTAGTCGGACGCGAACAGCAGCATCTGGTCGCTGTCGATCTGTTCGATGATGCGCTCCACCGCGTCGGCGTCGCCGGGGGGCGTGTCGAAGGGCTGCACGGTCAGGCGGATATTCTCCCGGATCGTGTCGGCGGGGGAGCGTTTCATCCAGGGCACCTCGGCCCGCACGCCGCGCCAGGTCTTGATGGCGCGCCAGATGAAGCCGGGCAGCCAGGTGACGCCCGACTCGATCATGACGAATTTCAGGTCGGGGTATTTGTTGAACACCCCGTTCGAGATCAGGCTGAGGATCTGGTCCTCGAATGTCTGCGCCTGCGAGACGTAGTCGTGCAGATAGTGCGACGGCCAGCCGGTCGAGGTAGGGGCGTAACGATACATGCTGCCGGCATGCAGCCCGATCGGCAGGTTATGGCGCGCGGCGGCTTCGTAGATCGGCCAGTAATAGGAACGGCCCAGCATCATCTCGCAGGCGACGGGCATCAGGACCTGGACGAAGCGGCGGTCGGAGGCGCAACGTTCGATTTCCTCGACCGCCAGCATCGGCGCCTGGGGTGGCACGACGATGGAGGCGCGCAACCGCCGGTCCTTGTCCAGCCAGTGTTCCTTGATCCAGTCGTTGACGGCGGAACAAATGGCAGCCCCCATGGTCTCGCTGACGCTGACCTGACCGCCGGTCAGCGGGTTGCATATCGCCAGGCCAATGTTGAATGGGTCGAGCGCCTGGGTCTGCATGGTGGCCAGGTTGGCGGCTGGGCGTTGGCCCTGGATGCGCCAGTCCGGGCGGCAGGTGATCGGGGCGTTGGGCGGGTAGCTCATCATCTCGAACCCATCCAGGCCGCGATGGACGAAGGATTCCTGCCAGAACGCGTCCATATAGGGCAGCAGGGCCTTGATATCGGGCACGCCGGGATGAATGTCGCAGTCTATCGCGCCGGTCAGGGTCATGAGTTGCCTCCGGGGACGGAGTGTGCGGCTTGTCGGTGGGCGCGTAAAGGTTTGACGGATTCCGGTGGTTTACGCTTACCCTCGATATTTCTCCACGAATGCCCAATCCACGTCGAAGCCGAATCCGGGCAGATCGTTCAGCACGACGTTGCCGTCGCGCAACTCCGCCCGCACGGTGTAGAGATTGGCGAAGATCGGGTCCCGATCGGCATCCGGGAAGGTTTCGACGTTCCAGCCATTCGGTGCGGCGGCGGCGAGGTGGCCCTGGATGTGCGGCTCATGATGGGTGCTCATGGCGACGCCGTGCAGGTGGCAATAGGCGGCGACGCGCAGCCACTCGGTCACGCCACCGGACCGGGCCGCGTCGAACTGCATCACGCGGACGCCGCCCAGATCGACCAAGTCCCGGCAGGCCCAGGCGTGGATTTCCGACTCGCCGCTGGCGATCGGGACATGGGTTCGGGCCGCCAGTTTGCCGAGCGCGCGGTAGGAGTCGTACCAGTGGATGGGTTCCTCGAACCACGCCGGCTTGAACTCGGTGAAGGCGGCGATGGCGCGTTCGGCCTCGGCCAGGGAGTAGGCGTTGTTGCCATCCAGCATCATATCCGCGTCGGGGCCGATGGTGTCGCGGACTTCGGAGATGCGTTTGATGTCGGCTTCAAGGGTTGACGCGCCGACCTTGATCTTGACGGCGGTGTAACCTTTTTCGAGGTAGGACAGCATCTCGTCCCGCAACCCGCCATCGGGCCGGTCGGAGCGGTAATAGCCGCCCGTTACGTAGGCCGGCAACACGTTGCGTTCGGCACCGAGCAGTCGCCAGATGGGGAGGTTGAGGGCTTTGCCCTTGATGTCCCAGACGCCGATATCGATGCCGGCCAGGGCGGTCATCAACTGCGCCCGGTTGTCGGCGTTGAACACCGCGGAGCGCGGCCGTTGGGTTGGATCGGGAGACGAGGTGGTGATGCCGAAGACCTTCGCCCAGATCGCCTCATGCGCCATCGGGTCCATGCCGACGACCAGGTCCTGCAGTTCGTGGATCATGGCGCAGACGGTCTTCATGCCGCGCCCGTGCAGGGTGGCGAGGCCGGTCAGGCCCTGATCGGTCTC
>CAMATI010000286.1 GCA_945861095.1 Asaia bogorensis | reverse complement strand
TTGGTAGGGGCCTACCCGGACCGCGCAAGGTCCGGGTAGGCCCCTACCAACAAACAACAAATGTTCCGGTTCCAAGGGCCGTCGCCCTTGGCGGGGATCCAAGGGGCAGAGCCCCTTGGGCGGGGTACGGGGGCGGCAGCCCCGCCCTTCTACTCCCCAAACACGAAAGGCCCCGTCCATGCGCTCGGTCATCGGCGACACCCCCAAACGCCGCGAGGACGCTCGCTTCGTAGCCGGCCGAGGCCAATACCTGGACGACCTGACGTTCCCCAACGTCACCCACGCGATCGTGCTGCGCTCCCCGCACGCCCACGCCCTGATCAACAGTATCGACACCGGCCCAGCCCTCGCAAGCCCCGGCGTCCTGGCCGTCCTGACCGCGACCGACGCCAACGCCGACGGGCTGCAACCGATGCGCCCCTCCGTCGAAGCCAACGTGCAGACCAACGAACCGTTCCGCTTCATGCCTCAGCCCCTGCTGGCCGAGGGCAAGGTGCGCCATGTCGGCGAGCCAGTCGCCGTGATCGTGGCGGAAACCCGCGCCCAGGCCCTGGACGCGGCCGAACGCGTCGCGATCGACTACACACCGCTGCCCGCCGTCACCACCGCAAGCGCCGCGCGCGCACCGGACGCCCCCACCATCGCCGACGCTGTCCCCGGCAATATCTGCCTCGACTGGACCGCGGGAGACAGCGCCGCCGTCGATGCCACCTTCGCCCAGGCCGCTTATCTCGCGCGCATTCACCTGCACAACCACCGGATCGTGACCAACCCGATGGAACCGCGCGGCGTGGTCGGCGCATTCGACCCAGCGACCAAGCGCTACACCGCCCATGTCTCCAGCCAGGCCATCCACGCCAACCGAGACAACGCCGCCCGCGCGCTCGGCGTCGCTCCAACGCAATTGCGCTTTGTCGCCCCGGATGTCGGTGGCGGCTTCGGCGCCAAGAATTTCGCCTATGCGGAACACGCGCTGATCCCCTGGGCCGCCCGGCGCGTGGGCCGCCCGGTGAAATGGATCGCGTCACGCACCGAAGGCTTCATCAGCGACCATCAGGCCCGCGATCATGACGCCGAGGCCGAACTCGCGTTGGATCGAACCGGCCGTTTCCTGGCCTTGAGGGTCACCAGCGCGGCCAATATCGGCGCCTACATGGCCGGTGGCTCGGGCGCGGTGCAGACGTTTCAGTATGTGCATCTGCAAGGCACCGTCTATGCCATTCCGGCGATCGAAATCCGCGTCTCCGCCGTCCTGACCAACACCACGCCGATCGGCGTGACCCGCGCCCCGGGCTTCGCCGAAACCGTCAACATCCTGGAACGTCTGATCGACACCGCCGCCGGCCAATGCGGCATCGACCGTGCCGAACTGAGGCGGCGGAACTTCATCCCGTCCCACACGATGCCGATGACCAACGCGTTCGGCTTCGTGGTGGACAGCGGCACCTTCCGGGAAACCTTCGACCGCGCTTTGGCCCGTGCCGATTTGCCCGGCTTCGTCGCTCGTCGTCAGGAAAGCGCGGACCGCGGCCGGTTGCGCGGCCTGGGATTCGCCTATCACATCAAGGGCACCGGCGGTCCCCCCAGCGAGAACGTCGACATCCGGTTCGAGGACGACGGCACGGTGTCCCTGATCACCGGCACGCAGACCATCGGCCAGGGCCACGAGACCACCTTCCCGCAGATCCTGTCGGACCGGTTGGGCGTCGACAATGCCCTGATCCATCTCCGCCAGGGCGACACCGATCTGATCCCGATGGGCGGCGGCCACGGCAGCTCCCGCGCCACCTATATGGGCGGCACCGCGATCTGGCGCGCGTCGGAGGAGATTGTCGGCAGGGGCAAGACAATCGCCGCGCGCGTCCTGGGTGCCGAACCGGCGGATATCCGGTTCGACGACGGGTATTTCTCGGTTCCCGGCACGAACCGCACGATCGCGCTGCTGGACGTGGCGGCGGAGGCGCGCCGGACCGGGTCCACCCTGAATACGTACCACCATTGGACGCGGGACGCGATGACCTTCCCCAACGGCACGCATGTGGTGGAGGTCGAAATCGACCCCGACAGCGGGCAGGTGTTCCTGGTACGCCATACAGCGACCGACGATTACGGCGTCCTGGTCAATCCGATGGTCGCCGCCGGCCAGGCGCATGGGGCGATCGCCCAAGGCGCCGGACAGGCTTTGCTGGAAGCCGCCTGCTACGCTCCGGACTCGGGTCAGGCCATCGCCGCGTCCTTCATGGATTACGCCCTGCCGCGCGCCGACGATCTGCCGGAGTTCGATCTGGACTTCAACGGATCGCGCTGCACCACCAACCCGCTGGGTGTGAAGGGTGCCGGAGAAGCCGGTGCCGTCGGCGTATTCCCCGCGATCGGCAACGCGATCCTGGATGCGCTCGCCCCGTTGGGTGTCACCGCCTGGGACGGCCCGGCAACGCCGTTGCGCGTGTGGCAGGCAATTCAGCGGGCAACCAAGCCAGCCGCTTGACGCCTGTCGCCGGCGCGACACAGCGTCAACAGCGCCGGGAACCGCGATCGGATTTCGTTTTACACCGACCGGGCTACTCAATAACCCGCGCACCGCCCTTACCGCCAAGCTCGGCAATGGCAGTCAGGGACCCCTATGGGTCATTGTTTCGGCCGGTTGGTAACGCCAACACAACCGACGGATGGCATATGGTCGTCGGCGCCGACATAGGGCCGGCGGCACCCTGGCCGGACAGCGTGCGCCGCTTCTCTCGCGTTGGAAAATTGTGACAATCCGCTGGAATAAACCCCACCCCGTCACGTCCGACGCTTGGGGAGAGACAAGCGCATCCAACAGCTCGCACGACGCCTGAAAGCGGATTTCCATCGCATCGCCGGGATACCCGCGTACAGCGGCGGCTGGAGCGTGGCTGGATGGCGAAATCGACCTGGCCGCGTTCGCCACCACCCCGGAATGCTCCCTGCTGGGCGATACGGTCACGGCGACCGTGCGGAGGGACGTGGAACTCAGCCCCGGCGACTGAACGCCTGACCGACATAACCAGCGCGACAATGGACCATCCGGTCAGTGCCGTTGCGCGCTGGTCCGGTGCGTCCGCATGCGACCCCGCCGATCTTTCCATTGGTAGCCCGCTCGACGGTCAGCCGCGGTACCGTGGGGATCACCCCGTCCACACCTGGCGCAGCGCGGTCACGATCCGGTCGACGTCATCGAACCCGTTATAGCCGTGGAAGCTGAACCGCACCCTGCCCTGGCCGTTCCAGGCCAGCACCCCCTGCTCGCCCAGCGCATCGACGATCGCCTGCGCGCGCGGTGACGCGACGCACACGCTGGCCCCGTGCATGCGCGGGTCGCGCGGGGTCATCACGGGGATCTGCAAGGCCTCCAGCCGGTCCAGCAATGCCACGGTCAGCGTCTGCACATGGCGCTGGACATCGCGCATGTCGAAGCCTTCCAGGTAATCCAATGCGCCGCCCAATACATAGAGCGAGGCATGCGCCGGGTTGCCCCGTGTGAAACGACCGGCGTCCGGGCGCAAGGCCGGCGGCGGATCGTAGCCGCGAGATCCCGGCGCGAAGGAATACCAGCCGGCACTCGCGGGCGACCACCCGGGTTGGCGCGCCCGGTTCCAGTAGGCCGAGGCAACGCCGGTGATCCCCAGCAGCCATTTGTAACTGGCCGAGAACGCGAAATCGGCCACCGACGCGTCGATCGGCAGATACCCGGCGGCCTGGGTGAAATCGACAACCAGCAAAGCTCCAACCGAATCGGCCAACCGCCGCAACGCGATCAAGTCCGCGCGTGCCCCGGTCAAATAGGACACGTAGCTGACGCCGATCAGCCTGGTCCGGGCATCGACCAGATCGACCAGACGACCGGCTGCGTCACCCGTCGCGATCCTGATTTGCACCGGTGGCTGCCGACGCAGCACGAATGGGCCGACCACCGACGGATATTCGTTGGCATCGACGCAGATGTTGTCGCCATCCCGCCAGTCCAGGCTTTCGGCGACGATGGACACGCCCTCGGCCACATTGGAAACGAACCCGATATCGCCGGCGGCAACCCCGAACAGACGGGCGATGCCGGCGCGCGCGGCGTCCTCGGCCTGTTCCTGGGCGACCCGCCCCGCCATGCCGCGGCTCTTGTCGGCCAGATAGCGGCTCATCGCGGCATCGTGGCGCAGCAGGGGCGCGGTTTCGCCCCCGGCGCAGACATGCGTAACGCCGGCCGGGATGCGGAACGCGGCGGGGTCGAACAGGGGCTGCGTGTTCATGTCACCTGACGCCCGGTTGCGCTACGCCATTCACACATCTCGCAATGGCGTGCCGAACAGAGAAAAATCTTCCCCTCTCCCCGGCCCCCTCCCGCAAGGGGAGGCGGAGATTTTTCTCCACGGCGGAGACGGGTGAATGCGGTAGTCCGGTTGCGCGAGATCATTCATCCTGCGGGATGAGCGTGCCGGTGGACGATCCGCCGTCAACCGACAGGGTCTGCCCATTCACATAGCGCCCGGCGGGCGAGGCCAGGAAGATGGCGGCGCCGGCAACCTCGTCGGGCTCCCCGATCCGCAGCATCGGATTGTCGCGCGTGGTCTTGCGGTAGCGCACCGGATCCTCCCACAGCGCGCGGGCGAAATCGGTGCGCACCAGGCCAGGCGCGATACCGTTGGCGCGCACGTTCTGCGGTCCCCATTCCACCGCGAGATTGCGGATCATCGCCAGATCGGCCGCCTTCGAGATGCCATACAGCCCCAAGGTGGCGGTGCCCCGCAGGCCGGCGACGGACGAAATGATGGTGAACGATCCCGAGCCGCGTTCGGCCATCAGCGGGCATGTCATGTTCGCCAGCCAGAAATTCGACCGCACATTGGTGCCCATCACCCGCTCGAACACCTCGTCCGAGGCGCCCAGCATCGGGCCCATGTAAGGGTTCACCGCGGCATTGGCGACGACGATGTCGACCCCACCCAGTTGCGCCACGGTCTGATCGACCAGGTTCCGCAATTGATCCTTGTTGGCGATATGGCAGGCCACCGCGATCGCTTTTCCCCCCGCGTCGCGGATGCCTTGCGCCACCTTGTCGCACGCATCCTGCTTACGGCTGGACACCACGACGCTCGCCCCGTGTTCGGCCATGCGGGTGGCAATCGCGAGGCCGATTCCCTTGGTCGCTCCGGTGACGATCGCAACCTTGCCGGTCAAATCGAACAGCGATGACATGAATTGGGTTTCCTCGTTCTTGGCGGGATCGCTACCGGTGAGTATGCTGGTGGTTTGGGGAACGTCAATCGGGCCGAGAAAAATGGAATCCAAGCGCACCACGATCTACAGCCGTCAGGAACTCACGCGACTGCTGCATCCCGCGAGCGTCGCCGTCATCGGCGCGTCCACCCGCGCCGGGTCCTTCGGCGAGCGGGTGCTGTACAACCTGCGTCACTACGGTGGGCGCTATTATCCGGTGAATTCACGCTACGAGACCATCGGCGAGCACAAATGTTATGCGAACGTGCGCGACCTGCCGGAAGTCGTGGATTGCGCGGTTATCACGGCGGCGCGGGAAGCGGTGGAGGAAATCGTCCTCGATTGCGCGAAAATGGGCATCGGCGGGGCGATCATCTTTGCATCCGGCTACTCGGAAACCGGCAAGGAGGATCGCATCGCCCAGCAGCTTCGGCTCGCGGCGATCGCACAGGAGACCGGGCTGCGCATCGTCGGGCCGAACTGCATCGGCGTGGTGAACGCGCAGTTGGATTCGCGCATCACCTTCATGGACATCACCCCGATTCCCCAGCCCACCAAGCACGCGGTCGGCATCATCAGCCAGTCCGGCGCGCTGGGCATGGCGCTGGCGCAGGGCGTGGTGCGCGGGCATTCGGTGTCGCACGTGTTCACCTCCGGCAACAGTTGCGACGTCGATATGGCTGATTACGTCAGCTACCTCGCCGAGGATCCGGCCTGTGCGTCGATCGCTTGCGTGTTCGAAGGCATGTCCACGCCCGAACGCCTGCTGATGGCGGCGGAAAAGGCATGGAACGTGAACAAGCCCCTGTCGATCTTCAAGATGGCATCCGGCGAGCAGGGTGCCCGCGCGGCCATGTCGCATACCGGATCGCTGGCCGGATCCCACGCATCCTACCGCGCGGTGTTCAAGCGGGCCGGCGCGGTCATGGTCGATGATTTCGAGGCGCTGCTGGAAACCGCCGCGTTCTTCGCCAAAGCCCCCGCGCCGAAAGCCGCCGGGGCCGCGGTGGTGGCGGCATCCGGCGGGGCCGCGATCATGGCCGCCGACCGTGCCGAACAGCACGGCGTGCCGATGCCGCAACCAACCGATTCGGTCCGGGAGATCCTGGAATCCCGGATTCCCGAATTCGGCTCCTCCCGCAATCCCTGCGACGTCACCGCCCAGATCCTGGCCGATCCCGAATCGCTGGGCATCTGCGCGGGCGCCCTGTTGAGCGATCCGCAATACGGCATTCTGGTTTCTCCCATGACCTATGGGTCCGCCGCGGGGGCAACCCGCCCCATGGTGTTCAACGAACTGGCGAAGCAGCACGGCAAGATGGCCGCTGTTGTTTGGCAGACGGAATGGCAGGATGGCCCGGGCGTGGTCGATGCCGGTCAGGCCGATCGGTTGGCACTGTTCCGCTCGATGAACGCCTGTTTCTCCACCCTGTCCGCCTGGCAATGGCGGGAGGACAAGCGCCAGGCCGGCGCCCAAATCGTCCCCGCTTCCGATCCGGCACTGGTTGCCAAGGCGCGCGCGCTGATCGCCGCTTCCGGCGGACGCACCCTGACCGAGCGGGAGGCCAAGGAAGTCCTGGCGCTCTACGACATCCCCGTCGTCGGCGAGACATTGGCCGGCTCCGAGGACGAAGCCGTCAACGCCGCCGCGCGCCTTGGCTATCCGGTGGTGCTGAAAGTCGAATCCCCCGATCTGCCGCACAAGACCGAGGCCGGCGTCATCCGCCTCAACCTCCGCTCGGCCGATGAGGTCCGCGCCGGCTATCAGGCCGTGATGGCGAACGCGGCGAAGGTCGAACCCCCGCCGGCGATCAACGGCGTGCTGGTGCAGCCGATGGTGCCGCAAGGGGTCGAAATGGTGGTCGGCGCCACCAACGACCCGCTGTTCGGCCCGATGATCGTGGTGGGCCTGGGCGGCATCCTGGTGGAGGTGCTGAAGGATACCGCGTTGGCCCCTGCCCCGGTCACGCCGGTCGAGGCGATGGAGATGCTGCGCAGCCTGAAGGGCGTGAAGCTGCTGGAAGGCTTCCGCGGCATGGCGGCGGTGGACATGGAAGCGCTGGCCGGCGTGATCAGCCGGGTGTCTCGCTTCGTGGCCGATCACCGCGACAGCGTGGCGGAACTGGACGTGAACCCGCTGATCTGCGCGGGCGATCGGATCACCGCGGTGGATGCGCTGATCGTGCCGATCGGGGTGACCAGCGGGCATTGAATCGGGCATTGATCCGGTGGACGTTATGGTCATCGGATGACTATACTGACGGCATGAGTGAACATAGCGTCGCCCAGGCAAAGGCCCATTTGTCGGAACTGATCGACCGTACTCTGGCGGGGGAAGACATCGTGATCACCCGCCACGGCCGGCCGGTTGTGGAACTGCACGCCATGAAGCCAGCCCCCCGCCCCATCTCAGATGCCGATTTGGATTGGCTGGCGGCTCGGCGCATGGGCCGCGTCAAACCAAGCTGCGATGCCGCCGAACTGGTGCGTCAAATGCGCGACGAAGGCTGGTGACCCAGGTCTATCTGGACACCAGCGTCCTTGTGGCGATGTTCACCGATGACGCCTTGACACCTCGCAGTGATGCGATGCTGCGGGGTTCTAGGTATATCCTTTCGTTGAGTGATTTCGGTGCCGCCGAACTGGCATCCGCGATCGGTCGATTGGTTCGCATGAACCAGATGACGCCAGACACGGCACGAGCCGGCTTCGAAGATTTCGATCACTGGGTCGCAAGCTCGGCTGAGCGGGTTGCCCTGACGTCGGCTGACGTAAAGGCAAGTGAAGTCCTGTTACGGCGCATGGACCTGGGTCTGCGGACCGGAGACGCGTTGCATATCGCGATCGCCAGGCGGACAGGCGCAACGCTCGCGACCTTTGACAGGCGCATGGGCGAAGCTGCTCGTTCCGTAGCGATCGCCGTCATAGGTGTGTAGTCTCTTGGGCCACGCCGGTCCTGTCGTTCGATCATCGGCTCCCGACCGACGCCGGAGGAAACACAATGAAAATCACAGCGCTCCGAGCCCATCCCGTCTCCGTCACCCTCCCCGCGACGTTCTGGGTCGGCAATTCGTCCTTCAACTCGGCAACCGTCGTGGTGGTTCAGGTCGAGACCGATCAGGGCCTGACCGGCCTCGCCACCCTGCACGGGCGCGGCATGAAGACCGTCTGCGCCATGATCCACGAACTGCAGGACCTGGTCGTCGGCATGGACCCGATGGCGCATGAGGCGATCTGGGCGAAGGTCTTCGGCATCAC
>CAMATI010000285.1 GCA_945861095.1 Asaia bogorensis | reverse complement strand
CCCACCAGGGGCACGGCCCCTGGACCGCGATCAATTGGGTCAGGGACGGCATCCAAGGCCCAGCCTTGGTGGGGGTCGAGGGGGCAAAGCCCCTCGCGGGGTTTGGGGCAGCGCCCCAAGACTTTCTCTCCTCCGCCCGATTACCCCGCCCGCTGAAATCGTCGCGTGCGGCCTTACTCTGCCGCCTTGGCCGCCGGTTCGTCGCCCAGGCGGACGCCGCGGACGACGTATTCGGCGGCGACCTTGATCGCCTCGACCATGCTGACGGCGCTGGCCTTGCCGGTGCCGGCGATATCGAAGGCGGTGCCGTGATCGACGCTGGTGCGCAGGATCGGCAGGCCCAGGGTGACGCTGACGGTCTTCTCGAAATCCAGCATCTTGGCCGCGATATGGCCCTGGTCGTGATACAGCGACAGCACGGCGTCATAACGGCCGATCTTGGCCAGATGGAACACCGAATCGGCGGGCACCGGGCCGCTGATATGCATCCCCTTGGCGCGCGCGGCGGCGACCGCGGGCTTGATGCCCTCGATCTCCTCGCGGCCGAACATGCCATCTTCCCCGCCATGCGGGTTCAGGGCGGCAACCGCCAGATGCGGCTTTTCGTAGCCCAGTTGGTGCAGCGCCTTGATGCAGTTGTCGATGCCCTTGGACACGCGGGGCTCGGTGATCAACGCGCAGGCCTGGGCGAGCGAGACATGGCGGGTCAGGAAGAAGATCTTCAACCCGCTGATGGTGAACATCGTCATTTCCTCGCGCGCGCCGGTGTATTCGGCGAACATCTCGGTATGCCCGATGAAGGGGATTTTCGCGGCCTTGAGCGATTCCTTGTTGATCGGCGCGGTGACCACGCCCTGGATGCGGCCGGCCATGGCCAGCTCGATCGAGGTCTTGATGGCGGCGAACGCGGCCTGCCCGCCGAGGGGTTGGACCTCACCCATGCGCAGTACGGCCGGGTCGGTGGTTTCCTGGTGCAGCACGTCGATCGTGCCGGGACGGTCGGCCATGTCCTCCGGCCCGGCGATGCGGTTCAATGTCGCGGTCAGGCCGCAGACGTCCAGCGCGCGGGCCAGGATGCGCGCGTCGCCAATGACGAAGGTTTTGGAAATATCCCGAACTTCCTGCGACAAAGCGGCGCGCACGCAGATTTCCGGGCCAATTCCGGCCGGGTCGCCCATGGTTGCTGCCAGAACGGGTCGCTGGGTCATCTGGGAGGTCTCCTCGATCGGTCGGCGGAAGCCTAGTGGACGGCATGGGAAATGGCCACTTTATTGCGGCGATCGGACGCTTGCCCCCGGATGACCGATGCTGGCACGATGGACCGCCGTCAGCGCCACAACTTCAGCCGCTCCGCCGCCGCGATCATGTCCGCCTCCGGCCCGCAATAGCTGAATCGTAGGAACCGCGACCCCCGCGTCCGGTCGAAATCCACCCCCGGGGTCACCGCCACCCCCACCTCCGCCAGCATCCGCGCGCAGAATGCCACGCTGTCGTTGGACCGGTCGGCGATGTCGGCGAACAGATAGAACGCGCCCTCGGCCGGGGACAGGCGGGAAAAACCCGCCTCCGGCAACGCGCGCAGCAAATGGGCGCGGGATCGGCGGTAGCGGGCGATATTGGCCTGCAATTCGTCCTGGCAGTCGAACGCGGCCTCGGCCACGACCTGAGAGATATAGGGCGCGCTGATGAACATGTTCTGTGCCAGGCATTCGACCGGCCGCACCAGGTCTTCTGGCAGCACCAGCCAGCCGACCCGCCAGCCGGTCATGGAGAAGTATTTGGAGAAGCTGTTGACCACCACCGCATGCGGGCTGAACGCGGCGGCCGAGGCGATCGGGCTGTCATAGGTCAGCCCGTGGTAGATCTCGTCGCTGATCAGCCGCACCCCGTTGGCATCGCACCAGGCGGCGATGGCGGCGAGTTCATGGGGGTGCAGCATGGTGCCGGCGGGGTTGCAGGGGCTGGCCACGATCAGCCCGTCCGGCCTTGGGTCCAACGCGTCCAGCATCGCGACGCTCGGTTGGAACCGCGTCGCTTCGGTGGCTTCCATGATGACCGGCTGGATGCCGAGCGCGGTCAGGATGTTGACATACGGGGGATAGAACGGCGCGGCCATCGCCACCCGATCGCCGCGATCGAATGCCGCCAGGAACGCCAGCGGGAAGGCGCCGGACGCCCCAACCGTCACCGCGATCCGCGCCACCGGCACGTCCACGCCGTACCAGGATTGGATATGCGCGGCGATCCGCTCACGCAGGGACCGCAGGCCGAACGCCTCTGTATAGCCCAGCGGATGACCCGATCGCAGCGCGGCATGCGCCGCTTCCACCGCGCCGGCGGGGGCACCGGTGCCGGGCTGGCCGACTTCCATCCGGATGACGTGTGGCGCGCCTGGTGGCAATGCCGCCTGGCGCGCATTGGCTGCCGAGATGACGTCCATCACCATGAAAGGCGGTGCGTTCGCGCCGCGGCCGATCTTCAGGACCATGTGGGAAAAAACCCCCGATTAGCCGCCGCCCGACGCCAGGCCGAATTCGCGGGGATCGGCCGCCCAGCCGCAACTCGCGTCCTCCCGCGGCAGATAGCGGCCGCAGGCGACGACATTGGCGCGTCCGGGGTCGGGCACCTGCGTACTCATCGGCTGCTGCGAGATCAACGTGTTCATCATGGCCCCGGCCGCGGCGACCGGCGCACCCGCCTGACCGGTGCCACCCACGGCGGCACGGAAGGATTTGGTGTTGTCGTTCCATGCCAGCGCGGCCGACAGCAAAGGAGGTGCCACATAGGCCGGCGAGGCAGCCGCCAGGAAGCCCAGGCCGGGCATGATGCGCCCGGTGCCGAACAGGTTGTTCATCGTCAGCACGCACACCACGGCGTTGCCGTTCAGGTCCAGGGTGGCGAAGCTGGTGGACGCCGGCAGTGGCGGCAGCGGGTAATCCTGAACAACCGGCGCGGCCAGCAACTGGTCCACGCTCACCCCACCGCCCTGCCGCCAGACGGAAGCCGTGCCCGCCGCTCGCGCCTCGGCGCCGGCCCAGTCGCCCGGCCTTTGTTGCAGGGCCTTGAATGCCGCTGCCGCCGCCAGTCCGCCATCAGCCGGCGGCGGCAGGAAGGCGACCATGTCGTTGCGATAGGGCAGTACCAGCGGTGTGGTCACCCGAGGCAACGCGGTCCGCAGGTCGGTCAGGAGCAACGGTCCACCGATTCGGGCCGACGCAACCTCGACCCGGCGGGCCAGCCCGCCCTGATACAGATCGCCGATGCCGTTCACCCGCATCTGGCTGATGGTCGCCGACAATTCCGGTTGCCTCAGAAGCTGCCCCTCGGCCAGCGGGCCACCCGAGCCCATGAAGACCTCCCGCGCCGCGGGATCGGCCGACAACGGACCGGCCACGACGGCCAGGTCGCGGGCCAAAGCGCGGGAGACCGGGATACCGAAGCGGGCGCCTTCCTCGACGGCACCCAGGAAGGTTTCGATCGGCCGGCTGCCATAGCGCGAATGCAGCAGGAACATCCCGCGCGGCATCAGCGGCAGCGCGGCCGGGCGGTCGGACCGGGCGCCAGCGCCGGAGCTGAAGCCAGGGCCATTTGGCGCCGATGGCAGGAACAGAATGGCCTCGGGCGTGCCCTGGTTGACCGATTTGGCGGTGGCGGCGAAGGCCAGGCAGGCACCGCCGCCGCCGATCCCGGCGCGGGACGGCAAGGTTACCGCCAGGGTAAAGCCGACCGCCACGGCGGCGTCCGCCGCGTTGCCGCCGGCCGAAAGCACTTCGCGTCCGGCCAGGGTCGCGCGGGGTTCGTCCGACACCACGCCGCCCAGGAACCCGCTGACGAACCCCGGCGTGCCAAGCTGCGGCGCGGGCGCGCCCATCAGGCTGTCATATGCGCTGCACGCGGGCAGCAGCGCGGCCAGGCCAAGCGCGACTGCCAGCCGGGATTGTGCCAGAATGGTGCTCATGAGCCGCTGCTGCCCCATTCCCCGCCGGTTACCGCTACTCGCCATGGGTGCATTGCCCTTTGTGTTGTCGTGCCAGGTGGTGTCGTCCCGGTCGGCCGTGGCCCAGGGTCGAGGATCCGGGAACCCGCACCGGCCGCCGATCGTGCTGGTCCGGGATGCCGAAACCGAAACCCTACTACACAGCTTCGCCGATCCTCTCTATCGCTCGGCCGGCCTGGATCCCAGGCTGATCCGCATCACGCTGGTGAGGGACCGTGCCTTAAACGCCTTCGTCACGACCGGCAACCGGATGTTCATCCACACCGGGATGATCCAACAGGCCAATTCCGCGCTGGAGGTGATCGGCACCATCGCGCACGAAACCGGTCATGTGGCGCATGGCGACATCTCCCGCCTGCCGGAGATGGCCTATCAGGCAATGGTCCAATCGCTGGGATCCCTGTTGATCGGTGCGGCGGCGGGGGCGGCGTCCCGCAACGCCGGCGTCGCCGTGGGCACCGCGCTGGGCGGCGCGTCGATGGCCGAGCGGCGGTATATGTCGTTCTCGCGGGCGCAGGAGGAAGCGGCGGACCAGTCGGCGTTGGCCTATCTGGATCGGCTGGGATGGTCGGCCGCCGGCATGATGACCATGTTCGGCAAGCTGGAGCAGGAGGAGGCGCTGGTGGTGAACCGGCGCGATCCCTACCTGATCACGCATCCGATGACGCGGGACAGGTTCAATTTCGTGCAACGCCATGTTCAGGCGAAATCGGCCATCGCGGCTGGTTCCACGGCCGCCTTCGAAGCTCCATTTCAGATGGTCAAGGCCAAGTTGAACGCCTTCATCGACAGTCCGGCACTCGTGGCGCGCAACTACCCGCAATCCGACACATCCGCCCCTGGCCGCTATGCGCGCGCCGTGCTGGACCATCGCATGGGCCATCGCGATTCGTCGGTTCGGCTGCTGGACAGCCTGCTTGCGGAACAGCCGACGAATCCGTGGTTGAACGAATTGAAAGGCCAGGTGCTGTTCGAGGGCGGGCAGCCGAAAGCCGCGATCGCACCCTATATGCAGGCAGTGCGCTATGCCCCCGACCAGCCCCTGATCCGCCAGAGCCTGGGCCACGCCCTGATCGAATCCGGCGATCCGGCCAATCTCCGTCAGGCGATCACCCAACTGCAACTTGCCCAGCGTCAGACCCGCGACGACGACCGCACCTGGCATCTTCTGGGCATCGCCTGGGGCCGGTCCGGCAATATCGGCGAAGCCAATCTGGCCCTCGCCGAAGAAGCCATGCTGGTCGGCGACATCCCCACCGCTCGGCGTTTCGCGCGTCAGGCGGCGGATGTGCTACCGTCAGGCCCGTCGAAGCTGCGCGCGCTCGACATCAGCAACGCCGTCAAGAAAGAGAACCGCTTATGAGATCCGCATTCCAGGCCGGTGGCCTATCGATGGGTATCCTGTCGGCCGCCATGGTGTCGATGCTGGGGCTGCTGTCCCCCGATCGGGCCATGGCCGCGGGGTTCACCGCGGAGCAGCGGGCCGAGATCATCGGGATCGTGCGGGATGCCTTGAAGCAGGATCCGTCTATTCTGCGCGACGCAATCACCGCCGTGCAGGCCGATGAAGCGGCGCGGGAGCAGGCGGTGACCAAGGCGGCGCTTGCCAGCACCAAGGACATGCTGGTCGATCCCGCCGATCCGGTGGGCGGCAATCCGCGCGGCGACGTGACCATCGTTGAATTTTTCGACATCCGCTGCGGGTATTGCCGGCGCCTGGAACCGACGATGGTGCAGTTCATGAGCCAGGATCGCAATGTCCGGCGCATCTACAAGGACCTGCCGATCCTGGGGCCGGGCAGCGTGCTGGGCGCGAAGGCGCTGCTGGCGGCGCAAAAGCAGAACGCCTACGAAAAACTGCGGGAGGCGCTGTTCAAGGGGCCGCCCGATATCACCAAAGCCAGCATAGAGGCCGAGGTCAAGAAGCTGGGCCTCGACTGGACCCGGCTGTCACGCGACATGGACGATCCGCTGATCCAGGTGCGGATCGACGCCAATCTGGGGCTGGCACAGGCTTTGGGGATTCAAGGCACGCCCGCGATGGTGATCGGGGACGAACTGGTGCCGGGGGCGATCAGTTTGTCTGAGTTGAAGCGGGTGGTCGCGCTCGCGCGGGAGGCGAAGAAGTAGGCGCAAGGGGGAGTTTTCTCCGCCGTGGCGATAGGCGAATAGCGGTCGCGCCACGGCCGAGCGGGCGCATGACCGGTCGGATCGCGTGACAGTTCGGGTCGGTCTCGTTAATCCTCGCCATTTATGTGCACCGTCATCACCCTGATCCGTCCCGGCCACGCTTGGCCCGTCGTGCTTGCGGCCAATCGCGACGAGTCGCTGTATCGGGATTGGGATCTGCCGGCCGAACACTGGCCGGATCGGCCGGGCGTGATCGCCGGGCGGGATCGGTCGGCCGGCGGCACCTGGATGGGGATGAACCGCCATGGCGTCGTTGCCGCCGTCTTGAACCGGCAAGGCTCCCTGGGCCCCGCCCCGGGCAAGCGCAGCCGGGGCGAATTGCCTCTGATCGCGCTGGAGCATGACAGTGCCGCCAGTGCGACCGCCGCGATCGGCCGTTTGAATGCCGGACAGTGGCGCGGTTTCAACCTGGTGCTGGCGGATCGGTCGGGTGCGTTCTTCGTTCGTGGCGTCGGTCACGGCGCGCCGCATGCCGAAGCCCTGCCGAGCGGGTTGGCGATGGTGACGGCGCATGATCCGAATGATCCGGATAGTCCGCGGGTGGCGCGCTATTTGTCGCGTTTTGCCGCCGCACCCGCGCCGGACCCCGGCAACTGGACCGCATGGGAGGCCATTCTGGCGGATCGCTCCGGGGACGCGGCGGAGCAGTTGAATGTCATCCCGCGCGGTGGTTTCGGCACTGTTTGCTCGTCTTTGGTTGCGCTGCCGCGCGACGATCCGCCGGTCTGGCTGTTTGCACCGGGTCCGCCGCATGAGGCGGGGTTTGCGCCGCTTTGGTAGAGAGCGACATCCACGCCGACCGAATCCCGGTCTGAAGGTGCCGCGTTGGAATAACAGTCGGCCAGGACAATGCTCCATGGTTTGCCCTGACCGTCGTCTGGCGTCCCCTCCCGGTCATTGTCGGATTCGATCCGGCAACCCACCCCGTGCCGTCGAAGCGAGGGTTGCGGGGGCGGGCCCGACAATGACGAGGGGGCGTTGCCTCGGTCGATGGTCAGGCGACTTGCAAAAATCAGCGGTCCATTTGGTGTGGAGCACGGGCCTCTCCACGTCATGGCAGGCGAAGGCCCGCCATCCACGGCGTGCGGTGTTGATCTCAGCGAAGTGGTGGAGATGGTGGGCCTGCGCCCAGCATGACGCGGTTTGCATCCCCGCGCCAAATGGAGCAGTTATTATTGCGCGTCGCTTTACTTCGGTTGGCTTAAGACAGCGGGCGGGCCGGTTGTCCTGGTCCTGAAGCGTCCAAGCTTCACTTAACGACCACCCGCCGCCGATCCTGGTCCGCCGCGGCATCCGTCAGGTAAAGGATCACGTTGCCGAACCACCGGCTCTCGAACGTGATACGCACCGGCAGCCTGACGCTGCCCAACGGGGTACCCGGCAGGGAATTCGCCAGCCAGGCTGACCCTTTCATGGGCTTTTGCCCGGCGTTCCGATCGGCATCCAACCAGAACCCCGCGACCATCTGGCCGACGAAATCGCAACGCAGCGCCGGCCCCGTGAAGATGGAGCGTGAGGACGGCGGAACGATCTCCTCCCCGACCGTGCGGGCCGTCACGTCGGACGCGCGCCGTCCGTCGAACACCCGGGTGGTGCCGTCGCAACCGCCGGTTCGTCCGACGACCCGCACGAGTTCCACCATGGCGGACAGCGAGTCGACCGAGTTGGCCTGGATGTCGGGCGGCACCGGCTCTCGTTCGGTTTCGTTGGGCGGGATCAACTGGCGCACCAGTGGTTGTCCCTGCTGATAGTCGATCAGCGAAAACCGCGGCTCCCCACGGATTTCGCCTTGGCTGAGGAACTGGTGCGGCGCTGGCCGCTCGGCGCGCCAATGGCCGTTGACGGTGGTCAGGGTCCGGGAATGGACGAGCCATCCGACGAGCCCGGTGGTCCGCACGGCAAGCTCGACGCGATAGGTTTCGGGATAAAGCTGGAAACCGGCATCGACTTCCGCGATCTGCAGCCCGGCGGCATAGGCGGCGTAGCTAACCCGCATCGGCGCCGCGGTATCGGCGGGGATGGTCCGCGGAGCCGGTCTTGGGCCAGATCCTGGCGCTGCCGCCGGCTCGTTCCCGCGCGGGGTGGTATCCTGGGCCTGGATCGGCGGGGATCCTCCCAGGAGGCAGCAGACCGCGGCCGAAAGGACAACGACGTACTGGCGCATGCAGGCTAGTGCCCCCCGTCATTGATTTTGTGGCGAACCTCTGACTCGCTCCTCCCGGAAAAAGCGGGAGATGAGTCGTGACCACGCAACAAAGTGCCGTAAAGAAATACGTCGTGAAGCTCAGCGATGAAGAGCGTGCACAGCTCAGTACGA
>CAMATI010000284.1 GCA_945861095.1 Asaia bogorensis | reverse complement strand
TACGGGTTTGGCGCGGGTCATAATGAAGGCGGCGCCGAGATGCGCAATTTGCTGGGGGGCAAAGGCGCCAACCTGGCGGAAATGGCGTCGATCGGCCTGCCCGTACCGCCCGGATTCACCATCACGACCGAAGTCTGCACGGCCTTCTACGACAATCACGAAAAATATCCCGATGAGTTGCACGCCCAGGTCGCCGCTGGCCTCGCGATCATCGAAAAGTCCGTCGGGCTGACCTTTGGCGACCAGACGCAGCCGCTGTTGGTCTCCGTCCGGTCCGGCGCGCGGGTTTCCATGCCTGGCATGATGGACACGGTGCTGAACCTGGGACTGAACGACACGACGGTCGCGGCGCTGGCGTCGTCGTCGAAAGACGACCGGTTCGCCTGGGATTCCTATCGCCGCTTCATCCAGATGTTCGGGTCGGTCGTGCTGAATGTCGACCACCATCATTTCGAGGAAATCATCGAGCACGCCAAGCTGGAAACCGGCGTGATCGAGGACACCGCGCTGAGCCCGGACGATTGGCGGCGCGTGGTGGAGGGCTACAAGGACCTGATTATACAGGAAACCGGCAAGCCCTTCCCACAGGATCCGCACGAACAGCTCTGGGGCGCGATCGGCGCCGTGTTCGGTTCCTGGATGAACCCGCGCGCCATCACCTATCGCCGCCTGCACGACATTCCCGCCGCCTGGGGTACTGCCGTCAACGTCCAGGCCATGGTGTTCGGCAACATGGGCAACGACTGCGCCACCGGGGTTTGCTTCACCCGCGACCCGTCCACCGGTGAGAACGTCTTCTATGGCGAGTATCTGGTGAACGCGCAGGGCGAAGACGTCGTCGCCGGCATCCGCACGCCGCAGCCTTTGTCCACGGCCAGCGCCAAGCCCGGCGAAATCTCGCTGGAAGCAGCGATGCCGCAGGCCTACGCGGAACTGATGGCGGTCCGGGAAAAGCTGGAGCAGCATTACCGCGACATGCAGGATATCGAGTTCACGGTGCAGCAAAGCAAGCTCTACATGCTGCAAACCCGCAACGGCAAACGCACGGCCGCCGCGTCCCTGCGGATGGCGGTGGACATGGCGCAGGAAGGCCTGATCGACCGGTCCGAGGCGGTACGGCGGGTCAACCCGGCATCCCTGGACCAATTGCTGCACCCCACCCTGGACCCCAAGGCCGCGCGCAAGCTGATCGCCAAGGGGTTGCCCGCCAGCCCGGGCGCCGCGTGCGGCGCCGTCGTGTTCAGCGCCGATGAGGCGGAAAGCCGAGCGGCTAAGGGTGAAGCGGTTATTTTGGTGAGGATCGAGACGAGTCCGGAAGATATTCATGGCATGCATGCGGCGCGCGGCATCCTGACCACGCGCGGCGGCATGACCAGCCACGCAGCGGTCGTGGCACGCGGCATGGGCCGCCCCTGCGTCGCCGGGGCCGGTGGAGTCACCGTGGATTACAACAACCAGATCCTCTCGGCCGCCGGCATCGATGTGCGGGCCGGGGACACCATCACGCTCGATGGTGCGACAGGCGAGGTGTTCCTGGGCACGGTTGCGATGATCGAGCCGGCGATGTCGGGCGATTTCAACACTCTGATGGAATGGGCGGATGGCTGCCGCCGGATGGGCGTGCGCGCCAACGCCGAGACCCCGCTGGATGCCGAAACCGCCCGGAAATTCGGCGCCGAGGGCATCGGTCTGTGCCGCACGGAGCACATGTTCTTCAACCCCGAACGCATCATGGCGGTCCGCCAGATGATCATGGCGAATAGCGAATCCGGTCGTCGCGCCGCCCTGGTGCGCCTGCTGCCGTTCCAGCGGGAAGATTTCCGGCAGTTGTTCACGATCATGGCCGGGCTTCCCGTCACCATCCGCCTGCTCGACCCACCGCTGCACGAATTCCTGCCGCATGCGGAAGCCGAGATGCAGGAGGTCGCCCAAAGCCTTGGCACGGATATCGAAACCATCCGCCGCCGGGTCGCCGAACTCGCCGAAGCCAACCCCATGCTCGGCCATCGCGGCTGCCGGTTGGGGATTTCCTATCCCGAGATCTACGAGATGCAGGCGCGCGCCATCTTCGAGGGTGCTCTGCTGGTCGAGAAGGAGACCGGCAAGGCGCCGCATCCAGAGGTGATGATCCCGCTGATCGGCACGCGGAAGGAACTGGAAATCACGCGCGCCCAGGTGGAGAAAGTCGCCGCCGAGGTGTTCGCCGAAGCCGGTCGCACCATCGAATACAGCGTCGGCACGATGATCGAACTGCCGCGCGCCGCGTTGCAGGCGGACAAGATCGCCGAAGTCGCCGATTTCTTCAGCTTCGGCACCAACGACCTGACGCAAACGGTGTTCGGCCTGTCGCGCGACGATGCCGGCAAGTTCCTGCCGCAATATGTCGAAGCCGGCATCCTGCCGAAGGACCCGTTCGTGTCCATCGATATCGAGGGTGTGGGCGAAATGGTCCGCATCGCCGTGGAAAAGGGACGCTCCACCAAGCCTGACCTGAAGCTGGGCATCTGCGGTGAGCACGGCGGCGATCCCGCGTCTATCGCGTTCTGTGAATCGGTCGGGCTGGATTATGTGTCGTGCAGCCCGTACCGGGTGCCAGTCGCAAGGTTGGCGGCGGCGCAGGCGGCCTTGGGCGCGCAAGGTGATCGGACAGCCTAAGCGAAGCCATCCTCTGCTCGCCTGGAAACGAGCCAGGGTTCCCATCGCGCGTCAAGTGGAAGCCTTCTTTGCGCGATGCACTGGGACCAGGTCGGCGCGGCCACCGATCGTTGGCGCCTCGCCTGGCCTTTGGTGCCGGCGCGTCGCTTTCCATGCATGTGCGGCCGTACCGATGGGGCCGAAGCGGTGTCGGCAAACGCGTCCAATCCGCTGACGCTGGAAGCCGCCAATTTTCCCGCTGTTCGGCGGCGGTTCGTCACCACACCGGAGCCTTTCGATGCCGGCGCCATCGTTTCAAGTGCAATGGCCGCGGGCGCAAGGCAGACGATCCTTGCCCGCGCCCATTCGGACGAGGCGATCGGGCACCTGACGTCCATGGGCGCGACCATCATCGTGATGGGCGAACGGGAGATCGCACGCTGCATGCGGGAGCACGCCACTGTGCACACCGGGGACCTACCCGCCCCCGGCGCCCCCGCCCTTCGTCACTGCCCCTTCGTCACTGCCCCTTCGTCACTGCCTTTCGTCACTGCCCCAGGCGCTGCAAGATCGCCGGCACGTGCACCTGGTCGCCTTTGTAGTTCCCGGTCAACGCGTACATCACCAGGTTGACCCCGAACCGATACGCCAGAACCCGCTGCCGTTGCCCGCCCGGGATCACCGCATAGGGATTCCGGCCGGCCGCATCGACCGCCCAGGCCGCGCCCCAATCGTTGCCGCCGATAATGACCGGACTGACGCTGTCGTTGGCGCGATCCTGGTCCCGCTGCGCCCAGACGCTGTCGCCGGTAAAGCGCCCTGGAAAATCCGACAGCAAATAGAACGAGCGAGAGAGCACATGCTCGGTTGTCAGCGGCGCCAGTGGCGGGATCGTCAGCCCCTCCGCCACCCGTCGCAGCGAAGACGCGGTTCCTGGCGCGAACCCGGCCCCCGACCCCGCGTCGCGCGTGTCGATCAGGATGATCCCGCCATTGCCCATATATTGGTTCAGCGCCGCGGCCTGTTCGGCTGTCAGCGCCGCCATCTCGGCGACGATCGGCCAATACAGCAGCGGATACGGGCTCAGGTCGGATCGGCCCGGTTCCACCCCATCCGGCGGTGCCAAGGTCGCCGCGGTACGGCGGTTGACGTATTCGGACAGGCCCTGGAGCCCGGCCCGGGCCACGCCATCGACCTGCGCGTCACCCGACAGAATGAAGGCCAGCCGGGTCGACAAGGCCGGATGCCCGGCCTGGGTGTGATATTGCAGCGGCTGCGCCTGGGCACCCCCGGCAACCGCAAGCGCCACCAGCACCACCACGGATGCCGAGACCCGCGCCCGCAACAGGCCGCGCAGTCCCATGGCGATCACCATGTCGATCGCCAGCAGCACGATCGCCGCGGCCAGCAGGATTGGGCCGATTTCGCGCTCGGGCTGGGTGTTGGTCAGAGGTTCGATCCGTGCTCCCGGCACCATCGGCGCTGCCTCCAGGGCTGTCAGGGTTCCCCCCAGATTCAAGGCCCGCCGCCCATTCTCTGGGCCATAAAGCCCGGGCGGATGTCGGGACGATGCGGCGGTGGTGGCGATCGCGTCCGCGGCCAGACCGGTGGCGGCGGACCCGGGGGACGTCAGCAGGCCGAACCCATCCATCACCTCGGCCGGCGCCAGGACGGTCTTATCGTCGACGGAAGTCACTCCCGCGGACAAGGTCACAAGTCGGCGCAGCATATCCACGAACAACCCCGACAGTGGCAGGTTCGACCAATCCGCGTTGGCCGTCACATGGAACAGCACAATCCGCCCTGCCCCGCGTGCGGCCTGCGTCACCAACGGCGTGCCATCCGCCAGCACGGCCCAGCTATGGGCCGCCAGATCGGCGCTCGGTTCGGCCAGGACCTGCCGCGTGACCCTCACCTCCTCGGGCACCGTCAGGCCAGCAAACGGCGAGCTTGCCGGGAATGGCGCCAGACCCGCCGGTTCGCTCCAGGATAGCGCGCCACCCAACTGCCGATCGCCACCCAGGAGCTTCAGCGGCATCAGGGTGTCGCCATCGCTCATCGGGGTTTCGGCGGTGCGCGGGCCGGCGAACCGGATCAACAGCCCACCCTTGTCGACCCAGGCCATCAATGCGTCCCGTTCGCTGCCCGCTGGCAATGGCCGATCCGCCAGAATCAGCACGGAAACATCCCGGCGCAGGAGCGTCTCGGTATCTCCCGACCGCAATTCGGTGAACGGCGCCAAAGCCCGCCTCAGGTAAAACAGCGGCCCGGAAAACGGCGAATCCACCGTGGTCAGGTCGCCCGCGAGCAATCCGACCGGTCGCCTCCGCCACCGTTCATCCAGCAGCGCGATCGACCCGGCGCTGGGCGGGCCTTCCAGCACCAGGCGGCTGAGGCGGTTGCGCAATTCGGGTGGCAACGGGATGCCGGCGGTGGCCACGGCCGTACCCGCCGGCAACGAGACCACCGCCCGCGCCATGGTGCGCCCGTCACCGCTCTGGGCCAGGACATTCACCTCGGTTGCCGTCGCCTGCGGCACCTGGGCCACGCGCGCGACCAATCGCTCCGCCTCGCTTTCAGGGCTGAGCAAAGCCCGCGCCGGGATCGCGCCGCAACAGATCTCCGTCACTGGGCCAAGCTTCGCCAACGCATCGGCGAAAGCCGCGAAACCGGCGCCATGGGCCAGTCCATCGGCCACATAGATCACCGAGGTCCCAGGATGGCTCCAACCCGCAAGCGCGGTGATCGCCGCCCCGCGATCCGGCGGCCAGGGCATCGGGTGCAATGCGGCCAGACGAGCGCGCAGATCGGGGATCGGCATGGGTCCCAGCAGCTTCGGGCTGCCTCCCGCGGAGTCGGGGGCGGTGGTCAGGAGCGCGACCGGCCGTCCGGCCCGTCCGGCGCGGTCCAGGACCGAATTCGCCGCTTCCATCCGACGTGGCCACTCCGGGGCCGACGCCCAGCCATTGTCCACCACCAGCAAGGTCGGGCCGGATCCGGTCAACGACGCGCCCGCATCCAGGATCGGGCGCGCCAGGGCCAGGATCACCAGCGCCGCCGTGGTCAGACGCAAAAGCAGCAGCCACCAGGGCGTGCGGGCCGGGGTTTCCTCGGTCGCATGCAGTCCCAGCAGCAGGCGGATGGCCGGGAAATTCTCACTGCGCGGCGCGGGAGGTGTGACGCGCAACAGCCACCACAGCATCGGCAGGGCGGCCAGGGCGATCAGCGCCCAAGGGACGGCAAAAATCGGGAGGGCAAAGATCATCGGTCGCCCAACGCCGTGTAAAGCGACAGCAGCGCGGTTTCCGGGGGATGGTCTGTGCGGTGCACGCCGAAGCCGAAATTCGCCGCCGAACAGATCGCCGCCAACCCGTCCTGTTGCGCCTTCAACCGCGCGATATAGGAATCTCGGACCGATTCGACGCGCGGGATCAGGGTGTCGCCGTCACGCTCCAGCCCGCGGAAGCGGATGCGCCCGGAATAGGGCAACTGGATTTCGGCGGGGTCGAGGACCTGCAACAGATAGCCCCTGACAGGGATGCCGGAGAACCCGGCGATCAAGGCCTGGATGTCCTCCAGGGGGGAAAGAAAGTCGCCGAACAACACCACCGACGCATGGCGCGGCAGGTTCAGGCGCGGCGGCAGGCCGGAGTCGTCGGCGGCGACCGACAGATCGGCCGCCACCCGGTCAATGCCGAACCGACCGGAAATCGGGCTTGCACCCGGCCGCATGATCTGGACCCGCTCCCCGCCGCGCAGCAGCAGGGAGGCCAACGCCAGCAACAGCAGACTGGCGCGTTCCTGCTTTTCGACCTCGACCGCGCGCGACCGCCACCGCATGGACGCGGAAGCGTCACGCCACAGATAGACCGTCTGTGCCGCCTCCCATTCGGTTTCCCGCACGAACCAGCCATCCGGCACGGGTCGACCGGATTTGGCCGATTGCCGCCAGTCGATCCGGGTCACCGGGTCGCCCGCCACGAACCGACGGAACTGCCAGAAACTGTCGCCCTGGCCGACCCGCCGGCGCCCGTGCACGCCCTGCGCGACCGTGGATGCCACCCGATCCGCCGCCACCAGCAGCGGCGGAAGGCGCGCGCCAATGGCCTCCGCCCGGCGCGCGGAGCGGTCCGCATCCGAGCGGCCCTGGCCCCCAGGGACATTCAATGGATCAGCCAAGGCGCGACACCAGCCGGTCGACCACCTCGCTCAGCACGACGCCATCGGCGCGCGCCGAAAAGCTTAGCGCCATCCGGTGCCGCAACACCGGACGCGCCAGCGCCGCCACATCATCAATACTCGGCGACAATCTCCCCTCCAGCAGCGCCCGTGCTCGGCTTGCCAGCATCAGCGCCTGGGCGGCGCGAGGCCCCGGTCCCCAGGCGACATGCCGGCGCACCGTGTCGTCATCGGTCGATTCGGGGCGGCCACCGCGAACCAGGGACAGAATCGCCTCCACCACCTTTTCCCCGACCGGCACCCGCCGGATCAGCGCCTGCGCGGCGATCAGCTCATCGGATGTCATGGCCGGCGCGACAGGTGCTTCCGCCGCGCCGGTGGTCGCCAGCAGCATGGTGCGTTCGGCGTCCAGATCGGGATAGCTGACCACGATTTCCAGCAGGAACCGATCGAGCTGCGCCTCCGGCAACGGATAGGTGCCTTCCTGCTCGATCGGGTTCTGCGTCGCCAGGACGTGGAACGGCCTTGGCAGCTTGTGTTCGACGCCGGCGACCGCCACCCGCTGTTCCTGCATCGCCTGCAACAGAGCCGATTGGGTGCGCGGGCTGGCGCGGTTGATTTCGTCGGCCATCAGCAACTGGCAGAACACCGGGCCGGGCACAAAGCGGAAGGTACGGCGACCATCGGCTTCTTCCAGGACCTCACTGCCGATGATGTCGGCGGGCATCAGGTCTGGCGTGAACTGCACCCGCTTGGTCGCCAGGCCCATCACGGTGCCCAGGGTTTCGACCAGCCGGCTTTTGCCAAGTCCCGGGACGCCGACGAGCAACACATGACCGCCCGACAGCAGGGTGATCAGGGTTTGGCTGACGACCTCCTCCTGTCCGAAGATCACCTGTCCGATCGCCGAACGCACGCGGGCGATCCGGGCGCCGAGCGCTTCGACCTCCGCCAGGATCGCGTTCGGGTCGCCAGATGGCATCAGAATACTCGGTTGGTTCATCATGCACTCCGGCGTTCCGTGTGGCGCGGCGGCCATACCGGGTGACATAGCGCCGGCCGGTCCGCGAATTATGCCGCCTCGGTCATATAGGGACTTTCACCGGCTGGGGGATGCTACCTATATCGGGTGTCGTAGACGAACTATTTTCAGCCCATTGGAGACGGAGTGGTGACCGATGCAAACGCTCCCAACCCGCTCGCGGTAACTTTGATCCCGGGCCATATAGACCTTCCGCAACCTGCGCCGAGGTTGTCAACACGGCCGGCAAACCCGAACCAGGTCCGGCGGGAACCGATCGAATGCGGCGATTTGCCCTTTCTGATCCAGCGTGATGGGACGTGGCTGTATCGCGGCAGCCCCATACCGCGGAAGGAACTGGTCTGCCTGTTCGCCAGCGTTCTGCGCCGAGAGGAAGACGGCACCTGGTGGCTGCAGACCCCGATGGAGCGCGGCCGTATCGAGGTCGAGGATGCGCCGTTCGTCGCCGTGGAGCTGGACTGGCGGGGTGACGGACACCAACAGACCCTGTCGTTCCGCACCAATGTCGACCAGGTCGTCACCGCCGGTCCCGACCATCCCATTCGCATCAACCGCAACGTACAGACCAGCGACCCGTTTCCGTATATCCTGATCCGCAATGGGGCCGGCGCGTTCGGCATAGAGGCGCGGATCAGCCGTCCGGTCTATTATGAGCTGATCGCGCTGGCGGTCCCGGAATGGGTGGGTGGCATGCGGATGTTTGGCGTCTGGAGCAGCGGGCAATTC
>CAMATI010000283.1 GCA_945861095.1 Asaia bogorensis | reverse complement strand
TCGGGCGACAACCGTCCGCGGATCGAATCGTTCGATTGGTGCACCGACCATCGCGACCTGCTGACCGAAAAGCGCACCTCCGCCGCGCAGGCGATGTTCGACAAGCACGAAGCCGAACAGAAGGCCAAGGCCGCGGCGGCCATGGCGCGTCCGCAAAAAGGCAAGGAAGCCTGGTAGCACCGAGGCGCCTCAGTCGGCCATGCATCGCGACCTGCCACGGGTCCGATGCATGGCCACGACGCACCGGCGCCCATCCCGGTCCATCGGCCCCGCATCTCGGGGCGTTAGCAGAGGTTACCCGACGGACGGGTGTTCCGTCGGCCTCCGAGACGCCCTGGATATCGGCAGACCTCACCGTCGACATCAGATCTTGCATCACCACAAGCCGGCCTGACTTTCGGGCGATACGCTGCTCCAGCGCATCGACCAAGAGCGTGGTCTCCGACTGCCAGGATTGTCCTATGCCGGGTTGATGGGACATTGCGCCGCCGGCCACCTCCGGCTTGCCACAATAGACAGGGCGGTTTGGCCGAATGACCCTGAGCCGAGTCACTTCGAATTTGGGAAAATTCTCCGGATTGCCTGCTCGGCACCCTTCAGTCATGTTCCCTGGACATCGATCGTCGATCGAAACGCCACAAAGGGTCGCCAGCATGTTCGTAAAGACGGCAATCGCCGGGTTTCTGGCGTTGTCATTCGGGATCGCGACCGCGTCGGCCACCACCTACGATGCCTTTTCCGACTTCTCCACAGCCGGCAATCCCAATGGATCCTGGGGATATGGCTATGGCACACCCGGCACGTCCTACACGCCGCTGCCCAACGCAACCGCGAGCTTTTTCGCGGGCGACGATCCGGGCTGGTATCTGTCCGGCCCGTTCAATGCCCCTTTGGCCGTCGCCAACCGGACCGGAGCCGTATTGACGTCGACCACCGTTTCGGTCCCGATCGACACTTTGTTCCTTCATCCGGGCGATGACGACGCGCAGGCCGCGATCGTGCGTTTCACCGCGCCCGAGGCCGGATCCTACGCCTACAACGTCACGTTCGCGCGCGTGGACACGCAGAATGGCGGTGGGACCGGGGTCGGCGTGACCGTCTACGACGCCGACGCTGTGCTGTTCGCGCGGTCGCTCATTCCCACGACCTACGGCGCAAGTGTTACAGCGTCGGGTTCGATCGAACTCCTGGCCAACGAGGTGCTGTCGTTCGTGGTTGACCGCAACGGCGGATATTTCTTCGATTCAACCAGCTTCTCCGCCCAGATTACGGTAGCCGAACCTGCATCACTCGCGCTTCTGGCAACCGGCTTGTTGGGGATCCGAATCGCGCGTCGCCGACGACGCTGACGCAGCCGGCCGAACCCGAGCGCGCTCCCCGCCCGCCCATCAGCGACGCTCAACCGCGACCGAACAATCGCCGCCAAAGACCCGGGGGCGTTCGGCGGACATGCGTCACATGCGGCGCGTGGGCCGGCGGAGGGAGCGCACTGCCAATCGAATGGCGGGCTCTATCCCCGGCGGCGATGCGACCGCGCTGAAAAGCCAGAACCGCACGAGCCGTGTCGTCCAGGGGATGATCGGCAATCCCCTCGGCACACCGCCCCGCTTCCTCGAACTGGCCCGCCCGCCGCAATACGTCCAGGCGGCGCAGTGCGACCCGGGGGTCGGCCGCGTTCTCCCACAGCGCCGCAACTCTCTGCCGAAGCGTGGTCGCAGCGGCATCCGCCCCCGCATCGTGTGCCCCCGCATCGTGTGCCTCCGCATCGTCCGCGGCCCAAGCGGCCTGCAACAATGCCTCCGCCTCGCCGAGCCGATCGCCCTGCCCCTGGCAGAGCAACGCCCAGCGGCGGAATGGCATTGTGCCCGGAGCGCCAGGTTCGGCCAATGTCCGATACGCGGCCGACCGCACGATCGCGCCAACCGTTGCGGGCAATGCGGACAGATCGGGCGCGGCGGCCCCGCAGGATCGGCAAACCGCCACCCATCGCGACAGGGTCGAGCGAGCCGGTTCACCCGGGCGCATGTCCAGATCGGGCGCCATCTCCGGCTGAGGCGCCTGGAACGGCGGCGGAACCGGCGCCGCGCACACCCCGCAATGCCGCTTCGCCCTGCCTCCGGTCGCGATTGCGGTCACGATCCGATTTCCGCCCGCAGCCCTTCCCGCAAACGCTGCATCGCCCGCTCCATGGTCGCGGCCGACTGAGCAAAGCAAACGCGCAGGCTACCTTCTCCGGCGGGACCGAAAGCAATTCCAGGGGCAACGGCAACCCCGTGGCGAGTGACGAGTTTCTTTGCCAGATCGAGACTGTCTGTCAGGCCATCGATCCCGACAAAGGCGTAAAAAGCACCGACCGGCGCCGCGTATCGCACGCCGTTCAGACCGCTCAGCGCGGCCCCGGCGAGTCCCCGCCCCTGCGCGCAATGGGCACGGAACCGGTCCACGACCGCTGTATCGGCGATCGCGGCAATACCCGCCTGTTGCGTGAAGGGGGCAACGCCGGAATGAATGGCCTCGACCAGTTCGGTGAACAGATCGCGCGTGCCTTCCGGAACCACCAGCCAGCCCAGGCGCCAGCCGGTCATGATCCAGGTTTTGGAAAAGCTGTTGCAGACGATGACCCGATCGTCCGGTCCGGCGACATCCAGCAAGGACGGCGCGGCGGCGGACCCGTCATAGACCAGCCGGGAATAGACCTCGTCGGAGATGACCCAGGCGTCGTGCTTGCGGGCGATCGCCAGGATCGCATGCAGGTCGTCCAGCGATGCCGCCCAGCCGGTTGGATTGTTGGGGGAGTTCAGAATGAACGCCCGCGCGCCCGCCATCATCGCGTCCAACCGGTTGAGGTCCAGCGCGAAGGACCCGTCCGGCTTGATGGTCAGATCCAATTCCTGGACCTCGGCGCCGCGCAACCGTACGGCATTGCCCACATTGGGCCATCCGGGGCTATGCAACACGACCCGGTGCCCAGCCTGGACCGTGGCCGCCAGCGCGATCGTCACCGCGGCCATGCCGGACGCGGCAACCTGGACCCGGGATTCCGCAACGGGCCTGGCATGCAGGTCGGACAGGTAGGCGGCCAGCGCGGAGCGGAGCGCGGGAAGCCCTCTGACGTCGGGATAACGCGTGTCACCCGCCCGCAACGCGGCGATGCCCGCTTCCGTCGCAGACACCGGACTGGGCTGATCGGACTCGCCAAAACAGAGGAAATCGACATCCGGAGTCGCGAACGCGATCCGCGCGACTTCCACGATTCGCGATCCGGGAATGCGAACTAGGTCCAACTGGGTCATCTGGTCACCATGTCATCGAAATACAGATCTCCGATATGGGGTCGGTCGCGCAAGAACACCCCCTGGATCTTACCCCGCTTTGTGCGGATCGGATGATGCCGCCGGCCGCGGACGTGGCGTTCCCGCAAGCATGCCCGTGGTCTGATCCAAGCACCAAACCGCGGGTGGTTTGCGTCCCGGCCGACACCATGGCGCACATGGTGCCAGCAATTTGCTGTCGGGCCGGTTTTGCGGTTCAGGCAGGCTAGGCCGAGGCCTACCCATCGTGGCATTTTGTGGCCAGAGCGGCGTCGGCACACGCCGAACCGCTCCTGAGTTTTTGTTTTGACGCTTGGTTCAGGCCAGCACCGCCCGCCCTGTGTGGTCGCGCGCTACTGGTCGAAGGGGAAGCAGATGATGGACAAACTGAAAATTGAGCAGGCGGCGGCGATCCTGGTGCAGGCCCGCCGCACGATGGAGCCGCTCTCGGGCCTGCCGGACAAGCTGAAACCCACCAGCCTCGCCGAGGCCCATGCCATGCAAGATGCGACCAGCCAGGCCCTGGGCAAGCTGATTGCCGGGTTCAAGGCCATGTCCCCACCCAATGGCGAACCGAACCGCGGTTTGATCTACGGCGGTACGATCCTGGCCTCCCCGTGCGATCTGCCCGCCGCCACGGTTCCACAATGCGGCGTCGAAGGAGAGGTCGCATTCGTCTTTCGCAAAAGCTTCCCGCCGCGCGACACCCCTTACACCCGCGAAGAAGTATCCGCCTCGGTCGATGCCTGTGCGGTCATCGAGGTCGTGCACAGCCGCTATGCCATCGATGCCAAGGTGACCAACCTGGAAAAGCTGGCAGACAGCATCAGCAATGGCGCGCTCGTCTACGATACGCCGAAGAAGGATTGGCACGGGCTTAATCTGGGCGAGCTGAAGGTCACCCTGGCGGTGAACGGGCAGACCGTCCTCCAACAAAACGGCGGCCACCCAACCGGCGATCCGCTCGGCGTTGCCACCGTCCTGGTCAATCTTTGGCGGGAGCACGGGGGAGTCCGCACCGGTCAATTCGTGACCTGCGGGTCGTTCACCGGATTGAAATTCCTGAAGCCGGGCGATGTGTGCACCGCCACGTTCGAGGGGCTGGGTTCTGCCCGGGTTGAATTCACCGTCTGAATCTGAACCGGATCGAAGCCTGAGGCGATGGGAGTGGGTGCTGGAAGGCGGCTTTCCGAGCCTCGGCCCCCATCGCCCGGCCCGGCGGCGGAATGGACGATCGGTCCATACCGCCTGCCCGCGGCAGCTCGACCGAAGCAAGCGAATCCGCGGCACAACAGAACGGATCGATAGAATTGCACCCCAACCTGGCTTGACATTGGGCGTGCGTGGGTCCATTTGGTCCATTCCGGAGGCCCAAATGGGACCAAAAATTCGCGCGGCTGATATCACTCGACCGAGATCGCCTCGGTTGTTCGAATTTGGCGAGGCGCCCCAGGTCAACCCGTTCCATCTGGAACAGGCCATCACCAGCGGTTTGCCGCGAGAATCCCTGCGCGACGTGGCGCGATCCATCTGGCCCGATCCGACGGATGCCAACAAACTGATTCACGCGATCGTGCCGAAATCCAGTCTCGGGCGCCGTGACACCCTCACGCCCGCGCAGGGCGAACAGACCGAACGGCTGGCGCGTTTGTTCGCCTATGCCGTGTCCGTGTTCGGTGACATCGACGATGCGCGCGCCTTCATGCGGCAGCCGCACCCGGAACTCGACGGGCGCCGCCCGGTGGATGCCTGCCTGACGGAACTCGGTGGGCGCGCCGTGGAACGGGTGTTGGATTCGCTGGCGTTTGGGCTTCCGGTCTGAATGCGGCCCATCTGAATGCGGTTATGGCGGATCGGCAGCGCGCTGTTCCCGGTCTGGAGCAGCCAGGGGGCACGCTTGAAAGGCGGCCGCTGGAACCATCCCGGCACGCCGGCGATCTATGCGGCGACATCCTATGCCTGCGCCGCGCTGGAAGTCCTGGTGCACGCCAATATCGGCCGGATGCCGCGCGGGTTCCGCTATGTTTCCATCAATGTGCCGGATGACGCACCGGTCGACACGCTGACCGCCGCCGACGTTCCCGGCTGGGATGCGCTGCCGCCATCGCGCTCTCGGGACATTGGCAACGCCTGGCTGCGCGGTCGAACCGGTGTTGTGCTGTTGGTGCCGTCCATCGTCACGCAGGGCCTGGACCAGAACGCGGTGATCAATCCGCTGCATCCGGACTACGATCGGATAACGGTAGCGGACGAAGCGGTCGTGCAATGGGACGCCCGCCTCCTGCCGCCCCCACCCGTCAGTCCATGATGAGCCCGCCATCGACGTTGTAGCACTGGCCGGTGATGTTCCGTGCCCCCGCGGACGCCAGGAACACCGCCATCGCCGCGATGTCCTCGGGATCGTTGGCGCGCTTCAGGGGGATCACGTCGGCCCGTCGGCGCTCCATTTCCTCCAGGCTTACGCCTTCCTGTTTGGCGCGGGTGGCCAGGTTGTCCTGCGATAGCGCGGTGCGCGTGACGCCGGGGCAGATGGAGTTCACATTGATGTTGTGCTTGCCCAACTGCTGGGCGGCGGTCTTGGTCAGGCTGATCACCGCGCCCTTGCTGGCCGCATAGGCGGCGTTCGATGTGCCCGCGTAGCCCTTGCCGGCAATCGAGGCGATATTGATGATCCGGCCTTCGCGCTGCGGGATCATTTCCCGCGCCACGCGTTGCAGGCAGAAGAACACGCCCTTCGCATTGACGCGGTGAATGCGGTCCCAGTCCTGCTCGGTCAGGTCCATGATGTCGGCGCGCCGGGTGACGCCGGCGTTGTTGACCGAAATGTCGATGCGTCCGAACGCGGCGATGGTTTCGCGCACGATGCGGTCGATGTCCGCGACGTCGCCGACATCGGCCTTCAGGGCGAGCGTGCGACGCTGGAAGGCACCGACCGCGGCGGCGGTTTCCTCCACGGTTTTGGCGTTGATATCGACGACGACGACATGGGCGCCTGCCTCGGCCAGTGCGATGGCGGTGGCACGTCCGATGCCTTGTCCTGCCCCGGTGACCAGGGCGATTTTGTCTGTGAGCTGCATGTTGGGTCCTCCCACGGGGAGCATAGCAACCGGGGTTGCGGTTGGCACGCGGGGCGCGGGGCTTTGCCCCCTGGACCCCCACCAAAGGCGCGGCCTTTGGAATGCGATTCTTTGGTGGGTTTGAGGATACGGCCCTACACGGACCTATCACCCGGTATTATGTATCATATAAATCAATATCGTTGACGTTAGTATGATACGCAATCCGTGTAGGGCCATCCTCCAACGCTATGCGTTTGGCGCGCTGATCGCTGATGCCGGCAAGTCCGCTTGCCACCAGGTCGGAAGCAAATGACGCGGTGGGACTGGGAATCCGAGGTGCCCCCACAGCCAAGCGGCTGTGCCGTGGTTAAACGTCAATCTTGCGGCAGCCACAGCACTGAGGTTGAGACGATACTCCTCCGGGGACCATTCCTCGAACGGACGGCGTGAGAAAATGACCGCATCCGGCACCCGAGTTCGAGCCACGCTGTAACCGCCCGTTTTGCGGATGGTTGGCAACACGTCGGATGTGACCCACTTCCTAAATCGGAGCGCGTGAGGCTTTCTGCTCCTAAAGATTAAGGAGAACATCCCGGACTCCGAGATAATTGTGACCTGCTGGGTGCCTCCAAGGGTATCGGCATTACCGATACCCTTTTCGTCCTGGTCCAGTCCGCTCATAGCGTCGGCGACATTGATGATGCCAAGCGCGCGGCAAACGTCTGCCGCAACGAACCAAAGGACGCCACCGATTGTGATTACCCTCACGATGGTATCGCCTTCGAACACGAAGGGTGTTATAGTATCAGTCGTCATCGTTGATTGATCCTACCAGTTTACATGACATGACCCCCTCGCGTCGAACGAGGGTTCGGCTAGCCGGCGACGGGAATCACGCCTCGCGAGCGTGTTCCGTCGCCGCAGTCCCGACAGCCTCCAGTCCCTTTTTCAGCAAGAACCGGATAGCTGCCGTTCGGCTGGGCATTTCTGCGGCCGTACCCCATGCGTCGAGGCGCTCCGCTTCCTCTTTTGGGATTACGGCGATCAGCCGCGTCAGCGTCTCGGGAGACGCCCTGCGAGAATACCCGACGACTCGTCCTTTCAAGCTCACCTCCGACCTGACATCTCATATGGTATTCTGGATGTAGCTTAGCTTGTCAAGGCGTATGGTGCAGCATGGTTGCCTCCTGCGCGTCGATGTGCAACACATTGTCCATCGTGACTGACAGACGGAGACCACCATGGCCGAGCGCGACCCGGAGCGGAAAGTATGGATGCTGCCGGCTGATCTCAGTGATCGCATCAAGGCGTATCAGCAGGCCAATGGGATTGCATCCGAGGTGGAAGCCGCTCGGCGCTTGCTGGATTCTGCGCTTCAGATGCGCGACACGGTGGAAGACATCCTAAATACGCTTCGAGCGCGACATGGAGATGAGAAGGACCTCCGCATGCTTGCTCGGGATGTTCTAACTAACCACGTGTTGGTAACAGAAATATCGTTCTCTGATAACGAGTTAACATTTGGTCTTCGCAACGGCGATTATGGCTCATTAAACAAAAAGGGCGAAATGTTCAGAGGCGAAGACCCGAGGTCCCTTTACCCTTACTCACCCACCCCGTCGCGCCAACCACGTGCGGCGCGTTCCGCTTGGGAGGCACCGAAGGGCGGCGACCTAGACGACGAAATTCCGTTCTAGACTCCTGCCCCATTGGGTGGCGTGAACTGCACACCCAATGGGGTGTCGCCGCGAAACAGGAAGGTCATGCCCGCCATCTCAAAAGCGAGCCTGATCGCGTCCATGTTGTTCTTGATCGGCACCCGTCGCCCCTTCTCGAAATCCCGTACCGTAGACAGGGACGTGTGCGCGCGTTTCGCCAGATCGTCCTGGCTCCAATCCAACCACCCTCTGGCGGCCCGGCTTTGCTCTGGGGTCAACATGGAATTCTAGGTAGCGGATTTTTCCGACGACGCCAACGATTTTCGTTGCCATCCACCAAATAAACGTATATAACCAATCTCAACGAACATCGTTGAGGTTGACGTGAGCCAGCATTTCCTCCTTTCCGCCAAAGCCCGCACCCTTTCTGAGGTGGACCCCGGAAACTGGACAGGTCGCTAAGAGAGAGTCTTCCCTTGGAACGGCCGCCTGGCCGAAGGTGAGACATGACCAACACACGGAAGAAACACGGGCCTGAGTTCAAGTCGAAGGTTGCGCTGGCCGCGGTGCGGGAAG
>CAMATI010000282.1 GCA_945861095.1 Asaia bogorensis | reverse complement strand
GCCGCATCGTGCACGGGGCCCCCGCCACCACCAATGTGGGGTTTGGCGGTGATGACTGGAAAACCCTCTATTTCACAAGCCGGAACCATCTGGGCGCGGTCAAGGTGAAAATCCCCGGCATCCCCGTGCCGGTGCGGGGGAAGTAGCGGTTATCCCCGTCCCTCATCCGGCAGCCGATGGTTTCAACCGTCGGGTGTCTGCCAGACCCGATGACCCTCAGTCGAAGAGATCGGGCTGTTTCGATGGCTTCGGTGGTTTACGGCGGTTCCTCGGTATCGACACAGGAGCCGGATCCGGCTCCTGGTGTAGCGGTTTGTCCCAGTCGGGGCCGAGAAGCTTTCGCGCCGCGTCCTCAATGGCTGTCACATCGGCGTCATGGTTGCGGGAGGCGGCCAGGTTGTTGGCGCGCGTGTAACTTTTCAAGGTCATCTCTGGGCCATGCCCCAGTATGAGGGGACCATCGAGAGGCCGGTCCCCGGCGACGACGGCGCGGGTGGTGGGCAAACTGGCCCTGAACCGGTGTGGCCCAAATCTGACGCCATAACGCTGCTTTGAACGGAAGGCGATCATGTATTCCATACCCTTCCGCCCCAGGGGTTCGCCCTTCTCCGTGATCCAGGGGGCGTCACTCTCCCGGCCCCCCAAGAGTTCATTGCGTTCAACGGTGACATAGCGCTCAAGAATACGACTGACCCGCGGACTGAGCGGCAGTTCCACGATATTGCGCTCCTTGGTGATCGACGTGTCCTGTACCAGGTCCCATCCCTCAGCAGTGCGCTTGAGGTGCGAACCGAGGCGGCATTCCATTAGGGCGCGCGCTCTCGGAGATCTGCCCGCGAGAACGCCGATCATGGCGGCGTCCCGCATCAGGATCTGCCGGCGTGACGGTACCGGCAATGTCAGGGCTTCGTGATACAGGTCTTCGGCCCAGAGTTCGTTATGGCGGGCGTCCGGCACGAAGAGGGCGCGCCGGCTCATGTCCAGCATCTGACGGATCGAGACCCCTTCCGGTCGTGTGACGAACCCGAAATCCCGCTCTGGTGCTATGAGTTGCAAGGCACCGCGTAGTTCCTCGAACCGCCCGACGATCGTATAATCGCCGTTGCCGCGCTCCTCGAGATGCACGAAGTAGCCATCGATCCGTTCCAGGGTCACCCGATCCGCGGCCGCGGCGGCGGGATCCAACTCATCCGTGTCCTTGAGATAGCGGAGCCACATGCCGTAACCCTGGGCATATTTTTCAAAGGTGTAGGAACTACGCCGCCGTCCTCCGCCATATTTCCGGAACGGGCCGTTCGCATGCTTTAGGGCCTGAGCCCAGGCCAAGGCGTCGACGGGAGGCCAGTCAGCAAGCCTCAGCGCATGATTGACGTTTTTGGGCAGCGGGGTGGCAGTCATCTCACACCTCCTGTGCGGCGGCCAGGCTTGGCGCGTGAGGTCGCCAATTGGCTGAGCCGGTCTTCTTCCCTGTCCACCAGCTGGTCCTGATGGCGCGCCGCCTCCTTCGCCTCCAACGCGGCATAATGAGCCAGGACGATCTGCAGGGTCTTGTCGCCGAGCAGCAGGCGGCAGAATTCAAGGGCACCCGGCGAATGCTCCAGACAGAGCCGGACGGCGATGGCGCGGAACAGATGCGGATTGATCCGGACCCCGACCCTTTCGTAGATCGCAGTCTCGATGCTGGTTCTGGTCGTCTCGATCGAGAGCGGGCCGGATCGGCCCTCCTCTCCCGCGGGAAACAGCCAGCGATGCGGCCCGATATCGGTGCGGCCGCCCTCCAGGATCGGCAGGAACTTGTCGATATAGACCCGCAGCATCTCCACCAGACGAGCGCCTACGGAGAACTCGAGAGCGAACCAATTCTTGGTTTCAAACGCCTCAAAGGCGAGGGTGACCACGTCGGACGTGGCACCGGAGAACTTCAGATTGATCCCGATCCGAATGGAGGCAAGATTCTTGATCCGGAGGGGAATTCGGCACAAAATGCCGATCAGGATCGCGGTGCGCGCCTTTCGCGCCGCCTGGTAGAGTCTCGCCTGAACCTGTTTGGCCGTGAGATGCTTCTTGTCCTGCTCAAGCCAGTCGAGCATCTCGAGCGCTTCGCGCATCAGTTTTCGCGGCAGGAGCATGAGTTCGGTAAGATTGCGCCGGTCGTCGAACAGCAGTCGCAACCGATCCCGGTTCTTTCGGGTCGGTCGGCCCAGCTTGGGGCTGCGGACGTCGGCGGAAAGCTCTTTCAGTCTACGCAGATCATCCTCGAGCTGTTTGCGCAGATCCTCGAGCTGTTTGCGCAGATCCTCGGGCTGTTCGCGCAGATCCTCGGGCGGGATCGGGATCTTGCAGTAATGCTGGGCAATGATGATGAGGGTGGAACAGATCCCATCGAGATTGGCACTGCAGCCCCCCTCAAAATCCTGGCGCTTTGCTTCGGGCAGGCTCGCGCGATGTCGCTCGGTCTTGTCCCAGTAGAAGGTTACAATGCGCTCGGCCGCCTTCTCGGTCACCAGATCCTTCAAGCCGGTAATGGACTGCGGGTCTGTGCCGGTTGCGACAAGGGCCCCCGCGGCGCCGCGGATACAGGTCAGGCGGGTTTTGATCGTCGCCGGTCGAAGCGGTTTCTTCTTGCCGATGCGGCGATATCTGGTTTGAGTGTCCGTGCCGTCCATTCGACGGATCAGAGCCGCAACCTCTTCCTGAAATGAGACCGGATAGCTTGAGATCGGCGGATTGGGCGGCGGTCGGTGACCGGGAAGGACGAGTTTCGCTTGTGGCCAGTCGGGATTTGCGGCTGCGGTTGCCGTCCATACCCGGGTGAGGTGCGGCACGATGCGGTCAATCCGCTTTGCGAAATGATTCTGCTCGAGGAAGGCCGCGTACCGGGCCAGGGTCTCGCCGGTGACGGCCTCCGGAGCCAGCCCGTTGTCGCGACACCAGGCGGCGAAACGGCGTGCCGCGGGACGCCCCCAAGACGTCGTGGCATCAATGAAAGCCGTGAAACGATCACCGGGGGGTAGATCGGCGGCCTCATGAGGGAGAACCTTGCCCAATTCCCTGCAGATCCGCCTGAATCCTGACTTGACGGTGCGAAAGGTTCTCTCCTGCCGAAAGCCCGCGGCTCCATACGACACGTCCCCCAGACACTGGTTGATCCAGGGAATGTTGAACGCAATCGTCGTGAGATCGAGTTTGCTGCGCTCGGGCAGGATATAGCCCGGATCGGCCCGGGCGCGGACGATGGCGAGGACCCAGCCCATCCGGCGGACATTGCTGGCGAGCACATCTCGCACCGATTTTGACCAGTCGGTACGAGACGTCACATAGGCAACCGCATCGGCCAGGGTTTTGACCTCGGCACCGGGGCGGGCCGTTCTCGCCGGGAGTTTGGACTTCCTCTCCCGAGGCGGCGCGGGAGAGCGAGCCCTCTGAGCTGGAGCCTGACGGGGCGGCGGCAGCGCGATAGCTGGCGGGGGCTGGTCCGGAAAGGCGAACGCGAAGGCGGTCTGAGTCACGGGTTTTTCCTCTATGATATTACTGGACACTGGCGGACATTTAGGACAACAGTCAAGTGGTTATGAAGAGCATTACTTTATAACCCTAGTCATTAATGTCCGTAACACTTTGATCTTCCTTGCGGCCTCCCGGCGCCGGTAAGGGCTCCCCGGCGATCAGCCGGTCGACCTCATGTGCGGGAATTCTGACCAGCCGCCCGCCGAGTGGCGCGGTCCGGATCAGGCCTTTTTTAATCCCACGGCGGACGGTCCGTTCGTGGACGCCAAGGGCCGCAGCGAGAGCGGAAATCGTGACAAACCGGGGGAGGGGGGGTGCCGCTAGCTCTTGGGCAGCAGGTCCCGGAGGCAGGTCGGACCAAAGAAAGTCGGACGCCAGGCGAGCCGCAGCGGCAATTCGGTGGGAAGGACCGTCTTCCGGCTCCATCACCGGTCGTGCGGCGTCGTTCAGTTTGAGGCGTGAACGCTTGCGGCGATCTGCCGTCTGGCATGCTTCCCTGTGCTTCGGTGAGCGTGTCGACGGTTGCGGGTTGCGGGGTGTTTCGGGCATGGGCAAGGCATAAATTTGCCGATGGCGTGCGCCAATGATCATCGGCTGCGTTAAATCGGCTATTTTCGACGGAGAGATAGCTCTATGCCCGGGTCATTGCGACCGCCATGCCGTTCAACTGCTCGTCAATAGTACGTTCCGCACCGCGGTGCGAACGGCCTTATCCTCGAATTTCAGGCCATTGGATCCCAGCAGAGTAAGGGCGAAATCGCCAAACTGATTTTGTTTGAAACTGTATTTGGGTTGCTCATCATGGGTCCTTCTCCACAGTTCGGCCAATGCTTCCATGGCGAAAACAAGAGGATCCCGGGTTGGCGGTCGTCCCCTGGCGATGGGCAGGGTCTGACTGGCAGCATTGAGAGCCGTCGCGATCCTCTCCAGTCTCGCCATGAAACCGTCCAACTCCGCGAGATGGATGTACAGATAAGACCGATACACTGATGGCAGTGCGGGTGGCTCGAATGGCAGGTTCGCGATTGCGCCGGGCGGAGGCGTATCTGGAGACAGGATTGGCTCCCCGCGCGGATTCCCCATGGCCTCCACAAGCACACGCTGATCGAGTTTGCCGAGCGCATTGCGCAACCCCTGCGCCCGCTTGGCGGCGCTGATCAGGTCGGCCTTGCGCTGGCTGACCCCACCCTCTGGCAAGCGGTCGGCCTTATACTTTCGGGTGAGCTCACAGATGTTTTTGAGGATCGGTGCCAGATCCTGATTACCAAGGAACCGGCTGCAGAGCAGTTCGTAGTCCATCACATGCAAATCCTTGTAGCCATGCATCCTGGTGGGAGGCGGTCGAACGATCAAGATTCGGTTCTACAGCAGGGAACAGGCATCTCTCCCGATCGGCACCATCACGCGATCTCTCCGGATAGAATCTTGCCCTCTCGTATCCGACGACAATGCTGGCAAAGCGGGTTGGGGCGCGTGAGACGCAAAAAGCCCCACGGCGGATACCGTGGGGCTTGGTCTTGATGGGCCGATGGCGGCCGGGTGCGGTAATTCCGCCAAGGGCGTCCGTGTCGGCCGGCAGATCGTGTCACCCGCTCGCCTGGAAAGGCGGCGCGTTTGCCTCCACCCGTGTGACAAATAAGGAGTTTGTGATGAGGTCATCTGGTGTGGCGGGGCGCGCGAAGGGCGACAGGGTTTGATCGGCCCAGGTCCGGGCTGCATTCCGGCGGCTGACCGGTATCGGCGTACATCAATGATCAGGAGAGGCTTCCTCCCCGGGGACCGTCGGAACGATCGTTCGACGTGGGGGTCCAGGGGCGCCTTCCGCTGATGCCGGCCGCGGTGCGGGTGGGCGATCGGGCGATGCCGGAATGGGGGAGGGGGCTCTCAGGCCGGCATCTTGCCGGCGACCCACCGGAGCGGGTTTCGGGGGTAGTGGTTCGCATGAGCGAACCGGATTGCTTCACTCGGGGATGAGCATCTCCTTGAAGACGCCAAGGCTCTGGCGTCCCTGATAGTAGAGATTGTCGATGACCTCGGCCATGATCAGGTTGTTGACGCGCCAGGTCTCCAGGACCTGGGCGGGTTCCAGCCGCGCGTATGTCGCCTTGTCCGGTGCCTCCTTGACCATCTCGATGGCCAGGTTGGCGGACTCGAGGGCGATGTTCAGGCTGTCGATGGCCTGACGCAGGCGGGCTTCGAGGGCACGCACGGATTCCCGGGCTTGAGTCTGGGACGCGGTCGTGCCGGCCGGGTCAACCCCCGGGGAGGATGGTGTCTGTGTCATGGAAAGTCCTTCTGGTCGCGCCACCCCTCGTCCGCCATGTGAGCGGCGGGTGCAGACCTGGGTGGCAGGCCGGGAGTGTGCCCGTGCCCGTCATGAGGGAAGGCGGACCATAATAATGTCTGCCTATTACATATAGTGCACTCAGTGTATATTGCAATACGTATTGCGATTCCTGCATCAACATACTTTAGTACTATCCAATATTCTCCGAATTTTATTATAATAACTGCAATATATAACTATTCAGTCCTTCTGGGCCAGATTGTGTCCGTGTTGCGGATGCTGGGGAATCCGGCAATGCCGCCCGCCGCATTTTGATCAAGGGCCAGAACACAAAATCCCCCGAGTCGGTCACCTCGGGGGATTTTGGCGTGGGCGTGAGCGTCAGGCAGGGCCTCAGGCGCCGGATCGCGTCCAGGCGCTGGCCAGCAGGTGCTTCAGGAGTTGGTTCTCTTGCTCCAGCTGGTGCAGACGATCCACGAGGGGATCGACGGTCACAAGCATCTGGTCCGGTTCTGGCGAGCGGATCGTCAGGTCTACCGAGGCGGGGGAGGGCAGGCGGGGATAGCCGCCATCCCCCCCTGGCGCATCGGCTTCCTGGTCCGCGGACACGGCGTCCAACGCCGGGCGATCCAGCAGGCTGTGGCCCGGCGGCAGGATGAAGGCCATGAGATCCGTGTGTGGGAAGGCCTCCTTGATGCGGGCCAGCGTGTTGACGCTGAGAGACGAGGTACGCCCCGCCATGAAATTGCAAAGCAGGTTCACCCGGCGGATCCCCGCGCGTCGCGCGAGTTCGGTCAGGGTGACGCCCTCCCGCCGCAGCAGGGCGCGCAGGATCTCCCGCCGGGCTTCGGCGAGAAGGGCTGTGCGCTGATCGGCGGGGGGCAAGGTTTGAAGGGGGTTGGTCATGGTTTCGCCTTTCGGGAAACGGGTCTGCCCGCTTTTCCCCCGAACCGGTGGATCACCGGTCGCAGACGGCGTGATGCACAACGGGCCCATCCGGGAAACTGTCCGGGCGGGCTCCATAGAGTTGTGGGACGGGGGCAGACCATGATGTCTGCCATATCTATATATTGCTAAATCATAACATTACAAGATGTGATAGACGTCAAAGAGTACGTCTCGGCTATTTCGATGATCTCGTCACATAGAAATGTCCTTCAGGGCAGGCATGGACGGGCGGAGGGGGCAAAATTCGAGAGCCAGAGCACTCCCTCGATAAGGGAGAGGTCGAAGCGAGCGGCCCGGCGCCGGCGCGTTCTCCACCCGTCAGAACCGGCGGATTCTGCCCAAAGCCTGTTGGCGCTGGGAAGCTGCCCAATCTACCTCCGTTCACGACTCGACTCCCTGGTATGTTCTCTTTATGTTCGTTTCATGCCGCAAGCAGCCCTCTTTCAGCTTCCGTCAGTGCCCGTCTCCGATGAGGAACTGGCCGAGACCCTGCGTCTAGCAATGGCCCGGTCTGGCCGTCTCCCTCGAACCGCCGACCTGTTTCTGTGCGGCATCTGCGCCGAGTATCTGGTGGCGGAGCTTCATGGCGCCGGCTTCAGGGTGGTGCGTCATGGCGGATCAGAACCCGGGCGGTGATCCATGCCGGAACCGTCCTTCGACGCCGATCCGGTACCCGCCACACCGATCGGCCATCTGCGGAAATGGATCCTCGATATCCAATGCGCGCAATGCCGGCGTCATGTTGTGGTGCCGATCCCGGCCTTCATCGAACGGTATGGCGATTCTGTGGGCGGGGCTGACCTGATCCGGCGCCTGCGCTGCTCCGGGATGTCCGACGGACGAAGGTGCACGGGCGTGCCCAAGCGGGTCATCCTTGCGAAAACCTCCACCTACGGCAGCAACCACCAGCGGGTGCGAGAGATCGTGGTGCTCGACCGGGCCCGGAAGCGGATGGCGTGATAGCGCCTGCTACAAGAGCTTGATGTCAGGGTCGGAAGCCGGTGAAGGCACCATGTCCTGCTTCATTCCCTGCCCGACGATCCGCAGTGAGCCATCCGGGAGCGGTCGCTGCAGTTTCAACGCCTCGGCCGCCGGCGCGGTCATCCAGGCGTTCCTTTCGTCGGGCGTCCGCAGGATCACCGGCATCGCCTTGGGATGGATCGCTCCTACCTCGGCATTCGGGTTGATCGTCAGGAACGCGAAGAGGTCGTTCGTCGTCTCGCCTTCCTTCACCTTCCGCACGGATGTCCACCGGGTCCATATCCCGGCGAAGCATGCCAGCGGGCGGCTCTCGTCGAATGCAAACCACACGGGTGCGCGGCCGCCATAGGTGCCATTGTCCGGCTCCGCGAAGCTGGTGAAGGGGACGAGACACCGACTCTCGACGCCCAACCACCGTCGCCAGTGGGAGGATTTTGCGTTGCGGACATTAGTGACGCCGGAGTCGGATTTCTTGCCTTCGAGGAACTTCGGCGGTGTGGGCATGCCCCACCGCGCCAAGGTCAGTTCGCGTCCTTCCGGAGAAGTCCGAACGATGGGCGCGGCATAGTCCGGGTACACCCCTGGGAACAACGCCAGATTGCCGGTGCGGTCCTGGTCGATGCTGAACAGCCGCCGGATTGCTTCCTGGTTCGTCGTGACGGAATACAGGTTACACATGGGCAGGTCGCTCTATTGTCGATCGGTGCGTCGGCTATGATTGGCGCCGCTGCACAGGCTCACCACATCCTCGCGGCGATGCTCTGCTCTTCCGCGCCGACGGCGTCGGCGTAGATCGCGGTGGTGCTGAGCTGGGCGTGCCCCAGCCACTTCTGTACCATGTTGAGCGGGATGCCGGCGGACACCGCCGCCACGCCGAAGCCGTGCCGCAAACCTTTGG